>NZ_OY762999.1:477500-777500 GCF_963666665.1 Maridesulfovibrio sp.
CCAACACAGGTAGTCGGGTCGAGTAGACCAAGGCGCTTGAGAGAACTCTGGTTAAGGAACTCGGCAAAATGATCCCGTAAGTTAGCGAGAAGGGATGCTCCAGACGGTGACTTGATTCACTTAACGAGCTGTTTGGAGCCGCAGAGAATCGGGGGGGGCGACTGTTTACTAAAAACATAGGTCTCTGCTAAGTCGTAAGACGATGTATAGGGACTGACGCCTGCCCGGTGCTGGAAGGTTAAAAGGAGGTGTTAGGCTTCGGCCGAAGCTCCGAATTGAAGCCCCAGTAAACGGCGGCCGTAACTATAACGGTCCTAAGGTAGCGAAATTCCTTGTCGGGTAAGTTCCGACCTGCACGAATGGCGTAACGATCTCCCCACTGTCTCAACCAGAGACTCAGTGAAATTGAATTACCAGTGAAAATGCTGGTTACCCGCGGTAAGACGGAAAGACCCTGTGCACCTTTACTATAGCTTGACATTGGGTTTAGGGCTATCATGTGTAGGATAGGTGGGAGGCTTTGAAGCCGGCACGCCAGTGTCGGTGGAGCCATCCTTGAAATACCACCCTTGATAGTCTTGAATTCTAATCCAATGCCGTTATCCGGCTTGGAGACAGTGTCTGGTGGGTAGTTTGACTGGGGCGGTCGCCTCCCAAAAAGTAACGGAGGCTTGCAAAGGTTCCCTCAGGCTGATTGGAAACCAGCCGTCGAGTGCAAAGGCATAAGGGAGCTTGACTGTAAGACAGACATGTCGAGCAGGAACGAAAGTTGGTCTTAGTGATCCGGTGGTTCCGCATGGAAGGGCCATCGCTCATAGGATAAAAGGTACGCCGGGGATAACAGGCTGATCGCATCCAAGAGTTCACATCGACGATGCGGTTTGGCACCTCGATGTCGGCTCATCACATCCTGGGGCTGAAGCAGGTCCCAAGGGTTCGGCTGTTCGCCGATTAAAGTGGTACGCGAGCTGGGTTTAAAACGTCGTGAGACAGTTTGGTCCCTATCTACCGTGGGCGTAGGATAATTGAAGAGGGTCTGTCCCTAGTACGAGAGGACCGGGGTGGACGAACCTATGGTGTTCCTGTTGTCACGCCAGTGGCATTGCAGGGTAGCTAAGTTCGGAAGGGATAACCGCTGAAAGCATCTAAGCGGGAAGCCTGCCTCAAGATTAGTTATCCCTATGCTTTAGCATCTAAAGATTCCAGGTAGACCACCTGGTTGATAGGCTGGAGGTGTAAGTGCAGTGATGCATTCAGCTGACCAGTACTAATAAATCGTGCGACTTATTTTTCTTCTCTTCCCTTAACTTTAAATAGTTAAGGTTAATCTTCTCTATTTCAACCATATATTTTTGCTCAAAAGCAAGCTAAATTTGCTTGCGGCCATTGAGGAGAGGTCACACCCGACCCCATTCCGAACTCGGAAGTTAAGCTCTCCATCGCCGATGATACTGCTAGGTAGCTAGTGGGAAAGTAGGTCGCCGCAAGCTTTTTTATTTCGAAGCCCCCTTGTTAATTCAAGGGGGCTTTACTTGTTGGCGCAGGGGGATTTTCGAGTGTTGAGGGATTTGAGGGGCGGATCCTAAGCGACTACGATATCATATTTGGGAAGTAGGTCCCGCAATACGAAATGTCGATGATAGGATGCCGCTTTGTAGAAATTGTATACCGGCGATTGCAGGATAAGCGATGAATGAGCGTTGTTGTCCAAAGCTTTTCTCTCTCCGTTCCATACATCCCCCAGATACTCTGGCATAATTTCTGCTCCTTCAGTAAAGTTGGAGGTTTCGTTCTCGAATGATTTAATCCAGTTTTCACAACGCTTATCTTCATCATGTTCGGGATATGATAAGATCTCCTGCAAACTGGCTTTGATTTGGGAGAAGTTGCGATGCTTGCCTTCATAAATGCTCTTATCTGTCTCACAAGCAGCTCGAAACAAATTATAAATGGCTTCAGATCCGTCCATGAAGGTTTGCAGGTTGTTTCGGTTACTGGGAGTTCCGTTTTCATACTTGAAATTCCATTTGAGAAACGGTTGGTCCGGATATGTATATACACCTCCGTGACCCAATTTACGTGAGCCGAACTCAGCAGCCCCGGTTTTTAGCTTTTCCAAAAAATGACACGCCTTGTCTTTCAGGTTATTGAATATGTTGGGGTCTGCATTCGCCACCAGTTCAATACTTAAAGTATCCACGTCATTCACATCAGAACTCATTCCTGAAAAACCGTAATGAGAAAATGTGTCTGCGTAGACATGTGCCGTAATGCCAATCAATTGCTGATAGAAATCCTTGTCTGTCTTACTCAGATGATTGGCTACCATCTTTCGCGCAATTTCACTGTCTTGAGTACAGACAATCCTTTCATTAAAGGTCCTGCCTTCTCCGCCGGGAAGAAAGTGAAAAGGCACCCAGACCACTCGCTGGTCATCAGGAAGAATGTTTTTTACATCTTCACAATGATGTGCTGTCGGCCTTGAAATGAGGCACGCCTTATCTGTGAAATCAATGTTTTCTTTCTTGGCATTATCATCCACAAATTGAGAAGCAGAAGCTATGATCTGTGCAGCTTCAGGTTTGATACCTGCAGCTCTGGCTAACGCGTAAGTCCCGTAGTAATGCATGTCTTTTTGTATCTATGTCTCCTTATTATTTTTTATTTAAAGTGCATCGTTTTATTTATATAAGTCAAGTGGAATAAATAGACTATGCCGTATTAGATGAAGTGAAGCGATTAGTTGATTGTTCCTTTAGATCAAACTCCTTCTTGTCTTAAAAAAAAAACTCAGGCATTTTAATAATGTCTGATAATTATCAAATAAAAGGAAAAGCCTGCTCGTTATGTCTATCACTCCAGATATTATCTTAGTTCTCGCAGTCCTATTTTTAGTCGTACTTTTCTTTATATTTGAATGGGTACGCGTAGACATGGTCGGTATTATGGTCATGGTCTGCTTGCCTTTGCTCGGTCTGGTCACGCCGCAGCAGGCTATCAGCGGGTTGAGTAGTAACGCCGTAGTTTCTATCATTGCTGTTATCATTATTGGGGCAGGCCTCGATAAGACCGGTGTAATGAATAAACTTGCCCAGTTAATTCTCAGGTTTGCCGGAAGAGATGAAAGGAAGATTACTTCTATGGTTTCGGCTACCGTGGCCGGAATATCGGGGTTCATGCAAAATATCGGGGCTGCTGCGCTTTTTATGCCCGCTGCTAAACGTATTTCTATCCAGACCGGAGTTCCTGCCTCTCATATTTTATTGCCTATGGCTTTTTGTGCCATTATCGGCGGTACTCTTACCCTTGTCGGTTCAAGCCCTCTGATCTTGCTCAATGATTTACTGACCGTGCGAGGTGTCAGCTATGAACATTTCGGAATGTTCAGTATGACTCCTATCGGGATCATGCTTATCCTTTCAGCTTTGATTTATTTCAATGTATTTGGAAAATGGATTTTGCCCCATAGTAAGGCCAGTAAGATTAGTGGACCGCTGTCACCTTTGCTGGATAAGACTTACCATGACGTGGGCGAGGTATATGAGATGAAAATACCTGTTCATGGTTTTAATGAGCAGTGTCTTTCTGAGCTTCAAATACGATCAAACTACGCTTGTTCAGTTCTTGCTTCATATAACGCACAAACCCATAAAAGAAATGTTGCGCCCCGTCCTGAAGATACTCTTTGTCCCGGAGATACTATCGCTATAATCGGTGAGGCCATGTTTATTAAAAAACTTGCGGCTGACTATGGCTGGACGTACTCGCATGAGCTGAAAGTTTTCGCTGATGATCTTGCCCCTACCAATTCAGGGATCATGGAAGGGATTGTTTCGCCCAGATCTCAATTTATTGGAATGACCGTGGGGGAGATCCAGCTGCGTAAGAAATTTGGTGTAGTTCCACTGGCCGTTTATGTAGGCCATGAGATGATTATCAGCGACCTTTCCGATATGGTTGTCAGTGAAGGTAATGCTTTTCTGCTACATGGTAAGTGGAGCGCTTTTCATCAGTTCAAGGATCAGAACGATTTCATCTTTACTGAACCGATACAAGGTGAATTGCAGCGTGAAGATAAGGCACCATTTGCCATTGGATGTCTGGCTGTGACCATGTTCATGATTCTGGTATTGGATATTCAGCTTTCCATTGCGCTATTGTTCGGAGCCATGGCAATGATTCTCGGTAAGGTGCTGACTATTGATGAAGCATACCGTTCCGTGGACTGGATGACAGTATTCCTGTTGGCAGGATTGATTCCGCTGGGACTTGCTTTTGAAAATACTGGAGCTGCTAAAATGATTGCCGATATGCTCATGAATGCAGTTGGAGTTCCATCACCAACGGTCCTGCTTATCTGTATAGGGCTGTTAACTTCTTTTTTTACTCTCTTTACTTCCAATGTAGGAGCCACGGTTTTGCTGGTGCCATTGTCCATGAACCTAGCTCTTTCATGCGGTGCTGATCCGCGTGTAGCAGCTATGACAGTGGCCTTGGCTGCTTCCAATACCTTCGTTCTGCCCACGCATCAGGTAAATGCTCTGGTTATGCGTCCGGCAGGTTTAAAGGCTGTTGATTATCTGCGCGCCGGTGCCGGGATGACTATCATATTTTTGGTCGTGTTGGTGGCGGGAATGCGTATTTTCTTTTGAATTAGTCTATGATTTGACTCCATATACTTATTAAATTAGTTCTTTATACATATGTTTGAAGATAAATATTTATTGCATGAAAGGCAGGCCAACAATACTCCTGACCGTTTGCGGACAATTGCTCTGGATGTCACTAATAGATGTAATATGTCCTGTTCGCATTGTTATGCTTCCGTTTTCAAGCAGCAACCTGATGTTGATCTTGAATATCTGAGGAGAGTAACCCGAGAGGCCTATGAACTTGGTGTTTTCCATTATGTCCTGCAGGGCGGCGAGGCTATACTGGAGTTTGACAGATTGGTAAGCATTATTGAAATGATTCATCCTCAGGAAACATATATTAATGTTGTCTCCAACGGCTGGGAGATGGATCATTATAAAATTAAAGAGTTAAAGGCCCTGAATGTAGATAAGATATCCTACAGCCTTGATTCCGGATTTGCGGCTGAGCATGATGAGAACAGGGTGTTTGGTTCATTTGAACGAGTAATTGAAGCGGTTAAGAATACCACAGCTGAAGGGCTGCACTCGGCTGTGTCCACAGTAGTTTCCCACGGGACGATTGAACAGGATAGTTTTAAAAAGGTTTTGGAGATCGCTAAGGAATTACAGGTTAGGGTAGAAGTTCAGGTCGCTATGCCAGTTGGAAAGTGGGACGGGATAAAGGATATACGGATCACCCCTGATGAAGCTGCGCAGTTGAAAGATATTTTTGAAACGCGGGGAACTTTGCCCAATGGTCAGCGTCATATCGGACGTGATATCTATAACTGTAATGGTAAGGATCGTTGTCCTGCTGGGGTAAATTTCATGGCAATCAGTGCCAGCGGCGAGATTTTTCCCTGCAATTTTTGTCAGTACACTTTAGGTAATATAAAAGATGTCTCTTTGGCTGACGCTCGGAAATCCTTACTTACAAGTAAATGGTTTCAGGGAACCCATCCTTGTTGTCTGCTGGGTGAGGATGATGAATTTTTCGATAAATATGTAGCTCCGTATGTCGGGCAGGCTAAGCCTCTGGATGCCTACAAACTTTTTGATCTCAAGGGAAGAAATGACTAAAAAATTCGATGGATTTGCAAAATCTTTGAGCGACTGCGAAGTCGAAGACCAGATTGCAGAACACTGTGAACGATATGGTTTTTCCTCTCTTGATGCTGCTAAGCACTGGATGGTTTTGGGGCGGAGACAGTGGATTAAAAGATTTCTGGCACATTCCGAATTATTCCGCATGACCCTTGATGTTCCCGGTGATATTGCTGAGCTTGGTGTGTTTAGGGGGATGGGCCTATTTACTTGGGCAAATCTGCTTGAATCATACTGCATTGGCGACCGGACCAAAACCGTCTGGGGATTTGATAATTGGGAGGGGTTCACCTCCTTTTCACCTGAGGATGGAAAATCCATCGAAGAATCCAATAAAATGATAGGTGGATTTTCGCCCAAGGATCATTATCAGGAGCTTCTGGATGCGATTAAACTTTTTGATAATGATAGATTTATTCCGCAGAAGCCCAGAATTAAACTAGTTGAAGGGCAGATTGAAGAGACTTGCAGGCAGTTTGTGAAGGATAATCCCGGGGTGCGTTTCTCGCTGATTCATTTTGATTGTGATCTTTATGCACCTACGAAGGCTGCCTTAGAGGCGTTTTGGCCTTTGTTAAGCCGGGGTGGGGTTATTCTCTTTGATGAATATGGGATTCAGCAGTGGCCCGGTGAAACCAAAGCCGTGGATGAATTTTTTGCTGATAAGCCCGGAGTGAAGATTAAGACTTTGCCGTGGACTAACGCTCCTGCCGGATATCTGGTTAAAGAATAGTTGTTAAAATTAAAGCCGCAGCACCATTGGTACTGCGGCTTTCTTCGTTTATATTACTTGTTTTTAATACATTGCCTGCGGCAGATACAAAATTATTTGCGGAAAAATGGCGAAGAGTACTATTCCCACCAGAATTGCCAGCAGGAAGGGCATGGTCCCCTTGAAGATATCCTCAAGGGTGATATCCGGGGCAAATTTTTGGGCCATGCCGTAAACCACGTACACGTTGATTCCTACAGGAGGTGTGATGACTCCGATCTGGGTGATCAGCACTATGATGACCCCGAACCAGATGGGATCGAAGCCAAGTGTCGTGATAACCGGGTAGAATACCGGGATAGTCAGCATTATGAGGGCCAGTGCGTCCATGATGCAGCCGCCGATGAAGTAGACGATTAGGATCATGGAAACGATGATCAGCGGATGCAGGTCGAATGAAGCAGTCCATTCGGCAACATTGAAAGGAATGCGGGTTACGGCTAGGAATTTACCGAAAATCAGCGCCCCGGCTACGAGGAAGAGGACCATTACTGATGTGCGCAGGGTTTCATACAGTGAATTTACGAAAGCCTCCCATGTCAGCTGACGTTTGATTATTCCAAGTACGAGAATCCCCAGTACGCCGACAGCAGCGGATTCGTTGGGAGTAAAGAATCCAAAGAACATACCACCGATTACAAGGGCGAATACGGCGATGGTGTCCATCAGTCCCATGAGAGATTTAAGTTTGGCGCTCAAGGGAAAAGTTTCGCCCTTGGGTCCGAGGCTGGGGTCGCGGTGGCAGACTATGGCAATAGCGATGATGAACAGGATGGTCAGCACTACAGAAGGTAGAATTCCTGCCATGAACAATTCACCGATGGATTGCTCGGTAAGTATGCCGTAGACGATGAGCACGATGCTGGGCGGCATGATCATACCCAGACCACCGCCGGAAGCAACGGAACCGGCTGCGAGGGAGTTGGAGTAACCGTAGCGTTTCATTTCCGGGATACCGACGGTCGCCATTGTGGCAGCAGTTGCAGGGCTGGAGCCGCAGACCGAACCGAATGCAGTGCATGCGGCAACAGTTGCCATGGCCAAACCGCCCTGAATGTGTCCCAGGAAATGGTATGCCGTACTGTAGAGCCTGCGGCTGATCCCACTGTTAAAGGCTAACTGGCCCATGAGGATGAACAGGGGAATAGTGGACAGGCTATATGATGAAAATGTGTCGTAAAAGCTGCGGGAAAGCAGGTTCATGCCGCCTTTCACGGAAATAAGCAAGGAGAACCCGCCGAAGCCGACAAGAGTCATGACGTAAGCCACGGGCATGCGGGTCATTAGCAGGGCCAGCATTACAAAGATGCCGATAATTCCAAGAGTGGTCGGTTCCATTTATTCTTCCCCTTTGAAAAGCATGATGAGTTCTTTCAGCAGGGTGAGAGTGAAGCAACCGAAACCGAAAGTCAGCGCGAAAATGACCATATCAGTGGGTAATTCAAGGGTCATTGAAACTTCCCCGGATTCACGCATTGAGCAGCCGTAAAGATATAGTCTCCATGTAACCAGTCCGAACAGGGCAACACTTAAGGACGTAGTTATGATCTTAACAATGCGTCGGGTGCGGGCATTCATCTTGCTGTAGAGGAATTCCACACCTATGTTTGCCTTTTGGTTTTCGGCATAGCCAAGAGCCAGTCCGGTAGTCAAAACCGCCAGCACTGCCACAATATCCTCGACCCCGAAAATGGGGGTGTTCAGCACGCCGCGTGAAATAATATCCGCCCCGGTTAAAAGGGCCATGCCTATTAAGCATACGGCGGCAATTTTTTTTAACAATGCCTCAAATTTGTTGATGAGGCTTATGACTTGATTACCCACTACAATCTCCGAATTTACGAAATTTCCCCCACTCCGCATAGCAGAATGGGGGAGATTGAATCTATATTGTCCTGCGATTACTGAACGCTGTTCAAAGTTTCTACGGTAAAGTCGAGAATTGCTTTGCCGTCGAGTTTCTTCTTGCCGGCTTTCTCGATGTAATCATCCATCATGGGCGCAGCTTTTTCTTTCCAGCGCTTGCCTTCGGCTTCGCTCAGCTCAATGAACTGTCCACCTTTCTGGGTCAGGAACTCGCGTCCTTCTTTGTCGCTTTCATCCCAGGCCTGACCGTGCTTGCCCGCGAACTCTCTGCTGATTTCCATAATGATTTTCTGATCCTGCTCGGAAATAGCTTCCCATTTATCCTTATTCATGACTGCAAAGAAAGTGGTGGTGTAACCGACGGGATAATCGAGGGTGCAGTAGTCAACGACTTCGCCCATTTTCCAACCCTTGTTGGTTTCCATGGGGTATACGCCGCCGTCAACAACGCCTTTGCGGATGGCCTGATAGCTGTCAGGCATGGACATGGCAACCGGAGCCGCGCCGAGAGCTTTAAGCAGCTGAGCGGAGTTTCCGGTTCCGCGCAGTTTCATGCCTTTGATGTCTTCGAGAGTCTTAACCGGTTTCTTGGCGGTGAAGAGCAGGCCGGGACCGTGGGCATGGAAAAACAGAACCTTTACGTCGCGCAGTTCTTTTGGCTGGAACTTATCGTAAACCGCATTGGCAACCTTGGTTGCAGCTACGCCGGATTTGTAGCCGAGAGGCAGATCAACAGCAGCCATTGTCGGGAAACGGCCACGGGAATATGCCAGCGCAGACATGCCGATATCGGAAAGACCTTCAACTACGCCGTCGTAGCATTGCTTGGCTTTGGTCAGGGTTCCGCCGGGAAAGTAGGCGATGGTCACACGGCCTTCGGTGCGTTTGGTTACTTCCTCTCCCCACTGCTTGGCCAGTTTGGACTGGATGTGGGTGGGCGGGAAAAAGTTTGAGTAGGTAAGGTTAATGGATTTTGCACCTGCTGTGAGCGGCAGGGCGCACATGCACATGGCTGCGGCCACTACTGTAATTAAAAGTTTTTTCATGTTCCCTCCGTTTTTTATCTAAACTGGCTGTTTATTCAGCTTTTTTCAGTCCGTTGGTTAAGGCAAGAGTTACCGCTGCTTCGCGGACGTCGTTAAAATCGATTAGTCCTGGGCCATTGTTGTTCTGGATCATAAACCCGGTTTCAATGGAACTTCTGACCATATATCCTTCGAATAGTACGGTGTTGAATGCTCCGATCTTTTCCGGCGGATAGTCCGTCTCAACAAAATCGCGAACCAGAGCGGCAAAGACTTCTTCGGAAAGACGGTACTGACTCAGGCTCAGGTCTTCGCGCAGTTCCGGCACCCTTGAAGCATAGATGGTAAATTCCAGAAAGACTTTGGCCCAGTTTTGGTCGCGGACAATGTTTTCCAGAAAATCCCAGATAATGTTCATGACCTCTTCAAGGGATTCTGCTTTGTCCAAGCGGTCATCGCGGGAATTGCGATACTCGGTCAGCTTTTCTTCTACGATTTCCAGAAAGAGTTTGTCCTTGCTCACCCAGTGGCGGTAGAAACTGCCTTTGGCGTATCCAGCATATCTGGTGATTTCTGCCACTGTAGTTTCTACGAAACCTTTCTTTCCAAAAAGTTCGTTGGCAGCTTCCATGAGTTCTTTCTTGGTTTGTAGAGATTTTTCCTGTTGTTTTCTGGCCATTTGGTTTTCTGGTTACTTGTTTTTGCGACCTTTGGTCATAAAGTGACCGCTGGTCATTTTTTATGGTGTATAGCTTTGAGCACTATTGCTGTCAACTTCTATCTATGACAACTTGTGGTCAGAGAAACCAAAATTGTTGTGAGGAAATATTAAAAGTGCGAAAGCTGTATATCATATTCAGTATCCTGATCTGTTGCCTGAGTGCTGTTGTTGCCCAAGCCCATCCTTTGGGGGAAGTTGTGCAGGAAACAACAGTTATGAACGAAGGGACGAGGTTGTTGATAGTATATGATACTTCCATCGGGCCTTCCATCACCGCTACACTCATTCCTGATGCCGACCATGACGGCAAGGTCTCCGGCTCAGAGGAAAGAATGCTTTCGCGGGATATTAACTCTTTGTTACTGCCAAACCTGGAAGTCTATTTGGATGATAAGCCGATTGTTCCTGAACTCTATTATGATTCCGTCTCAGCGGCTCCGGGCGGGTATAATAACGGACTACGCTCAAACCTTGTTTACGCCATACCTTTGCCGGAAGATGATTTCGGTAAGCATTACCTGAAACTTTCGGACAACAATTTTCAGACCGGGGAGTTGAAGTGGCTGAAGTGGAAGGTGCAGGCTGACCCGCAATTCAGCATAGTAAGAACTTCACCTGATTCACGGGAATTGAATTATCAGTTTTTTGCCAAGAAAGTTGAAGGACAGGGAACGTCTTTTCCCGTCCCGACTCCAGCGGTGGATGGCAGCGGTCTAAAGCCTGTTCCGCAGGAAGATTCCAGTCAGGCTGCTCTTAAGGATTATCTGGCGCAGGAAAATCTTGGTCCGGGTACAGTCCTGTTCGCTCTTGGGTTGGCATTTTTTTTGGGCATGGGGCACGCGCTCAGTCCCGGACACGGTAAAGCCATGGTGGCAGCATATCTCATCGGGCGCAGCGGGCGTATTCGAGACGCATTCACTCTAGGCACAATTGTTACCATTACCCATGTCGCCAGTGTTATCGTTCTCGGTATTATCGCTCTGCTGCTTTCGCGTTATTTTCTGCCCGGAGATCTTTATCCGTGGCTGGGAGCATTTTCCGGGGCATTGGTTTTCGGAGTCGGATACATGATGCTTGCCCGCAGGGCTGTGCATAGTCACGACCACCACCACGGCCATTCACATGACCATTCACATGAGCACGGCAATGAATCCGAGCCTGTTTCGTGGTGGTCCATGCTCAGCCTCGGCATTGCAGGAGGTATGGTACCCTGTCCGACAGCTTTAGTCGTTTTGCTTGCTTCAGTGGCTTTCGGGCGTATTGTTTTCGGGCTGTTGCTGATTCTTGCCTTTAGTCTTGGACTTGCCGCAGTGCTGATCCTCATTGGGATTCTGACTCTACGAGCCTCGAAGCTTACCGAAAGGTTTTCCGGTTCACGCAAGTGGATTGAAAACCTGCCTGTGCTGAGCGCAGGGCTTGTTATGCTGGCCGGAATAGCTATCGCACTCAACGCTCTGCATGCCGGTGGAATTTTACGGGTTACTTTCTAAACTTCCAAAAATCAGTAATCCCGTCCAATGCAGCATCTGGCGTTGATCCGTAAGGGATCAGCTTGAAATCGAGTCCCTTTACCTGTTTCAGGTAATCAGCGTATTGCGACTTATCAATGTATTCTACATCAAGAATTGTTTTGCCTGCCCCGGCAAGTTCTCTTGCCAATTGCAGGCGGTAGTTTTTATCGCCTTCGCTATAGTAGTTGAAAAGCAGACTCTCAAGCCCGACCATATCTACGGTTTTGAAGTATACGTCCTTGTATTCCGGGGAGCAGTCTTTGAATACTCCCATGCCGTTCTGAGGGCAGATGATGAAATTCTTTCCGGCTTTCGTTCTGGTGTAGTCTCCGATTCTTTTGATCAGCTTGACCATATCGTCTGCGGTGTTCCGTACGTCAATGCCTTGCTCGTGCCAGAACCAGTACGCATCGACTATATCCAGATAAACACCGTCAAATCCGGCCTCGATAATACGGTCCAAATAAGGACGTAATCCCTTCTCCCACCAGTCCTCACGCCAGTATTTTACTTTGAAGTTACCTGCCCAATCAGGGTTTTCTTCTCCGAGAAAACGCGGTGGATTATCTTTCCATTCTTTCTGCCAGTAAAACCGATAATCTTCTGCTTCCCCGATGGAAAAGTAGCAGAGTACGGTTTTATTGAATTTGTGGAGCACGGATATTTCTTTGGCTGAAAATCTGTTTTTATCAGAGCCGTCTTTTGAATAGTCAATTACCAGCAAATCATACGGAGATTCTGCCAGTGTTGCTATTTTAGGACCTTGCAGTTGGTATGCCCAACTGTTGATTTTTATATGCGGTGTAGTCATTCGTGTTTCCTGTTGCGATTGTTTGGCTGCGCTGCTTGAGGGGGGGGCTGGGGTTGTGGATGCACAGGCGGCAATGATGGATAAAAAGGTCAGGATTACTATAGTATGTAATTTCATGCTTATGACTTCCGGTTGAATTTTTATGTTTTGGAATAATAGCATGGCGAAAGATAAAATTAAAGGGTTCAATCTTTGATTGCAGTACAAAATATAATGTAATTTTTGAAGGTTA
Source organism: Maridesulfovibrio sp. (assembly GCF_963666665.1). Lineage (NCBI taxonomy): Bacteria > Pseudomonadati > Thermodesulfobacteriota > Desulfovibrionia > Desulfovibrionales > Desulfovibrionaceae > Maridesulfovibrio > Maridesulfovibrio sp. Next base: position 490,177 of record NZ_OY762999.1, read on the forward strand.
CAAATAAAAATACTTTGCATAGAGATGGATTCGGATTATAGTGTTCTGAATAAATGAATGATTTAGCATATAGCTGTGATTCCAGTTTTTAGTCGGGGATGAATTTGTTATTTAATTCATGTGGTTAATTCGAATTAAAAATTAAAATTTTCGATAAAATAAGGAGGGTGCTGTGAAAAAAAGCTTTTTCACTACTTTGATTTTTATTCTCTTTCTCGCCGGATGTTCCGGTACCTACATGAAAGATTATGTCCAGCCCAACGGGGTTGCCAGTGAAGCCCGTCATGCTGCGGTGCTGCCGCTGGTGAACCTGACCAATACTCCCAATGCAGGACGTATGGTCGGTGACCTGTTGACCACCGAACTCTATGCTTCCACTAAGTTTGATCTCATGGAAACCACCGAAATGCTCAAGCGCATCAAAGGTGATGAAGACGATCTTGAGTTTGTCATGGAAGATGTTGTGGCTCAGAAATTAGGCAGCAAGCTTGGAGTGGACACCGTTATCTATGGTTCTGTGACCGAGTACCAGTACAAGCGCGGGGTTAACCAAAGTCCTACTGTGGGGATCAACCTGCGTATGGTTGATGTCTCTTCCGGTAATGTTCTGTGGGCTTCATCTTCTTCCAAAAGTGGGGGGTGCTTTTTCGGATGTACGGAATCCCTGAACAGCGTAGCGCAGGAAACTCTTGCAGATATGGTGGCAGCAATGTCTTCCGTTTCTGCGCAATAATCGCGCTGCTTGTGGTTACCTTTTCCCTCTTCGGCAGGACTTTTGCTTTTGGCGGAAGTAATGCTGTTGAATCGTGGGCCTGCTATTATGGAAGTGAGGACCGGACGGATGATCTGTCCGGTTTCGATCTGCTGGTCTCTGCTCCCGGAGGGCAGGACCCTGCTCCTTTGCGCGCAAAAGGTGTAAAAGTGCTGGTTTATGTCAGCCTTGGAGAGGTTGCCGCGAACGGACCTTATTTCGAGGAGGCCAAGCACCTTGATCTGCTTGTGAGATATAATGAAAACTGGGACTCATGGGTGGTGGATGTGCGCCGCCCTGAGTGGGCCGAGTTGCTTTTCTCCCGTATTATCCCCGATGCCCTTTCGGCCGGATATGACGGGCTTTTTTTTGATACGCTCGATTCTCCCATTGATATGCAACGCAGGGATCCGGATACCTACAAGGGTACAGAGCGGGCTTGCGTTGATTTGGTCCGTGGAATCAAGATTAAGTTCCCCAAGCTGCTGCTTTGTCAGAACAGGGGATTTGAAATTGTGAGACGCACGGCTCCGTATCTTAACTACCTGTTGATAGAGGGATTGAGCAGCTCTATGGACTTGTCTACTTCCGTCCGTAGAGATGTTTCGGATGAGGAACGTAATTTTCTTATTTCCAAGGCAAAGGCCGCTTTGAAGGTCAATTCCAAGCTGGTGGTCCTGACTCTTGATTATGTCCCTGCAGGAGAAAAGCAGGAAATTTTGAAAGCTTACGATTTTTCCCGAAAGATGGGCTTTATCCCTTATGTCAGTACTCCTGCATTAAACGAGGTGTTTATTCATGCATCTGGTGAATAGGCTTGTTGTCGCATTTCTGATTGTCATCCTTGCTTTGCCCTGTGCTTATGCTGAGCCGGTCAAGCGTAAGGTTCTAGTGCTCTATAACGGAGCGGAAGACCGAACTGCAGTGGATAACAATTTCATTGAAGGCTTTGCCGCACCACTCAATTACCTCGGGTTTTTGTACGAGGTGCGCGATGTGTCGCAGCGTCCTTTGCCTTCAGACAAAGACATGGAGGAATATCGGGCGGTCTTCACCTCATTTTCTGCAGACATGATGAATAATCCTAACGAGTTTCTCAATTGGCTGATCTGGCAGCAGAAGCAGGGTAAGAAGGTCATCATTGCCGGAAATCTGGGGGCTTTTAGTGATTTTAATAATGTTTTGGCAGAGCCTTTGCTGATCAAGAAGGTGTTTTCCAACCTCGGATTTTCATATCAGGGTAATGCCACTAATGATGATTATCGCTTGGAATATAAATCTGTTGATCAGCAGAATATGAATTTTGAGCGGAAGCTCCCATTATTTCCGGAAAAGTATATTCAGATTGTTCCCACAACTGAGGATGTCAGTTCGTGGGTTAGCGTTGCGCTGAAGGGGAAATCGAGTACCGCTGCAGCGGCTGTAGGATTGGGACCGCGTGGCGGATTTGCTCTTGACGGCTATATGCGCTGGCAGGATCCGGTCAATTTTCAGAAACAGTGGTATTTGAATCCATTTGAATTCTTAAGGGTTTCTTTGGATTTGAAAGGTATGCCGGCACTTACCCCAACGACCTTGAATGGTAAGCGGGTTGCCTTTGCCCATATCGATGGAGACGGTTTTGTCGGTTACACCGAGGTCGATCAGAATAAGGTGTGCGGGGAAATTATCATGGAGCGCATTTTTGAGCGCTACGATTTTCCCAATTCTGCCTCGGTAATTGCCGGGGAGATCAATCCGGATGTTAAAGGGAGTCTGGACAATATAGAGATGGCTAAGACCCTTTTCGAACTGGAAAATGTTGAGACTTCCTCTCATTCTTATACCCATCCCTTTGCTTGGAATGCCAAGTTACGGGAATCCAAGGAATACGCTGAAGATTTTGTTGTCGGGCAGTATGAGGTGGCCGGATATAAATTCGATGCCCACTACGAAATTGTGGGGTCATGCGATTATATCTCCGAGAATCTTGCTCCGGTGGAAAAGCCCTGCCGGGTGCTGTTCTGGTCCGGTATGTGTGAGCCAACTGAAGAGCAGGTCGCCATTGCCGATAAGGCTGGAATTCTGAATCTGAACGGCGGGGATACTGTTTTCGATGCGCGTCGCAATTCGTATTTCGGGGTTTCGCCTCTTTATCGTGCCTTGGGCAAGCGTAACCAGATTTATACCGGGCAGGCTAATGAGAATATTCTGACCAACCTTTGGTCCGGGCCGTATTTCGGGTTTCGCAATATCGTGGATACCATGAAGCGGACCGGTTCTCCGCGTCGGATAATGCCCATTGACATCTATTACCATTTTTACAGCGGCGAGAAATTCGCTTCCCTCAAGGCCCTTGAAGATGTCTACGAATGGGCGCTCAGTCAGGATACAGCCAGAGTATATGCTTCCTCTTACATCAGAATGGTTAATGGTTGTCTTGCTGCAAAAGTGGAGAAGATTTCACCGGATAAGTTTGTCTTCACCAATTACGCCGACTGCCTTTCGGTCCGTCTGGACGGTATGGAAAAGGTTCCCGATCTTAAAAAATCCACAAATGTACTTGGCTACGATATCCAGCCTGAAGGTGTTTTTGTGCACCTAAATCCGGGCTCAGTTCGGGCTGATTTGGCTCTGACTACAGATAAAAAGGTTAACGGCAGCGTGCCGTATCTTAGAAACGGTTCCGGCTGGGTACGTAATTTCGAGCGTACAGCAAAGAGTGTGCGCTTTGATTTTGAATGTTTCAGCAAAGGTAAATTTGAGCTGGCAGGTCTTATTCCGAACAGAAAATACAAACTTATCCGCAAGGACGGATCGCCGCAGGAACTTATGACTGACGGTGAGGGCATTTTATCGGTCAAAGATGTTGCTTCCGGACCTATGGAGATTGATCTGATTTGAACATAAAGCTCTGGCGGGTACTGCTTTTCGTACTCATCATAATCGGGACGACCGTACTTATATATCCCTTTCCGAGGGATATGGTCCCGTTGTACCTGCGGAGTGGGGAAATTTCCAAGGCGGCTGATTTACTAAACGAGCTTCTTGAGGAAGATCCTCATGATTTGAGATTGCTGAGGCTTGGTGTGGATGTCTTCCTTGAACGGGGTATGCCGGACAAAGCTATAGCCAGCCTTGAAGAGATTTTAAAACAGAAACCGCGTCGAATTTCTGAATTGCGCAAGCTTGTGCAGGTTTTTGAATGGAATGTAATGCCCCGCGAAGCTCTCCATACCTGGAAAAAGATTTCGAAGATTGAGCCGGAAAAGATGGAACCGCTTGAAAAGATGGTGATGTATTATCGCTATTTCAATATGTTCCCGCAGGAAGTTGATGCAATCATCAAGCTTAATGAATTGCAGGGAGAGAGACCTTTCAGCGGTAATTTTATGCTTGTGCTTAATGATGAAATTGAGCGTCTGGGAAAAGAGCATACCACGACCCCCGATGACCCCTATCTTAATTTCCTGCTTCAGCGGTTGTTCATTGTAGGTGAGCAGTTCAAGGCAGAAACTGAGTTCCGGGCCGAGTCCGGTGAGAAAGTCGATTTTTTGCGGTACGTAATTTATGTGCTGGAGTATTTCGTAGCAGTGGACCGCGTGGAAGAGGGCTATGAATATGCTGCCCGTATGGATAAACAGGCCGGACTTGATATTGAGAGCAGGGTGCAATTGGTTAAGGTTCTGGGCTGGTCCGGTGATTATGACCGGGCATTGGATGTGGCGCAAAGGCTGCTCGAGATCAGTCCTGAAAATGTAGAGCTGCTTACCGAAACCGCATGGATGGCCCGTAATGCTGCGAGGAATGATCTGGCGCAATTGGTGCTGGAAAGATTAGTCAAGATAGAGCCGGATAATACTTCTCATCAGCAGGCGCTCGGCGATGTTTATATGCAGACCGGTAATCACCGCAAAGCTGTAAATCTCTTCCGCAGGCTGGCGGAGCGGGTCGGTAGTTGGCTTGCGTATGCCCATGACATGCTGCGGGCGGCATTGTTCAGTGAAGACCGTGCTCTTATGGCTGAAGTTGTTGAAGATACAAAAGATATAAATATTTCAGAGCCTGATTATCTGCGAACCCGAGGGGCATTGCTGCTGACCCTTGAACGTCCGCGTGAAGCCTATGATGTTTTGCGTAAGGTTGTTGATAGCCCTGGAGCTACTCTGGCTGATTACCAGAGTCTTATAGATGCTGCTGCAACCACCGCAGACAATAAACTTTTGGCCGATACTGTGGGCTTGGCTCTTAAGGTTTTTCCGAATGACATCAAGATAATGCGTACAGCCGGTTCAGCTTACCGCAATATTAACGAACCATATAAGGCTTACCGTATTTATCGCGAATTGCTGAAAAGAGAGCAGGAACAGCAGGATATTCTTGATATGCTGCTGGCCGCTTCTGATACTCAGGATTTGAAGCTGGCAAGGCAGGCTGCCAAGTATGCTGAAAAGATTGCGCCCAAGGATGTAAAGGTAATCGCGCAGGCCGGGGAAATAATGCTTTGGCTGAATTCTCCAAAAGACGGTTATCCCTATTACAAAAAGGCTGCTGTCATGACCGGTGGCAATCGTGAATATGTCATGAACCTTATCCAGATTGCATCTTACACCGGAGATAAGGCTATTTTTCGCGATGCGGCTGAAACCGCCATCAGCCTGCGCCCGGAGGATGAACAGGTTGCCTTGCTTGCTGCTGCGGTATGGGCCGCTGCCGGTGATAGCAAAAAAGCGGAATTGCTCATTTCGCAATTTGCAGGTCAGAGTTCGAAGAATCTCGATATTTTGTACAAGTGGGCGGAATTCGCGGATCAGGCCGGTCTGAGTGAAGAGGCTTATCGAATCTATGATGAGTTGTATTCGCGTGATTACAAGCGTAAGGAAATCAGGGAAAACCTTGCCAGACTGGCTGAATGGACCGCTCGTCCAGCTGTTGCAGCCAAACTTTATTCTGAAATCTCCGATGAAGCTCCGGATAATTTTGATTTCGCCAAACGTGCAGGAAAGTCTTGGGCTGATGCCGGGGAATATCTCAAAGCCGCTGATTACTATGAGCGGGCTGTTGGTATCAAACCTCGTGATTATGAGCTGAAATTGGATCTTGCAAGGGTGTACGGTTTTGCTGAAAAATTTGCGGATCAGATAAGGGTCTTCAGGGAATTGCAAGCCGCAGGAAAACTCCCTGAAACCGAACGCATTGAGCTGGCTCGGGCCTATCTTGATGAGCGTGAACCAGATGCCGCTTTGCGGATTCTGGAGCCTTATGCCCGTTTGAAAAAGTTGCCCCGCTTTGAAGGATTTTTGTTGGCTTCGGCATTGCAGATGGCCGGGCGCGGTAGTGAGGCCTCAGATGTTTATAAAAGGTTGAAAAAAGAGTATATTAAGGACGAAGTCTTCTTGTCCCGACTGGGTGCGGAAGCCTTATTCAATAATTTTCAGACCGATGCTTATGACTTGTTTCAGGCTGCTCTCAAGGTGAACCCGGAAAATCATACCGCGCTCAAGGGGCTTGGTATTATACTTGGGGAACGAGAACAATATAAACAGGCTACAGCTAAGTTGCGGAAATATTTAAGACTGGTTCCCAATGACGCCGAAGGGCGTTATCAATTGGGTGAAATATATCGACTTATGGGCCGCGAGAATGATGCTGTACGCGAGTTTAAGCGCGCTGAGCGCATTCTTCGCCGTGAAGGTCGTGTTAAAGTTTCCGGCAGGAATCTAAATATAATTAATAGGTAGTGTTTTGAAAAAGTTATTTTTTTGGGTTTTTCTTTTGATGACGGTACTGCTGCCGGTCATGCATGGAACTCCGCTCCTTGCGGAGGACACTACCGCTGTGCCTGTTGAAACAAAGAGCGAGATAATTTGGACGGTCAGGGTCAGTTCCTTTCAGGAAGCCGATACGGCATGGAGTTTCATGTCTTACCTGAAAGGTGAAGGTTATTCCCCGGTCATGGTTTATCTTTATGATAGACAGGGAAAAGGCTGGCGCGTGGTTCAGATAGGTGATTATCCTACTCGCAGTCAGGCGAGGGCTGCCGGGCGTCTTTTTAAGGATAAGACCAGACTCGATTATATTGTCCGCTCCATGTCTGTGGCTATGCTTGCAGAGCGTACTCTGGATTCACCCGGAGCTTTACTGCCTCCGCCATCAGCTGGGTTGGTTGCGAAAGTTGCGAATCCGCAGAGGGCAACTGCAAACACTGTTCTGATAGCTGAGCCCGAATTGACCGGTGCTCCTGAATCTTTGTTTTATGAACTGGATCAGCGAGATGTGTTACGGGTTAACGGGCAGAGGCAACAGAAAGTAATTTTAGCCCGTATTATGATTCGTCGCGGTTATGTGGAAGACGGCCTCAGAGAGTATGCAAGACTGCTGAACATTTATCCCGATGATCTGGATTTGCGCGAAGAATATATCGGCGCTCTTATCGATAACAGTGAAACGGCAAAGGCCGAGGCCATGTTGCGCCGCTGGCTCAATCTTGATCCTGAGTCTCCGGGCGCTCTGCGTCAGGAAGCTCGTTTGCGTTTGCTGGCTGGAGACTATTCCGTACAGATTGATACCCTCGATTATCTGTTGCGGTTGCGGCCCGGAGATACCGATTCCATCTCCGCCAAGGCCTACAGTACTCAGCAGGGTGGAGATTGGCTGGGGGCGATTGAAAGTTTTTCCCAGCTTGTCGATGCCGAACCAGATAACTATGAAGCTCGGCAGGCTCTTTCCAGCCTGCTCATGGAACGCAGGCCGCGCCTAGATTTTATCCCCAGTGTTAGCCTGCAATCTGATGAATCGATAACTACCACTCTGGGCAGCCGTTTTTCCATGCAGGTCACAGACCAGACCAGAGGTGAAATATATTACGCTAACACACGTATATATCGTTCGCAGCAGGATGGAGTTGAGCAGATCGATAAGGATGTGAATCAGGCGTCCTTTCTTCTGAAGCGTGATTTTACCCGCACTTTCACCGGTATTGCGGGAGTGGGTGGCTATGATGGAATTGGTTCGGGAGTATCCGGTGCTCTTGGCTTTGATTGGCGCATTCATGATCCCGGAACTTTCTCCGCCATGATCGATTACAATAATCCTTGGCTCGATGAACCTTCAGCAGCCAATTATGAAGGGCACTACAACCAGTTGTCCCTGACCTATGATGGCTTTTATGATGATACCTGGGGCCTATTTCTTAACGGTCAGTTGCGGCAGTATAAGCTTGAATCAGACCGTAATTACGGAGCCAAGGGACTTTATAACGTAATCCTGACCCGCAGGCTTCTTGCTGACCCCGATCTTTTCATTTCTTACTCTTTCTACCGCTCTTTCTTTAAGTATGATGATGAAACTTTCAAGCCGTTTGAGGTGGTGGAAAATGAGAGTATCCACACTCTCAGTGCCAGCTTCAGCAAGTCTATTTGTGATACACTTGTTTTTCAAGCCGCTGGAGGTATCAGGCTTGATGAGTTCAAGAACAGCCCCAGTTATTTCGGGAGTCCGTCATTATCTTTAAGGCTGGGCAGGTTTGATCTGAGTCTCAATTATGAATACAGCAGTGATTCCGGGCTTGCCGGAGGCGGGGAAACCCAGTTGTTCAGCGGGGGGATCGGTTATGTTTTCTAATGTAATTGAAAATATTCAGGCCGGTGAATATGTTTAAAGTCAAAGCAGCAGCCAAGAAATATAAGCTTTCAAAATACTATGAAGTCCTGCTCGGATTGATCGCCATAACTGCGGCCAACCTTATATTTTTTCGACAGGATCCGGGATTCATTTCTGTTTCACCACATCCATACTGGATCGTGGTTCTGCTGACAGCTTCCCGCTATGGATTTGCCGGAGGGCTTTTTTCCGGAATTATGACCGCAATCTTTTTTGTAGTTTTCAAAAGCCTGTCCATTCCTGATATTGAACTGATTGATTTCAGGAGCCTTGCCATGTGGGGTAAACCAATCCTTTTCTTTCTAGTGGGGATTGTTCTTGGTGAGACTCGTCAGCTGCATATCAAGGAATACAATGGTGTCTGCGAAGAAAGGGACGCCTATCACGATGCTTTTGACAAGATCAAAGTCAAGTATGACATACTGAGCGAAGCCAAGCAGGAATTGGACAGCAAGATTCTTTCGCAGGAAAGCACGCTGGGTACTCTTTATGAAGCTGCTCAGGGATTGCGTACTTTGAGTATAGACAGCATTTATCCGGCAGTGCTGGAAATTCTGCGCGAGTTCATGGATGTGGAGGAATGTTCGATTTATCTGCTGGACGGAACTGAATTCCGGCTCGATACCGCTTTAAGGCATGGTAAGAGTTATTTACCTGAAGTTGTTCCATGGGGCGAAAGCTTGATGAGCATTGCTGCTGCCCAGAAGAAAGCTGTCTCCATCCGTGAGATTGCCAGCACTGATAGCATGCCCAGTGGTATAATCATTTCCGCCCCTATTCTGGCTGATAACAATCAGCATGTGGTCGGAGTATTGAATGTTGAGAAGATGCCTTTTCTCAAATTCACCAGCGATTCTGTGCGTGTTGCCGGGCTGGTTGCAGACTGGTGCGGAAGTAGTGTTGAAAATGCCACAGTCTTTGCGGAGACCAAAGAGAAGCTCATTGCTGATGAAATCACTGACGCCTATACCTATGATTACTTCCTGCGCAGACTGCGGGAGGAATTTGTACGGGCTCGCCGTTATGAACTGGATTTGTCCTTGATCATGCTTGAATTTCCGGGCCTTTCTAATGCCTCTGATGAAGGACGTGACGAAGTTCTCATGGCTTTCAGTATGATCCTTAAAAATCAGATTCGTGAAATCGATATCCTGTTTATCAGTGATGAACCGGGGGCTTTTTATCTGATCCTGCCAACCACACCTACCGCTGGAGCGCGGGTGGTGGTCAATAACCTGCTTAGTTCTTTCAAGGCCCTTAGTGTGATGGCCTTTGAAACAGACCAGAATCTTGTGGAGCTTCGTGCCGGTGTGGCTGGCTACACTTTGGGTATGGAAGATCCTGAAGAACTGGTTAAGAATGTGAAAGAGGATATGGTTAGTGTACTTTTTGCGGAGTAGGGTAATCAGAATGGCGCGAATGCGCCTGCTGGGGGCTTTTACTGCTTCTTATATATTTGAAGGTGGAGCTGTGTGGTTCTATCTGAATAGGGAAGCTGTCTCGTGGTACGTATACGCTGCAATTGGAGCTCATGTTTTTTCAGCTTTGTCCTTTGTCCTTTTTACAGCCTCAAAGCCACGTGCCTTGCCCGGGATTGCTTTCTACTATCCCCGTATGGCGGCTCTGTTTACCGTTTTTATGCCTTTGATCGGATTAGCTGGGATTACGCTTACGTTGCTTATGTCCCGTGTTTTCATGAAAAGTTACGGGCTTGCTGAGGATTATAAAGAAAAGGCTTATGAGGGTGGAGGCGTTGATATAGACCTTCCATCTGATATTACAGAATTTTTATATGATGAAATTGATGTCCATCCCATTGCGGATATCTTGACCGGGGATGACATGGAGATGAAGCGTGGGGCCGTTAATTTGCTGCGTCGTATCGGTTCTGCCGAGGCGGTAAAGCTCTTGCGCAAAAGTCTTTCCGATGAAAGTGCCGAGGTCCGTTTTTATGCTCACACCGCTTTGACAAGACTTGAAGAGGATTATGCAGAAGCGGTTGATAAGGCCTGTTTCCGTGCTGATAAGTATGATAGTCCGCAGTCTCATGCAGAGCTTGCATCAGTTTATCGTAATTATGCGCGTAGCGGTTTGCCGGAAGTGAATATGCAGGAACGTTCCATGGGACTGGCATGTGAGCATTGGCGTAAGGCAGTTGAAAAGGATCAGGAAAATAAAGATTACTTGATGCGGCTTGCTGAAGCATATCTGGAAAGTAGAGCTTTTAGCGAAGCGCTGCATATTTACCGTGAGACAATTAAAGAGCCTGTACTCGAAATGGAGTCTCGCCTTGGTATTTGCAGGACTTTTTTTGAAATGGGCAACTTCGTTGCATTGTTCGAAGAGGTAGAAAAGTTGCGGGCTCGCCCTGAACTGGAGTCTCCCGATCCCTTTAAAGCTTTGATTTATAATTTTTGGAGGGAGAAGGTTGAGTCAGGGACAAAAGCGCAAGTAGAATTAGAGTTTAATGAGGTGGGCAATGAGCTCGGATAAGCAATATGATGTCTGCCTGCTTCTTGAGGGCACTTATCCTTTTGTGGCCGGAGGTGTCTCCACATGGATTCACAACCTGATTAAGGGTATGCCGGAGCTGACCTTTACTGCGGTTTGTATTTTAGCCTCATCCAAGGAAAAAGCAGAATATCGCTACGAAGTTCCTGATAACTTTGTTGATCCGAAGATTGTTTATCTTCATGATCCGATTGAAATATCCCGGAGCATTTTCAAGAGGATTTCCGCAAAGGATATGGAGAAGCTCAGAAAATTTCATTACCGTATGGATCGTAATGATATTAGTATGATGAAGGAAATGGTTGAATTGTTCCGTGATGGTAAATTCCCCCTTTCAGAACTTATGCACGGTAAAAGGCCTTGGGATTTACTAGTGGAGCGCTACAAGCCCGAGGGCAATGAAGAGTCATTTATCGATTATTTCTGGACGTTTCGTTTTACTCATTTGCCTATCTTCAAAATGCTGCCACTCGATTTGCCTAATGCTAAAGTTTATCACACTATTTCTACAGGGTATGCGGGCCTTCTCGGGGTTGTTGCCCGTGTTATGACCGGGCGTCCGTTGCTGCTCACCGAGCACGGTATTTATGTTAAAGAACGCAAAATTGAAATTTCTCAGGCAGAGTGGGTATACCGTAAGGAAGATGAGCGGATGCGCATTCAAAGCAAACTTGGTGCGTTCCAGACTTTCTGGATAAGGATGTTCGAACAACTGGCCAGACTGTGTTATGATTACTCTTCGGCTATTTATACCCTTTACGAAGGGAATAGGCAGCTTGAGATTCAGGAGGGGGCTGATCCGGACAAAATCAGGGTGATTCCCAATGGTATCAGTCTTGATAATTTTCTGGGACTCAAGCCTGCTGACCATGACTACATGGGTCAGACTGAGTTTGCCGTAGGTTTTGTGGGGCGTGTGGTACCTATCAAAGACGTTAAGACATTTTTGCGTGCTATCAAGATAGTGGCAATTAAGATCGAGAATCTTAAGGTTTATATCATGGGGCCCACTGAGGAGGATAAGGAGTATTACGAAGAATGTGTTAACCTTGTTCGACTGCTGAACCTTGAGGATGTTGTGGAATTTACCGGAAAGGTCCGGGTTACGGATTACCTGCCTAAGCTTGATTTAATTGTGTTGACCAGCATCAGTGAGGCGCAGCCCTTGGTTATTATGGAGGCGAACTGTGCAGGCGTTCCGGCTGTTGCCTCGGATGTAGGTTCCTGCCGGGAACTTCTGGAAGGGCGTACCGTAGCCGATCAGGCGCTGGGACCATCCGGAATAGTAACTAAAGTTGCGGACCCGGTCAGCACCGGGGAGGCGATCCTGAAAATTTTAACCAGCCCGATCCTGCGCAGCAAGATGTCGAAAGCGGGAATTGAACGGGTGAAGACATTTTACAAAGAGTCGGATCTCAACGAGACCTATTTGAATATTTACAAAGATTATATGGCAATGGATGATCTGGAGTAGCATATGGCTGGAATAGGATTTGAACTGAGAAAAATGCTGCGCGGAGACAGCTTCCTTTCCGAAGTTTCCGCTTATTTGTATGCGGCAATGGTTTCATCCGGGCCTTGGCTTATGAGCGTTCTCTGCCTTGCCGTGCTGGGGTTATATTCTTATTCAGGTTTTTCCCGGATGGATCAGGATATTTTCCGGACAACTATTGTTTATGTCTATGCTTTCACTCTTATTTACGTAGGGTATATCCAGCTGGTGGTTACCCGTTACCTTGCCGACCGTTTTTATCTGGGGGATGAGAAGGTAACCCTGACCGCTTTCTTTACCAGTGCTCTTGTTGTGCTTGCTGCCGGGGCAGTAATAGGTGTTGGGGGCATTTGGTTCTTTGAGCTGAGCTTTACGTACAAGATCATTGCGGTAATTCTTTTTCTTGTCGTGGCTATGATCTGGCTGACCATGATTTTTCTTTCAGCAGTTAAGGATTTCCGGTCCATTGTGCAGGCCTTCGCAGTGGGGACCATGTGCAGCGTGGGGAGTGCTTTCATACTTTATCCGCTGTTTGGTCTTGAGGGATATTTGCTGGGTTACACCTTGGGGCAGTCGGTCATTTTTTTCTGGCTCTTGGCCCGTCTGCTTGCGGAGTTTCCCCCGGGCAGGGTCTGGGATTCCGCAATGTTTTCATATTTTATTAAATATTGGGAACTGGCCTTGATCGGCATGTTTTTCAACCTCGCAATCTGGGTAGACAAAATCATGTTCTGGTTTGCACCGGACTCCAGAATGGTGGTGCCTTACCTGCGCACCCATGACATGTATGAAGGTCCTATCTTTTTTGCTTACCTGACCATTGTGCCTACCTTAGCCATTTTTCTGGTTAAAATTGAAACAAAGTTCTACGAGCATTATCACGACTATTTTGCAAAAATAATATCCAAGGAAGACCTTTCCAGTATTTTGCAGGAAAAGAAGGGCATGATCAAAATGCTCAAGGAAAGCCTGCGTGAGATTTTGATTGTACAGGGAACATTGACAATGCTTTGTATTTTTATGGCTCCTGAGTTTGTTGATCTGGTTGGCCTTTCTCCTTTGCAGCAGCCTCTTTTGCAAATTGCTTTGGTTGGTTCCCTATTGCAGGTCATGCTTTCTGTAGCTGTGATTATTTTGTTTTATTTTGATCAGCGTAAGGAAGTATTGACGGTAACCATTGCCTTTCTGCTAAGCAACATCGGACTGACCTGGCTGAGCATGCAGCTTGGTTTTACCTTTTACGGTTTTGGCTATTGCTATTCATGTTTTATTGCTTTGATGGTTGCCTATTACCTTGTTTCAAAAAGTGTTCGTGATCTGGAGTATATAACTTTTTCAAGTCAGCCATTGTTCTGATGTAATGCCGGGAGGGGAGATGAAGAAGACTTGTCTTGTTACCGGATGTGCTGGTTTTATAGGTAGCCATTTGACACAGAGTCTGCTTGATGCTGGACATTTCGTTTTGGGGGTTGATAATTTTGCCAGTGGCTATGTGCATAATATGGATGGTTTTATCGATAATGCTGGATTTACATTTTATGAAAGGTCTATAGCCGAAGAAGGCTTACTGGCGGAATTAAAACAAGCTCACCCTGATTTGGATGTTGTTTTTCAGTTGGCTGCTGTTGTCAGTGTTCCATATTCTGTGGAGCATCCTGAATTAACTATGCAGATCAACTTTGAAGCCAACCGGGATATGCTTGATACCGCAAAGGATCTTGGAATTTCCAGTTTCGTCTTTGCTGGCTCTGCAGCAGAATATGGTAATGAAGACCGGCTTCCGGTTAAGGAAGAATATGCTCAGGATGCTGAACAGTTAAGCCCTTATGGTATAGCTAAATACAAATCTTCGGCGTATATTGAAGATTCCGGCTATGGCTGTTCATTGCGTTTTTTTAATATTTTCGGCCCGCGTCAGGACCCGACCAGCCAGTATAGCGGCGTTATTTCCCGTTTTGTGGATTTCGGATTGGCCGGGAAAAACATGGTCATCTTCGGGGATGGGGAGCAGACAAGGGATTTCCTCTATGTTTCCGATGTGGTTACTGCATATTTAATCGCTGCCGGTCTTGATGAGCAGGGCCGGGGGCCGTTGACCGGGATTTATAATGTAGGAACCGGGCTGGGCCGATCTGTACATGAGCTTGCCACAGTTGTCGCTGGCTTGACCTCTGCGCCGGAAGGGATCGATTTTAAGCCCGAACGAGCAGGGGACATCAGGCATTCCCGTGCTGATATTAGTAAAATTGCAGCAGAAGGTTTTAAGGCCGAAGTAGCTTTTGAGAAAGGTTTGGCACGAACTGTTGATTGGGCCATGAAATCTAAGTCCTAATTTTCATGAAGGATATCTATGCAAGAAATTGATCAGACTACAACGCTTAATCAGCAGGTTAAAGATGCCGCGATTAAATATGTGAGACATCTTTTCAGTCAGGCTGATGATTCTGATTTTATTCGTCTTTTAAAAAAAGAAGCATTTAAGAATGTTTACAAGAAGATGATTGTTGAGCCTGATGAATTTATGCCCCAGCCTCGTCCTGCTGATATTGAGCCATGGACGGGACCAAAGCCTGATAGCCCAAAAGATTTTTTAAAATCAAAGTTGGTTCTTCCGTCTTTACCTCAGGTTTTGGTGGAAATTCAGAAAGTGGTTAAAGATCCTGACAGTTCCGCAGATGATCTGGCTGCAGTCATTAATAAGGATCCAAAATTGGTGGCGGCTATTTTGCGTCTGGCAAACAGTGCCATGTATAATTTTCGTACTGAGGTGGATACTACTTCACGAGCTGTCGCTCTATTGGGTTTCAGGCAAGCCAGTTCTCTTGCACTTGGGACTGTTTCTCTCAGTCTTTTTAAACGGAGTGATGGACCTCAGGTTCTGAAAGTTGAGAAATTTTGGAAACATGCCATAGCCTGCGGTGTAGTTGCGCAGGAAATAGCTAAGATGGCCGGATTTCATGATTCTGAGCGTTTTTTTGTTGCCGGAATGTTACATGATATCGGGATTTATGTTATTTTTGAAAGCAATAAGAGCCTTGGTCTTGAAGTGTATGAGTTAGCTCGCAAAAACGGTAACAGCCTCTATGATGCCGAGATGGAACTGCTTGGCTTTAGTCATGCTGCATTAGGCGGTGTTATTCTTCAGGATTGGAATTTTCCTAAGTCCTTAGTGGTTGCAGCTGCAGCCCACCATAATCCTGATAAGGCCAAGGAAGATCCGGATGCCGGAATAATTCATGTGGCTGATTTTATTTCCAGAGCATTGGGATACCATCTGGGCTTGTCCCCCGTACTTGGCGTGCTGGATCATGAAATCTACGAAAGCTTTGGCGTCAGTGGGGAAATGTTCATCGACATGATTCCTGAAGTGCAGAAGCTGATTGATGAAATTTTTGAAATTCTGAATCCTGCTTAATCGCTAGGTTTGTACGAGATTTTTAATGGCCAATATTAAGGCATCATCGAAAATCAGGCCTGATATCAAAGAGGCTGCAGCGCGCTATGTGCACAAACTGTTTTTGCATACCGGAGGTTCTAATTTAGTGAATTTACTTAAGAAAGAGTCCTTTAAGCGCGTTTATAAGCAAATGATTGCAGATCCGGATTATTTTTTGCCTAGGACATTTTCATCTGATGCTGAGCCATGGGATGGAATAAAGCCTGGAGGTCCCGCAGATTTTCTTAAAGGGCCTATTGTCTTACCTTCATTGCCGCAGATTCAAATTCAATTGCAGGAAGTAATAGATAACCCTGAAAGTACTATCAGTGACCTAGCTAAGATAATCAGCAAGGAACCCAAGTTGTGTGCTGCGGTTATGCGTCTGGCTAACAGCGGGCTCTACAAAATTGAAGGGGAAGTCGACACTCCGTCTAAGGCGTTAAAAATACTTGGCTTTAAAAAAGCTGGCGGACTTGCCCTTGGTACTGCGTCCTTGAGTTTGTTTAAACGTACTGACAAGGCGGTCCTTGATCTGGAAAAATTCTGGAAGCATTCCATTGCCTGCGGTGTTGTTGCACAGGAAATTGCTGTGACTGCCGAACTTGGTGATCCAGAGCGTTTTTTTGCAGGTGGATTGATGCATGATATCGGCCTGCACGTAATATTTGAAAGTAATTATAGTATGGGGGTCGAGCTTTTCAAATTGGCCAACAGCGATGGATATAATCTTTACAAGGCTGAGCATGAGATGCTCGGTTTTAACCATGCTGATATGGGCGGTTTTATTTTAGAGAAATGGAAATTCCCCCGACAATTGATAGCTGCCGCTGGTGGGCACCATAATCCGCGTAAAATTGAGAGTGATCCTGATGCAATGGTTATTCATGTGGCGGATTTTATAGCTCAGGCACTCGGTTATGAATTGGGTATTTCTCCGGTAATCGGTTTTATTGATAGGACAGCATGGGATAAGATCGGTATTACAGCTGAACAGCTGATGGAGTTGCTGCCCGAGATACAAAGATTAATAGATAATGTTCTTTTGATCTTAAAAGAGTAATTGAAAACCCCGAAGTGTTACTCCGGGGTTTTGTTTTGATTTATTCCAGCCCGTATCCTGAGCGGGACCAGGCTATTGCTCCGCCTGCAAGTGAGCAGACCTGTGTAAATCCGTTCCCTTGGAGGTAGCTGCCGACAATGTTTGAACGGTATCCTGATCCGCACATGACGATGACAGGACTGTCCTTGTCTACATCAATTCCTTCTTCAAGTACTTTAGCGAAGGGTTTATGAATTGCTCCCTTGATGTGACCATTGTTCCACTCGGCGGGGGTGCGCACATCAAGCAGGGTGAATGTTTTGTTTTCAGCTATTGCATCATGCAATTGTTCAGTTGATTTCTGGGCCAGATTTTCAACCGGATATCCAGCCATGAGCCAGGCGGCAATTCCACCGTGCAGGTAACCGAAAATCCGATCATAACCGATACGGTGCAGTTCCGTGCACATCCGGTCGTAATCTTCTTTGGAATTAACCACCAGCAGCAGGTCGGAATTCGGTTCCACCGCCATCCCCACCCAGTTGGCGAGTTGTTTTTCAAGGCCGATGTTGATGCTTCCAGGAATATGGAATCCTCCGAATCCGGCAGCATCGCGTACATCAATTACCGTACACCCCTGATCAATCATCTGTCTGAACTTCTCAGGATTCATGGCCCGGTCAAGCGGACAGCGTTCCAGTAAAGGAGCTCCTTCAAAGTTGGTATTGATAATGTGGGTGAAGGATTTCGGGCGGCTGGGAAATGATTCCAACACCTTGGCTTTAAAATCTTCAAAGGTTTTGAACTGCAGCATGGGGTTGTAGCGTCGTTCATATCCAAGGGTACTGCTCGGTTTGGCGCTCATTCCTTTACCGCAGAGTGACCCCTGACCGTGGGCTGGATAAACTTCCAGATAATCCGGAAGTTTGCCAAGTTTTATGTACAAACTGTCATAGAGGTTGGCTACCTGTTCATCGAGAATTTCATTTCCCGGGAGGTCTGGGCGTCCAATGTCGCCTACGAAAAGCAGGTCACCGGTGAGAATCATCCAAGGTTCATTTCCACGCATGGTGTCAGTAACCAGAATGGAAATGGCGTTAGGTGTATGGCCGGGGGTGTAGAGGAAATCCAATTTTGCCGCCCCGACGATGAAGGAGTCTCCTTCTTTGATGGGGGTGTGTTTATACCCTACATCGGCATTTTCGTGGATGAACAGTTCTGCACCGACGATAGATTTAAGTTCCTGTTCACCGCCTACATGGTCGGCATGAACATGAGTGTTGATGACCCGTGTGATTTTCATGCCTTCCTCGCGCGAAATATCCAGATATTCCTGAACATCCCTGCGCGGATCTACTATGACCATTTCACCTGCGGCCGGGCAGCCGATAACGTATGAATAGCAGCCCAGTCCTTCTGTTGTTAGTTGTTTGAAGTACATCTATGCGTTCTCCTGTAAGAAAATTCAGTCAAAGAGGGTGAGAGGCAGAGTCCGCTTTTGTTTTTTACAAGGTTACCGGAGTTACCCAGAAATCATGTTTATTACAGAAGCTGGTTGCAAAGAATTTTTTCCCTTTGCTGCCGGCCGGTAGTGCGAAGCGGGAGACAGCCTTTTCATCAGTATTGGCAAAGGTTTTTGCACCGATAACATTACCATCAGCATCTACCAATGTGTGGCGGACGATATAGTGTTCTTTTGTCATTGGATGAAGTGTGCTGATAATGACCTTGCCGTTTTTTACTTCAACCTGCGGCAGATGGGTCGCTGCTTTTTTGCTCCATACGCCGGGATCTTTCTGCGTATAGATAATGTTGGATGGATACCTGCGGCTTTTTTCAGCAGCGGCATTGGTTACAGGCATCAGGATTGCTGCAGTAGCTGCGGCAGACATAGCCATGAATTTCCTTCTTGAATTCATAATAGTCTCCTTAAGGCTTTTATTTGCCTTTACTTCCTGTTTTATAGGTAAAAATATTAGTAAGTTTGCAATATAATTTAAATCGGTTATACAACAATTTTCACTATAGTCAATAACAATTCTTGTTATTGGTCTGGCTGTCCCGTTCAATCCTTTCAAGGAATTGCAGCTTGGTTATTGGTTTGGTCATGTAACAGGTACATCCGGATTCACGGGCTGATTCAGCCGTACCCTTAATGGCATGTGCGGATAGAGCAATAATTGGAACAGGGGACAGACCTATTATTCTTTCCCAATCACGAATTTCTTCAGTGGCTTTATAGCCGTCCATGACCGGCATTTCGATGTCCATAAAAATAATATCAGGCTGAAATTCCTTATATATTTCAATTCCTTCTTCTCCATTTGAGGCACATTTCATGACGTGCGGCGAATCGGAAATAAAATGCTTGAAAAGAAGACGGTTACTTTTATTGTCTTCAATAAGCAGAACTTTGCGAGGAAGAGTACGGTTTTCAGGCAGGTCTTTGCAGTTTTCTCCTTTGTTGTGAGAGTCTTTCACTTCTTTCATGGTGATGGTGAAGGTGAATGTGCTTCCGTTGCCCGGTGTACTTGATACCGAAATTGTGCCGTTCATCATTTCACACAGTTTTTTACTGATTGAGAGTCCCAGTCCCGTCCCTTGGTATTCGCGTGTTATGGAGCTGTCGGCCTGAGTAAAATGCTCAAAAATAGCATGCTGCCTGTCTTTGGGGATCCCGGGGCCGGTGTCCTGAATTTCAAATTTTAATTCAACGTTGTTATTGCTTAGTTGTCTGTATCCGGCTTGAACATATACTCCACCTGTATCAGTGAATTTTACCGCATTACCTATCAGGTTTAATAATATTTGTTTGACCCGGACAGGATCGCCTTTGACAAGATCAGGAAGTTTGCCGTCAATTCGGCAGGCCAGTTCGATTCCTTTCTGGGAGGCTGACTGCTCAAAGACGTTGCAGCATTGGCGCATTATTCTTGATGGATTAAAGTCTATGCTTTCAAGGTCCAGCAGACCAGCTTCCACCTTGGACATATCGAGGATATCGTTTATCAGGGAGAGCAAACCTTCTCCGGCGTTATCAAGCAGCTTGATATACTTTTTCTGATCGTCACGCGGATTGGAATCCTTGAGCAGATCAGTTGTGCCTAGAATTACATTCATGGGAGTTCTGATTTCATGGCTCATGACAGCCAGGAATTGGCTTTTGGCATGGTTTGCAGCTATTGCATCTTCTTTGGCCGCGTTCAGTTTCCGAGCCACCACCCAGCCGATCAGCCCGGAAAGAAGGATAGCCAAGGCCGCAGTCATGATACTTAACCGATAGTCTTTTTTTATGTCGCCCAAGTAATCGTCTTCAGGAATATAGAGTCCTATAATCCAAGGCCAATGAGTATTCTTAAAGGGGGTAAAAACCGCATTATAGCGCGCTCCCTGATGCTCAAATGTTGTAAATATCGGTTTTTGCGGAATTTGATCAGGGTGTACACTTAGCGATTTGTAAGCTTTTTGGCATACTTCATCAGATAACTCGTTGATTTTACTTAAGCGGATCTTGTGATTCTGTGTGGTTTGTTTGAGTGCTTCAAGGTCAGGGAATGCAACAACATTTCCGCTTGTATCAACAATGAATGCTTTACCGTTCTGTCCTATGGTCAGTGTACTTAAAAAAGTAGAGAGCTCGGCAATTGTGATGTCTACACCGACAACACCCTGCAATTTACCATTTTCATCGTAGACCGGGCTTGCTGTGCTTATCCCCGGTTTCTGGCTGGTAAAAAATATGTAAGGTTCGGTCCAAATTACATCATTGGTCATGAGTGCTTCAATGAACCACGGACGTTTACGGGGATCATATTTATCGAGCGGCATTAGATCACTTTGCAGTATTTTATTTTCCGCGGTGGTCCAGGTCATCGTTGTTTTGCGTTCACCGTTTTCAAAAAGGATGGTTTTTGAAAGCAGTCCATTTTTTACTTTATCATCGGAACGGGTAACCATGAAAAATTCACCTTTGGTGGTCCCGTAGTAGATGCCGGAGAGCTGGTGATATAGGGATAGCTGTTCACTGAAATACCGAATCATGTTTTCGTAATGAGCACTGCTGACAATATTGCTGTCAGCAAGGAAACGGGTCAACTCTGCTGCATTTTCCGCCGGACGAAGGTAGCTTTCCGATTTGTCCAGCGTATATGAGGAGATATTGAGCATAATCTCATAGGCCAGTTCGGTCAGAGCCTTACGGGATGTGGTGGAGTGGGGGATGATAATTATAGCCGTCAGGAGAACTGTTACTGAAACAAAGCAAATTGTCAGCCACCACTTTTTAAAATAATTCATTGTTTGAAAACATCTCCAAATATTTTGCAGGGCGGTTATCCCTTAATAATATACTGCGCAAAGGGCACTGTTTCATATTTAGCTTGGCGGGAAGATAAAATCAATATGCAGTGGAAAAAACATGTGTTGCCGATGGGTAGTGAGATTAAAAAAATATATTATTGAAATAGATTATCCGGACTGTGTTTTTTCAACGTAATAAGATAATCTTGCTGTAAGGCAAAATAGTATTCAAGTATGTCCCGGAGAGTTGATGCTTTTATTGAGAAGTTTAAAATTTTGGGCTGAAACCTTGCTGGCACCGCGAGCTTTGCAGCAACGGAAGTATGAAGCGTTTAAAATACTGCTGGAATACGACTCGCAGGCTCTTGATCTGATAGCCGATCTTGAAGAATTGTTTTACGGCAGGAAGCTTTTTGACCGCATGCAGGCTAATTGTCTACATGCTCAACTGTCGCAGGCTGTTTATGGAATGATTATGGAATTGCAGGAAATGCATCCCCATAAATTTTATGATTTATTGCCGGAATTTCATCGAATTAATTCAAAAGTGCGAAACTCAGTTGCTCTGCCTGCTCCTGACTCAGGACCTCCCTACACAGTTCCTCTGGCTGCGGCTGGTGAATGTCCAGATTTAGCGGGGGGAAAGGGAGCAAATCTAGGTCGGGTGCACGGGCTGGGGCATGTGGAGGCCCTTCCCGGTTTTGTTGTTACAGCAAATGCTTTTCAAGCTTATCTGGAGCACAACAATCTGCGTGAAGCCGTAAATAAGAGGTTGTGCCGGATGGAAGTCGGTAATGTCCGCTTGCTTTCATCTTTAACCCTCGATCTCCAAGAGTTGTTTCTTGCAGGAAAAGTCCCTCCCGAAGTGGCCGAAGAGATAAAGCGCGGTCTTTCCACTTATCTGGATGGTACCGGCAGGATTGCAGTGCGTTCCAGTGCCTTGGCCGAGGACAGTGAAATTTCTTTTGCCGGACAATATGCAAGTGAACTTGATGTGCATCCTGATGATATCCTTGAAGCTTATAAGCGGGTTTTGGCCGGAAAGTATTGTCCGCGTGCTGTCTCTTATCGTATCTCAAATGGTTTGACTGATAATGATACTGCCATGGCAGTACTCATCGTCCCTATGATAGACGCCCGTAGTTCCGGGGTTGTTTATTCCTTGGATCCTGATTGCCTAAGCCGTGATAGTGTCGGTATTTACGGAGTTTCAGGCTTGGGTGCCTCCCTTGTGGATGGCAGTGTTGTTCCGGTTAAAGGTTCACTGTACCGGGACAGGGAGCCGAGGTTAGTCAGTGACTGTGCCTTTGATCGGGCTGCATTGCCTGATGAACAAATGCTAATTCAACTGGCCAAGTGCGCTTTGAAGCTGGAAGAGCAGTTCGGTTGTCCGCAGGATATGGAATGGGCCTTGGATCAGGAAGGTCAGTTTCATATTTTACAGACACGTCCTTTGCAGCAGGAGGCGGCAGGTCAGGTAGGGGAAATAGCACCCATAGCCGCATTGCCGCTCGTTGAAGGTCTAGAACGTGCTTCTGGAGGAGCCGGGTGTGGTAAAGTTTATTTTGCCCGCAGCGGTGAAGAGATAGCCCGTATTCCTGAAGGCTCCATCGTGCTTACCCCTGCTCTGAAACCTTCCTTGCTGACTTTTGCCGCAAAGATGAACGGCGTGCTCTCTGCTGCCGGAAGCAGGGCCAGTCATTTCGGTTCTGTTGCAAGGGAGATGGGGATTCCTGTGCTGGTGGGCGATGTGTTGAATCGTTTCGAGCCGGGACAGCTGGTTACTGTGGATGGAACAGCTGGAGCTGTATACCAAGGATGTATAGAGAGCGTGCTGACCCGCAGTTGCAATAATTCGCAGGTTCCGCAGCGTATTCTTGATTTATATAAGGATATGGCTCCGCCGTTGGTCCATCTGAATTTAGTTGATCCGAATGCTGAAAATTTCAGCCCTTCCGGCTGTGAATCCATGCATGATTTAATTCGTTACTGCCATGAAAAGGCTGTTCAGGAAATGTTTTCGCTGGTGGACAAACGCGGTCTGGGCATGGGAAATTCAAAACGATTGGCAACCTCACTGCCGCTTGTGGTTTATCTGATTGATTTGGAACGGGGCCTTAATTCCGGTGTTGAACACAAGAAGGAAGTTCTTCCTGATGATATCAGAAGCTTCCCCATGCAGGTTTTCTGGAAGGGGCTATCCGATGTGCGTGTGGCTTGGCCTGAGGAAATGACCCACGTGGACTGGGAGGAATTTGATCGCATGTCCGCAGGACTTTTCAGTAAGGATTCCAAACTGCTCGCCAGTTACGGTCTGCTGGCGGAAGATTATATGCATCTGCTGGTTCGTTTCGGTTACCATTTTTCTGAAATTGATTCCCTGTGCGGACCTGTGTCCGGTCATAATTATATCAAGTTTCGTTTTAAGGGCGGCGGGGCCGGGTTTGATAACCGTATTTTGCGGTTGGAATTTATCAGCAAGGCACTTCAGCATTACGAATTTGAAACTGAAATACGCGGAGATATGCTGTTGGCCGTCAGCTCCCGACTGGATTCAAAGGCTACGGCAAAACAACTTGCTGTTTTGGGATATCTCATGGCTGTGACACGGATGATGGATATGAGGTTGGAAAACTCAGATCAGGTGAAAGCTGAGCTGGCAAGATTTGTATCCGCTGCGGAGGGGATAGATGTCTGAGCAGAATAGCGGAGATATCTATATTCCCTGCTGGGTGACCGATCAGCTTGCTGTCGGATGCGCTCCCATGAGCCATGCCCAGCTGGATTCTCTCAAAGCTCAGGGGATTGACGGGATTATCAATCTTTGCGGTGAGTTCTGCGACCTTCATGAGATTGAACAGAATGCAGGGTTTGAGGTCTATTACCTTCCTCTTGAAGACGAGGAGGCTCCGGAGCTGGTAGAGCTGGAAAAGGCCCTTGAGTGGCTGGATGAGTCCATTTATCTGGGCAAGAAGGTTCTTATTCATTGTCGCCATGGCATCGGCAGGACCGGGACCGTGCTTAATGCTTACCTATTGCGGCGAGGTCTGGGGCATAAACTGGCCGGACGGAAAATGAAGGCCTTACGCTCCAAACCCGCCAATTTTTCCCAGTGGTGGACTATCCGCAAGTATGGCCGCAAAAGTGGAAAACTGACCGCGCGCACTCCCTGCGTTGAATTTAAGCGTAAAGTTGATCTGTCTCCCTTCTTTAATGATTATCTGGATTTGGCCGGTAAAGTTGAGCAACTGGCAGCAAAGTTTCAAGACCAGCAGCAATGCGGCTTGGATCATGATCGTTGTTGCCGGACTCCGCTAAGGATGACCCTTGCTGAGGCCCTTCATTTAAGCCATTGCGTGAATCTGGAACTGACCCACGAGGATCGTTTGGCTGTTATTGAAAAAGCTGTTGCTACAGCTCGTGCCGAACGGCTGGCTATGCGTGAAATATCGAGTGATAATGAAGCCGGATTCTGTCTTTCGGGTGTAGATTCGATTTGTCCATTGCTGGAGGAAGGCAAATGTCGACTCTTTGATTCTCGGCCCCTCCAATGTCGGGCTTTCGGTTTGGATACTTCGGAGAACGGGCAGCTGTGGCGCGAGGAGCTTATGCCCGGCCTTGATAAAATTTCCAAAGAAATCTGGTTTGCCTGTACCGGAACCATGCAGGATGGAAAACTGCCGCTTTTTGCCCTGCCGGATGTTGTTTCCGGTAAGTTCATAGAGCTGCTGTTCAAACTGATGATGGCGCAGGGGCTGGAAGAGAAGAAATAATATTATTTCCAAACAGCAAAGCCCCTCTCTGCCTGATCAGGTAAAGAGGGGCTTTGAGGTTAAATATTAAGTTACATGAACCGCTTATCAATAACCCTTCTGATCTTACCCGTGGTTTCCACCCTCTGTATGCCGCCGGAGGGTACAACCAGAATCTTGAAGGCCCGGATGCTGTTTTTATTACGGTTGATACCCACTGCGGGGATTTTTCTTGTCAGGCATTCATAGACATTGGAGCACAGCTGGTAGTCATCAACTGCATCTCCGTCAGCGGCTTCAACGCGTATAATGATGTCTGTTTCCTTTCCATTCAAGTCCAGCCGTACTTGAAAGACCGGAGTCAGTTCCTTGAAATTGCCCAGACAGGAATCAATCTGATCCAGAGACATGGAATCGTACTGAAATTCGATTATTTCATCGGAACGTTGCAGTAATTTGAAGCGTGGACTGGTCCTGCCGCATGGACACTCTCCGTCTATCCATTCGATGTCGTCTCCAACCTTCATGCGGATAGCTGGTTGTAGGGATCTGATCAGGGAGGTGGCAATGATGCCTCCGTCATCATCCTGTTCCACTATGCAGTGCGGTTGCAGGATGTGGTGCTCTGTTCCGGTACAGTGTTCACATTGGAAGCCGATAGGACCTACTTCAGCTGCTCCGTATCCGGCAGAATGGAATGACGCATCGGGCCAAACCGAGGAGAGGTAGCTTTCCTGCTCCGTGGTCAGTGGAGTGGAGGCGAATGCTACTTTCTCAATATCAAGCTTGAGGCCGCGCCGTGTGGCTGCTTGAGCAATCTGGACCAGTGTGGGGGATATTCCGAAAAGGGTGTTCGGTCCCATCATCTCCAGATAATCAAGGGTCCGTTCTATCGGTTGGTTGTCGGTGATGGGCAGTATGTTGCAGCCGATCATTTCAAGGGCACGGTAACTGATCAGGAATCCGTTCCAGAAGGCTCCGGCGCGGATGCAGTTTGCGACCAGATCGTCAGGAGTTATCCCGCAAGCCTTGAGGCCATAGGCCGCTCCATTGCATACTTCCTGAAATTCATCCAGACCGTAGCGTGCAAAACTCATCTTGCCGGAAGTGCCTCCGGTGGAGAACTTATAGAATCCCCCGGTGGTGCGGGTATAAAGGGACTTCTTGCAGGTTTCCCCTTCTGTGCAGAGGGTCTGCTTGTCGATAATCGGAATATGCTTGAGCTCATCCAGACTTCTCAGGGGCAATTTGATGTCTTGATAAAGTCTTTTATAAAAAGAGCCTTTAACGGCAGTGCCCAGAATCTGGTTCAGCTTTTCCAGTTGATATTTTTCGGCAGTCTTATTGTCTGAGAAATGGAGATCGGTCATACTGGCCTCCCTTGCGTATTCGATAATCAAAGCATGGTTTTCAGAATAAGCTTAGCAGATTTAGGGAGGAGATGTATATATTTACAGGAATATTTTTATGTTTTGTTAAATCCGGTTCAAGCTGCGGGTCAGGAATTTGTCCAGTTGGTTGGTAAAATTCTGCTTATCCTTAGGGCTGAACGCAGCAGGACCACCGGAAACAGTTCCCGCGCTGCGCAGTTCTTCCATGAGGTTGCGCATGCTCAGTATGCCCTTGATGTTGTCTTCGGTGTAAAGCTCTCCGCGTGGGTTTAGACCAGTTGCGCCTTTCTCAACAATCTTGTCTGCCAGCGGGATGTCTGCGGTAATAACCAGATCTCCGGCATTGCACAGCTTAACGATTTCATTGTCAGCCACATCGAATCCTGCACCTACCTTAACCATTTCGATAAAAGGAGATGCGGGAATAGTCATATACTGGTTGGCCACTAGAGTAAGTTTTACTTCCCGGCGCATGGCGGTTTTGAATAGTATTTCCTTAACTGCCTTGGGGCAGGCATCGGCGTCGACCCAGATTTGCATAATTATTTATCCCTGATGATCAGAAGTTTGATTTGCTTTTTCGGCCTTACTATGAGGCGAGGGGATAAAAATCAATGTTTAAGTTAATGCTCCAGCTCTTTTAAAATATAATCAGTCAGCTCGCCGAACTCAGGCATGGCCCTGCTGCGGGGACGTTCCATATCTACTTCAAGCATTTTACGTATCCGTCCGGGTCGGCTGGACATAATTACTATACGGTCTGCCAAGTATACAGCTTCATCAACAGAGTGGGTGACCAGCACGATTGTTTTACGGGTCATTTCCCAGACTTTAAGCAGTTCCTTCTGCAGCAGGATGCGGGTATGTGCATCCAGTGCTCCGAAAGGTTCATCCATGAGCAGGACATCCGGTTCATTGGCAAGGGCACGGGCAATGGCGACCCTTTGGCGCATGCCGCCGGAAAGTTCATGAGGATATGCATCCTTGAAATCGATCATGTTGACCATGCGGAGATATCGCTGGGCGTCTTCGTATCGTTTGGCCTTATCCACTCCGGCAAATTCCGGTCCGGCTGCAACATTATCGAGCACACTCAACCACGGGAATAGTGAGTATTCCTGAAAAACAAGACCGATCTCTGCGCAAGGCCTGCTGACCGTGGCTCCATTGTAATGGACCGTGCCGGAAGAGCTTTTTTCCAGTCCTGCGGCTATGCGCAGAATGGTCGATTTACCACATCCGGAAGGCCCGACTATGCAGGTAAATGAATTGCGGGGAATTTGCAGGCTGACACCGTCTACAGCCAGAACTGTATTTCCTGTCCCGGTAGTGTATTCTTTGCTCAGTCTGTTGATTTCTATGACTTGATCCAATTCTTGATTCATCTAACCAGCCTGCCTGCGCCATGAGAAGTGTTTGTGCTCAATGTGGCGGAATACCGCGTCCATTGCAGCCCCGACCGCGCCGATGGAAATCATCCCGGCAATAACGATATCTGTGGAGGCCAGCGTGAAGGCATGGGTAATCATGTAGCCGATGCCGGAAAGTGATCCGGGAAGCATTTCAGCGGAAACAAGGCACATCCATGCAATACCCAGCCCAATGCGCATTCCAGTAATGATGGAAGGCATTGCCGCCGGGAGCAGTACCTTACGGAAAATCTGTTGTTCGTTTGCACCGAGCACCCGTGCGGAATCAATCAGTGTCTTATTCACATTGCGGACCCCGTGAATGGTCGAGGTAAGGATGGGGTAGAATGCTCCGATGAAGATAATGAACAGCATGGAGAATTTGATGTTGTCCAGATAGATATACAGCTGGCCTGTTTCCACACCGCTTAGTGTCGCAAGGCTGGAAATTCCGAACCATGCCATGACCAGCGGAACCCATGCCAATGGAGGGATGGGCCGGAACAGGTTTAGGAAGCCGTTGAAAAATTTAAACACTACCCCGTAATATCCCATGACTACCCCAAGCGGGATGGCTACAGCAGCCGCCAAAGTGTAGCCCATGATCACCCGAACAAGGCTGACCAACACATTGCCAGCCAGAGACCCCATGCTGATCAGATCTTCTGTGGGATTGAATACGATATGACCGACTTGTTCTATACCGGGCAGAATGACCTGATTGCCGATCTCGCGGGCAAGGCCGATCCAGACCACAGCCAGCAAAGCCGGAGCCATAACAGGAAGTGTAAGTGACAAAGCACGTGTTTTCATACGAAAGACCGTCTTAGCGCGCTGCATGCGAAGCATACGAAAAGGTTTTGAAAAGGATGAGGGCTGGGGAAGGGAAAACTTTTGCAAAAGTTTTCCCTTCCCCAGCCGCCGGAGGCATCTTATTTCTTCAAGCTTTTTTCTACAAAAGAGAAATCGAACAAAACGGGTTTAGCGGCAGTGATATCCGCGTCTTTCATTTTGCCTTTGAACTTATGCATGTTGTTAAGCATGGCGATAAACTTAGCCTCACCTTTGATCCAGTTTTCGGTAGGATCAGTGGTGTAGATGATAGTGGATTTCTCTACTGCTTCAGCGGGAACTCCGATCCATTTGGCTGAGATAGCAGCAGTTTCTTTTTTATTGTTGTTGCTCCATTTGGAAGCAGCAGTCATGAGATCGGTCATGGCCTGCACAACTTCGGGCTGACTGGCGATGATCTGTTCACTGGCACCCATTACGCAGCAGGGGAAGTCGGTCCATGCTCCGGCCGGGGGCAGATCGCGGGAATCAAGACCGATGTGACCAACATGTTTGTGCTCGGCAACAACGGGATGCGGAGCAGGGCCGACCCAACAGTCAACCTGCTTACTGAGCAGTGCCGGGATGAGGTTGGAGGTGGACTTGAGGTCAACCATGAGGATGTCGGCTTCTGCATCGTTGGGGTTGCCGGTAACTTTGAATCCGGCATTGTACAGAGCCCCTTCAAAAGCGATGCGCGGTGCGCTGGTAGGGGAGTGATAGCCGATTTTGAAAGGTGTTTTGGACGCTTTGATTGCTGCGGCTACGTCTTCATAGCCGTTGACCTTGCTGCCTTCCGGGAAAACCATGCTCATGCCGTCCACGTGCAGGGGACAGAGGATTTTCATCTTTGTTCCCTTGTCGATTCCGCTCATGAAAGCGGTGCTGGAAGCAAGGCCGAGGTCCAGACGGTTCATGGCGAACAGGGTGGTTGTTTCGGAACCGCTCTTGGATACAATCAGGTTGATTACAGCCAAAGGTTTGCCTTCAGCATTCATGAGTTTGAATTTCTGTTTGGGAACCATTTCTTCCAGATATGCACCGGTGCTCTGAAATTCCTTACCCTTAATTGCCGCCACCATGATCGGGGTGTGATGGGTGGTGAAAATGTAACCCATGTACAGGCTGGGAAGTTTGCTCTTCGCAGCATGCGCAGCTCCGGCGCTGAAGCTGCAAGCCAGCAGCAGTGCCGCGAGGATCATAAATCCTTTGTTGAAAAATCCTTTAACGTTCATCCTTGTCTCCTTGAATTGTTTATTCAGCAAGCTCTACAAACGCTTCAATGCGGGTCCGTAGTTGCTCAATGTCTGATTCGGAATAGTCGGTCTCAATGTGCAGGAATGGCAGACCTATTTCGTCCTCCACGAAATTACGCAGAACAGTGGATTCTGCATTGTAGGTATGACATCCCAGCCACGTGAGATCGATAATTGCGTCTATTTCAAAGGTTTTGACCATCTCGTTGATGGAATCCAGTCTGCCGGGGTTGGGGCTCATACAGGAGCAGGGAACCTGCAGGTAACGGCGTGCAATTGCTTCGTAGGGATTACCTGTCTCATCCACCTGAAGAGTCTGGCCCTTAAGCCCGGAACAGTTCTCCATGCAGACCACGTATGCACCCAGTTCTTCGGTGATGGTAATTGCTTTTTCAGATCCTTTACCTACCGGGCATCCGGTAAGCATTATGCGCACGCCTTTCTTTTTCGGCAGGTTCGGGCGGATCAGATATTCATCAACCTCAGTACGCAGGGTCTGTAATTTTTGCAGATAACTTTCAGGATGCACTGCGAAACTTTTGCTTTCCTGCACTGCGAGCATGTCGCGGGCGGTGAGCGGAGAACGTTTGTCCGCGCAGAGAACCAACAGTTCATAGAGTTCCGTGCGAATTTTGTTTTGCAGGACGATTTCAGCGTGCAGGGCTTCTTCGGTAACTTCTACGCCGGAATATTTGACGAGAAAATCTTCAAGTTCATGTAGGGATGCCAGCCAGTATTGGAAGGGAGCTTCCCCTTTCTGGGTGTGCGGAAGTTGCATGAGATGAAGCGGTTTGATTGCTTTCATCAGTTCATACATTTTCTTTTTGCCGTCACAGGTGGTCTCGGCGACGATGATGTCCGAGAATCCGAAAAATGGGCAGGTATCTGTGGCGGCATAGCCGTAACTGGATTTGATGAGCGGGCATAAACTGGCTGGAAGTTCCCGCTCTGCTTCCTTAATTGGAGCCTGCTTTTTTCCGCAAAGACTTACCGGAGCAATTCCAGCTGCGCGGATAAGTTCATCAGGGGCATAAATACAGTAGACCCCGGCAACTTTTTTCCCTTGGTCTTTCCAGTCTTCAAGCTCCGCCAGACTATATTCAGAAAAAGAAATGAACGGCTTCAAGTTCACGGCTCCATCCTCTATTTAAAAGTGAATGTTAGTTCATTTTGTCTTGTAAGGTCATAATTTTCCGAGCTAAATGATCACAGAACTATTGTTGCGTCCAATTGGTTTTTGAAATGACTTGGTGAGTTTATGATTGATTTTTGTGATTCTTAACTGCGATGGTGATCTATTTAAGATAGAGGGACGCTATGCGCGCAGCAGAATTTACGATCTCAGTAAATGGTTTATTTTAACATATATGGCTTTTTCAGTATTATGGACCGGAAAAATCTTTATGATTAATAGGTTAGTTCGATCTAATTGATGTTGATTTATTTGATTAAAGCTATAAACAAAGGTTCTTTCTCTACTGTCGCGGTATGAAATTTTGCTCGTAAAGTATTGATATGTAATAGTAAAAACAATTTGTTCCAAACCGTACTTAATCCCATCTCTTTTGAAGTTCGCTCCTGCTTTCTTTAATTGTGCCCTATACGGCATAATTAAAGTTTTTAGAATATGGAGAGAATATGAATCTTGAAGCCTCTATCTGTCAGGAAAACACACCGGTCCGCGATGATTCCATAGGTCCGTATACATATGATGAATTTATTGAAGCTGCCCGCAAATTTCACGGCAGCCCTGCACCGGGACTCATTCTCGGTGGTTATATGATGGAGGAGGCCCGCAAGCATCTTCCTGAAGGTACACTTTTCGACGCAATTTCCGAGACTTCGTGGTGTCTGCCCGATGCAGTGCAGATGCTGACTTTGTGCAGCACAGGAAACGGCTGGTTGCGAGTTAAGAATCTCGGGGTCTATGCCCTGTCTCTCTACGATAAGTACACTGGCGAGGGTGTGCGCATTCGGGTGGACCCCGAGAAACTTAAAGACTGGCCGGAAACCGAATCATGGTTTTTTAAGAGACGTCCCAAGCATGAGCAGGATTCCGTAAAGCTTCATGCCGAAATTCGCGAAGCCGGAGCCTCTTTCTGTTCCATCGAGGCAGTGCGAATCAAACCGGAAGCAATGATCAAGCGCAGCAAGGGCGGAATCACTACCTGTCCTATATGCGGGGATGCTTATCCCGGGTCTTTCGGCGCTATCTGTAGAAGCTGTCAGGGTGAAAGCCCCTATGCCAGTCGCGATGCCGGACTCAAGGCTTCCACAGCCAAGCTGCCTGAAGGACTCAAAGTAGTCCCGGTGGATGAAGCTGAAGGCAAGACCGCAGTTCATGACATGACCCGCATTGTTCCCGGCGAAAGCAAGGGACCGGAATTTCGCAAGAATCATGATTTCACTGCCCACGATATCTGTAGATTGCAGATGATCGGCAAGAACCATATCTATGTGGATGAAGGTGATATCCCCGAAGGGGAGTGGGTGCACGAGAACGAAGCTGCCCGGACATTCGGTCGCATCATGGCCGGGGACGGTATCTGTCCCGATGGTGAGCCAAAGGAAGGTAAGGTCACTTTGCTCGCCGAACATGACGGGATTCTGGTCAGCGACCTTGAAATGATGAACCGTTTCAACCTTGTTCCCGATGTGATGGTTGCGGCCCGTAAGAGTGGTACTTTGGTCAAAGAAGGCGCACGTATTGCTGGAACACGGGCCATTCCCCTCTACCTTTCCCGCGAGAATTTTTCCCGCGCTGTTTCTGCGCTGAACGGCGATCCGCTGTTCAAGATTCTTCCCTTACAACGTAAGAAGGTCGGCATCCTGATCACCGGGGATGAGGTTTTCAACGGCCTGATAGATGATAAATTTGAGTCTGTCATCACCGCAAAGGTGCAGGCATTGGGCTGCGAAGTTGTCCGCTCTGTCATTAAACCGGACAATCGTGAAGAAATCCGCGACGCGGCCCTTTCCCTCATGAAAGAAGGTTGTGACCTGCTCATCACAACCGCAGGAATGTCTGTTGATCCTGATGACGTGACCCGCCACGGCCTGGTGGATGCCGGAGTATCCGACCTCCTTTATGGTGCTCCGGTACTCCCCGGCACCATGCTGCTGCTGGCTAAAGTCGGTAACGCGAGGGTTATCGGTGTTCCGGCCTGTGCTCTCTTTTTCAAGACAACCAGCTTGGACCTTGTACTTCCCAAGGTGATTGCAGGGCAGGAAATCTCCCGCAGTGATCTCGCCGCACTTGCTGACGGCGGATACTGCATGGAATGCAAGGTTTGCACTTTCCCCAAATGTCCTTTCGGAAAATAGGAGGCGAGTATGAACAAGAACATCGACCCGCCCGAATTGGGTTCAACCGCGGCTCTGGTCCAGATGGATACCCACAATCCAACAATCCGGCTGCATCTCTGGCTGGAGGGAGGTGAGGGGGTGTTCTTCGGTTACGGCAGATTGCTTCTGCTGGATAAGATTGAAACCTGCGGTTCGCTTAAAAAAGCATCCGAAGAGCTGGGCATGTCCTACCGTGCCGCTTGGGGTAAGATCAAACAGACCGAGCAGGTTCTGGGGTTCCAGCTCATGGAACGGGCAGGCAGCAGGCGCAGCGGGTACCGTCTGACCGAGGCAGGTCGTCTTGTGCGCGATAAATATCTTGAATGGTTCAATAAGGTTGAGCAGGATGCCCGCACACGGGCTGAGGAAATTTTTCCTTGGAAGTCCAAGAGTTTCGGGGAAAGTTGAGAGTCAGAAAATAAATGAGGGCCGTACATGGATCAACATGTACGGCCCTTTCTTATGCTTTAGGTACTAGCTTTTACAATCAAGTCTTCCAGCCCGGTCCTTTCACAACAATCTCGTTCAGGACACGCCCCATCTTCGGGCTTTCCATCATTCCGGTAACTACTTCGATATAGCATCCGCTGTCCGCTGCTGCGGCTTTTTGTAATGCCTTGTCCAGTTCGCGGTTAGTGGTCACCTTTACGCTGAACCAGCCGTCCATGCCCAAGGCTTCAGGCAGCTTGCTGTAATTCCACTGGGCCAGATCATTATAATAGATGTATGGATCTTCGCAGAGCAGCCGCTCAATGAGATAGCCATCGTTATTCACGCAGAGGATTATGGGCTTGAGCTTGAAACGGGCAAACTGGCAGATTTCATGGGCGGTCATCTGGTGTGCGCCTTCTCCGGTGATCAGCAAGGTTCGGCGATCAGGCGCGGCAAGTGCTGCCCCGAAAGATGCCGGAGTAGCCCAGCCGATGGAGCCCCAGAGGGTCTGGTTGAAGAATACCGCATCCTCGGGCAGACGGGCATTGACCAGCCCCATGGAAGGGGTTCCGGTTTCGCCCATAATAATATCATTCGCCGCGAAAAAGCGTTCGATGCGCGGGTATAGTGATTCCGCAGTTATTTCATCATCCGCCTCACCCACAGGTTCACCTAGTCCCTGTGGAGTCATGGGGATCGGCAGTGAAAGGTTGCCGATTCGTGCGCAAAGTTCGCTCAGTACGTCTTCCATCTGCACATTATGGTAAACCGCATGCCCGATGCAGACACGGTCAGGATGGATTTTAATTTCATGATTCGGTCTGAGATTTACGGTAAACGCCCCGGTATTGATGTCCGAAAGGATCGTGCCGAAGCTAACCACCAGATCTGCTGATTCAACGGTCTGCCGCACTTCCTCATCGAGAATGCGTCCGTTGTATACCCCGATAAAATTAGGATGTGTTTCGGAGAGCGTACCCTTCGCCATGAACATGGAAGTGAAGGGAATGCCGGATTTATCAATGAATTCGAGCATCGGGTTATGCAGCTCATGGCGTCCGATAAGGGCACCGACCATGGCGATGGCGCTTTCAGCTTTTTCCAGCCTTTCGATGATCAACGGAATGACCGTATCAAGGGTATCCTTATTGCTGACAGGCGAGGGCAGGGTATGCGGCTTGGTGCAGCCCAGTTCCTTGATCGCTTCATCCGCAGGTACCGCAATATAGACGGGATGTTTTTTTGTCAGTGCGGCATTGATGCAGCGTTCTACCTCTGCCACAGTATTTTCAGCCGTAAGGATGGTACTTGCGCAGACCACAGGTTGGGTCATTTTATGAAAAAGGTCGAATTCACCGTTGCCAAGTGAATGGTGGATAAGGTTGCCGTTGCGTTGCACCGTGCATTTGGGAATGCCCACAATATGGAAGACAGGCAGGTTCTCGGCATAGCATCCGGCAATGCCGTTAATGGCACTAAGTTCACCCACTCCGTAGGTTGTGCAGACAGCGGCTTTACCTTTGATACGGGCGTAACCGTCTGCGGCATATGCTGCGTTGAGTTCGTTGCAGCAGCCGATCCATTTGAAGTCTGAATCTGTGCAGAAGGCATCATTAACCGGGAAGGCATAATCGCCCGGAACCCCGAAAATGTCCGTTATTCCGATTTCTTTCAGTCGTTCAAGCAAATGCTGGATAACTGTCTGGCCCATGGATAATCCCCCTATTGGCTATGGTAAGCTGGTGGTATGGTTTGTTTGCTAGTGTGCCATTGTGGGTGATTTGTGTCTATGGGGTTTAAGGATTTTGGTGCAAGTAGATTGGGGTGTGTTTTAGACGGCTTAAATTTTCAGTTATACAAGGGGGATTTAACTGTTAAAAAAGTTATTTTTTGTATCGTAGTCCCTTACTGTTTAAAATTATGGATTATTTTATGTTCTATGAATGTAATGAAAAATATTAATTTTTGTCTGTTGTGAGACACCAAATTGGTATAATGTAAATGTAGGTCTCAGTATTCCAAACACTGGAGGAAATATGAAACGTATAGTCTGTCTGGCCTTAGTTGTCGCATTTTTGATTGGCGCTCAAATTTCTCATGCTGCTCAAAAGGTAACTGTTTACGGGGAAGAATCCTATATTCCCTATGCTTTTTTGGACAATGGAACACCTAACGGTATTTACGTGAAAATTCTTAATCAGGTGTTTTCGAAAATGACTGATTATGATGTGACTATTGAGCTTGTCCCTTGGAAACGGGCATTGAATTTAGTGGAAACCGGTAAAGGTTTCGCATGTTTTGCCTCGTATTACAGGCCCAAAGAGCGCCCTTGGGTTTCTCCTTGGTCAGAACCGATTATAAGCGAGGGATATGCAGCATATTGCGGGAAGGAAGTTGTTTCAAAGCCAAGACAGAATTGGCCGGCTGATTTTAAGGGCTTAGAACTTGGTTGTATTTCCGGTTATTCTATTCCCAACAAAAAAGAACTCAATTTTCAGGACGCTGATAATAATGAAACAAACCTTAAAAAACTCATTAGTGGGCGTATCGATTGTTTCATTCAGGATGATGCGTCTATTAGATATAGTATGAAGCAGATGAATATTCCCTCTGGTAAAATAGTAAAAGCAATGCAGGTAAGCAGCGAAAATGGTTACCTTGCTTTTTCTAAAGCTTTTAACGCTTCATACAAAGATGATTTTGTTAAAAAATTCAATCAGGTTCTTTCTGAAATGAAGAAAAGTGGTGAAGTCGATAAAATCGTTGCTGATTTCTTGGGTAATTAACAATAACTAACAGCGGTCTGTTCTGCCGGGCAGGTGATAGCTTGCCCGGCAGATTATTGATGCCTTTTATTTCTGCTGCCCAGCTAAATTTGATTCAGAATGGAGATATCATGAACAAAGCCCCCTTCCTAAAAAGCATCCAGTTCAGGATTATCGTGTTATTAGTTGCTGTGGTGACACTGATTCTTCTTGGATTCGGCTTGAGGGATTACTACCAGATTCGTACCCAATTGGAAACTAACCTGAATAAACAAGCGGACAGGACTGCCGGACGATTGGCATTAGGAATGATAACTCCTATTTGGGATTTTAATGATTCTTTAGGAACGAGAGTTATCAAGTCTGAAATGGAGCTTGAGGAGTTGTCGTCCGTTATTGTTTATGAAGCTGATGGTAAGAAAATTTTTCTCGCGTTGGGTAAGACTTCTACAGATGAAATTCAAAAGCTGGAGAAACCGCCAACCGGAAATTATGTCACAGTAAGCAAGGATATTTCTCGTAAAGAGAAAAAAATCGGTGTCGTAACGGTTTATTTTACCCGTGAAATTCTTGAGGCAAAGCTTGTCCAGGAAATTATGGGAATCACACTCAAGACTGTGGTTACCGATGTTCTGATTATTTTTATTCTCTTTTTTGTGATTCGTGGAATGCTCATCAATCCCGTAAAAAGAATACAGACCTTTGCGGAAAAAGTGAGTGGCGGTGATTTGGAGTGTTCTTTCGAAGAAGGAACTTTTTACGGAGAGTTGGGTGAGCTTAAAACAGCAATTCTTCAAATGGTTCAGAATCTTAAGCGGACCATCAGCGAGGTGGAAGTTAAGGAAAACGAAGCTGCTGAAGCGGCAAAAGAAGCAAGACAGGCCTATGATGACGCCGAGATGGCGCGACAGCAGGCTGAGAGTGCCCGCCAGGAAGGAATGCTTGAAGCTGCGTCCATTTTGAAGGAAATATCTGAAAATATTGTTAATTCTGCGGATCATCTTTCCGGTCGTGTCGATCAGGTAAACGAATACACAATGCAACAGCGGGACAGGTCCGGTGAGACCGCAACTGCAATGGAAGAAATGAATGCCACTGTACTTGAGGTAGCTCAAAATGCAGGGCTGGCAGCAGACAGTGCTGAATCTTCCAAAGATAAGGCTGAGCTTGGTTCAAGCAAGGTTTCTGATCTTGTTGCCTCTATTAATAACGTCAGCAATCTTTCCGACGAAATGAAAGAAAGTTTAGCTGAGTTGGGCAGGAATGCTGATGGAATCGGAACCATCATGAATGTTATCAACGATATCGCCGACCAGACCAACCTGCTGGCGCTGAATGCTGCAATCGAAGCTGCGCGTGCCGGTGAGGCTGGCAGGGGTTTTGCAGTCGTTGCGGATGAAGTCCGCAAGCTGGCAGAAAAAACAATGCAGGCAACCAAGGAAGTTGAGAATGTAATTACTGCTATCCAGAACAGCAGTTCTCAAAACATCCGTTGCATGGATGATACAACAAAAGCCGTGGATCAGAGCATGGGACTGGCAAAGGAGGCAGGTGAATCACTGGTTGAGATTGTGTCCTTTGTGGAAATAACATCTGATCAGGTCCGCTCAATTGCTACAGCTTCTGAGCAACAGTCAGCCTCAAGTGAAGAGATCAACCGGGCCATGGATGACATCAACAATATTGCCATGGAAATTTCTTCTGACATGGAGCAGGCAACTTCTGCTCTTCACAAATTGAAGGATCTTTCAGAGCAACTGGTTCAGCTTATCCATAAGCTTGAAAGTTAATAAATTTAATCCAAAGGATTATGAGTAAAAACAGACAGTGCTTGTAAAAGTGCTGTCTGTTTTTTTGCTAAGATTCTATGGAATTTTCTGAGAATTCGATGGCGAAGGCTAAGTTTAGTTTTACTAGTGTGTCTACATGTAAAGAATACGTTGACAATAGAAATTTACTGATTGAAATTCTCTGCTTCTACCAAAGATAGAAAGCCAGTCTTAATCATATACCGTAAAATTGCTTGATAGCATTTTTTCGTTTTTATGGAGTGTTCAATGGACCTACAGATGTGGTTGCTTTTTTTTTCCGCCTACTTGGTGATCACGTTATCGCCGGGGCCGAATGTCTTATTGGTGCTACGAAATAGTGTTAAGCATGGCTGGAAGTCTGCTTTTATTACTGTTCTGGGTAACCTGTGCTGTCAGTTTATTATAGTATGCTTGGTTGCTGTTGGAGTGGGTAAGCTTATTCAGGAGCTTCCATTCTGGTTCTTTGCGATGAAACTTGTTGGCGGAGCGTATCTGATTTATCTTGGAATTAAGAACCTGATAGCGGCGCGCAAAGCAGGTTTACAGCACGTCGAAAAGACTGCTCCTGCTGATACGAATGTCAGCAACATGTTTGCCGAAGCGTTCTGGGTTTCAGCCAGTAATCCCAAGACGTTGATTTTTCTGTCAGCTTTTTTACCGCAGTTTCTTGATGTAAATCATCCTGCGTATGAACAGTTCGCAGTAATGTTTTTATCTATCTGTTTTATCGTTACGTCAGTGCATCTGGGGTATTCGTATCTGATAGCTTATTTCGGTAAGTTCTTTTCCTTTGATAATTTTAAGCGCAAAATCGATGGAATCACAGGTGGGCTTTTTGTTGCTCTAGGTGGGGGGCTGCTTTTGAGTAACAGATCTTAAGATAGCTTTTATGCTGAATAAAATTATAGGGTTAACTCTGTTTGGAGTTAACCCTGTTTTTCTCTGTGTTTTTGGGTAGGTGTTTATTGATATGTTTTTATTACTTAATCTTCCCGGTTGTAGTAGCAGGTGATCAGGTCTTGCTTCGAAAGCATGCTTATAAGTCTTTTGGGGTTGTCACGGGATACGACAGGCAGTTCATTAACATTTAAGGCGACCATTTTTTCCAGTGCGGATTGCAGGGTGGCATCCTCTGTAACTGTAATGACATTTGTGGTGGCAACATCCTTTGCAATCAGGAGGTTTGATAAAGATTCTTCAAACATAAGTTCCCTGATGTCATTGATTGACAAAATTCCTGTCATATCTCCATCCGCGCTGACAATGGGAAAATATGATTCCGGTGAATTAGTCACAATTTTAACCACTGTGCCAAATTCCAAATTTTCTTCTAATGTACTCACATGAGTGTTGGTCAGGGCATCACGTACAAACAATGCTGAAAGCACACCTTGGGCAAATTCGTTTATATGAGCAGGTGAGTTCAGGCGGCTGCTGGATTGTTTTTCATATAAACTGGTTTTGCCGAGAATTAAATAAGAGATAGTTGAAACCAGCATCAGCGGCACCAGCAAGGTGTAGCTGGAACTCATTTCACAAGCCATAATGATTGAGGATATCGGCACTTTTGCAACACCAGCAAAAAAACCGCCCATGCCGACCAGTACAAAAGAATTAGGGTTAATAACCCATTCCGGGGCAATCATGTGCCCTATGCCACCAAAAGCACCCCCCAGCATGGCCCCGATGAAAACTGATGGTCCAAATACACCGCCACTTCCACCTGAACTGATAGTAAAGCTCGTTGCTGCTATTTTTACGAAGACCAGTACCAGCATTGTTTCCCAGAGCATTTTGCCATCAAGAGCCAATTGAACCCATACATAGCCGCCATCAATAATCTGCGGATAGAAGAAAGCAACGCAACCAAGCATGAATCCGCCAATAGCAGGACGAAACATCCGGGGTATGGGCAGCTTTTCAAAAAAATGGTCCCGAATTCCATAAAAGAATTTGATATATACGAATCCTACCATGGCGCAGACTATTCCGAACAGAGCATAGGGGAGAAGTTCTACAGGCAGGTCGAAAGCAACGTTTCCGGGTTGGAAAAGGGCATGTCTGCCATATATTTCGGAAAAAAAAGCGTGGGCCATAATTGCAGATATGATGCATGGCAGAATAGCTTCATATTCATACTCTGTTTCCCTGTAGAGCACACCGGGGACAAATAAGGCAGCACCAAGAGGGGCCTGAAAAATCGCTCCAATTCCACCGGCGGCACCGGCAAGAAGTAGAATTCGTCTTTCTTTTGGTTTTAGATCAAGCCACGTTGCGAGCAGCGAGCCGAATCCCGAACCGATTTGCGCAATCGGGCCTTCTTTTCCGCCTGAGCCTCCGCTGCCTATGGTCAGGGCAGATGCGATAATTTTTATGAAGGGAGTTCGTTTTCGTGTGAAGCCTCCCTGATTGTGGAAAGATTCAATCATGGCATCTGTGCCGTGGCCTTCTGTTTCCGGTGCAATATTGAAAACAAGCAATCCTGATAAAAGTCCGCCTAGTGTAGCAATAGGGATAATCCATAAGGAAAATCCTGTGGCTTCAATGTCCACATCCAGCGGATTGCCTAGATGCGGTTCAAAAAAACAGATTGGCAGTTTGACAAAGATCTCAAGAGTCTTGTCCAGAAGGTTGTCAAAAAATACAGCTCCAATACCGGCAACAACTCCAACAGCAATGCTCAGTACCAGCCAGCGTGCGTGCTGAGGCCAGTTTGCGAATTTGAATCTTTCCAAAGCAAAGTCCATAAGTTATCTCCTGATTCATTATACATTTTGCTCTGAGTTAAGCAAAGCCGTTTTGCTTTAAATGTTAATGCTCATCTGGTGTAATCGTTAAGGTTCTCTGTATCTGATATTTTTTGATGCTCTAGGCGGGGATGCTTTTGAGAAATATGTTTTAAGATAGCTGTTAGATTGAATAAAATTATAGGGTTAACTCGGTTTGGAGTTAACCCTATTTGTGTCTATGGGGGAGTGTAGGGTTTGTGCGTTTATATTAACCCTCGCTTAGGTGTATGATTTTGTTAATCTAGTGGTGCTTTGATTGTTTTTGTTTGTGTTTATGTGTTAATACTTATTGTTTTTTAACTAACAAGCTGGGAGGAATCATGCATAAGATTTCGCTAACGGACTTTGTCGATGTTGTTTCTAAGGCAGGCACCAGTAAAGCAACTAAAGTAGCAACAATCAAAAATCGAAAACCCTACACTCCAGCAACCGATTTTTATAAAGGGATTCGTGATAAGATTGTTGAGATTGTTGAGCTTGGCGAGGGCAAAGAAGATGTCCAGACTGCAGTAGAGAATGCGTATTCTTCAAGGAAAGATCACTACCAAGAAGTTGCGGACGGTTTTGTAAAGTGGATGGGCCGAAAGAATATTGAATGGTTTCAGCCAGCCAAGGGAGGATATGGTCAGGGTGACATTTCGGTAAGCGTTAATCCAGAGGTCGGGGCTGTGATAAATGGTGTCCCTCATTTGGTTAAGTTGTATTTTAAAGCAGACAAGCTTCCTAAAAATCATGCAATGATATCAACCCATCTCATGGAGACGTGTCTTCGTGATAATTGTCCTGAAAATACAATTATGGCGGTATTAGACGTTAAGCGAGGTAAGCTTATGGAGTATGTAGCTCCTTCGCCCAAATTTGATGCTGCTTTAAAGGGGGAGCTGGCTTATATAGAATCAATTTGGGATGAATTATAGTAGACGGTTTGCCTGTATTGTTTTGAAGGTTAGCTCTAATTAAGAGTTAACCTTTTTTTGATTATAAATTTAGTTGTTAAAAAATGTATCTCTTTTACGAACCTTACAAAGCATCCTTAATCGATTCCCGATATTCTTCGATGTCCTGCTTAGTCACTTTTACATGCTGAACTTTGCCATCAACTTTGACAACGATAGGGGGGAGTCTGGAGGGCGGTTTCCCGTGCTTTCAGTGCTGAACGTTTTAATGCTTTTTCAATTAAAGCCAGCATTTCATTGTTGTTATCTTTAGTCATTTTTATTTCCTCCAAAGTCGATCAGATGTGGCCCTGTTTCCATATTGTCGAACAGCACACCCTTCTGTCTTCTCATAAAATCTCCCCCTCCCATATGTGCTAAATCTAACATATTCGAATTATTGACTTTGTTTCATACTTAAGATTCTATGGGATCATCAAAGTAATTGTCAGGCATTTACGCGGTTTTGTGAGCCTGATTTAAACTGAGGAGGATCTCATGAACATTTCACGGCGAGGGTTCATGAAACTTGCGGGCGTTGGTGTCGCAAGTATCGGTATGAGCCAGCTGGGACTCGATCTTTCCCCTACGCAGGCTTATGCTGCCGGGTTGAAGATCAAGGGTGCGAAAGAAGTGATCTCCATCTGTCCGTTCTGTTCGGTCAGCTGCCACTTCATCGCCCATGTCAAAGACGGAAAG
Organism: Maridesulfovibrio sp.; assembly: GCF_963666665.1. Lineage (NCBI taxonomy): Bacteria > Pseudomonadati > Thermodesulfobacteriota > Desulfovibrionia > Desulfovibrionales > Desulfovibrionaceae > Maridesulfovibrio > Maridesulfovibrio sp. Next base: position 532,764 of record NZ_OY762999.1, read on the forward strand.
ATTGTCAGCACTGAAGGTGATCCGGATTACCCGGTCAGCGAAGGTGCTCTCTGTGCTAAGGGGGCGGCTATGCTCGCCATGCATAACAGCCACCACCGCATTGAGAAACCCCTGTACCGTGCTCCCTACAGCACTGAATGGGAAGAAAAGAGCTGGGATTTCGTGCTTGACCGCATTGCCCGGCGTGTAAAGGAAACACGTGATGCCGACTTCAAACGGTTCAACGCCAAGGGGCAGGAAGTCAACCGTGTAGAATCAATTTTCCATCTTGGTACATCACAGATGGATAACGAGGAGTGTGCAGTCGTCCATCAGGGTGTACGCGGCCTCGGCCTGGTGCATTTTGATCACCAGGCACGTATCTGACACAGCGCAACAGTTGCGGCTCTGGCAGAGTCGTTCGGGCGCGGTGCGATGACCAACCATTGGTGCGATATTGAAAACGCGGACTCCGTTCTTATCATCGGCAGTAACGCAGCAGAGCACCATCCTATCTCCTTTAAATGGGTATTGCGGGCCAAGGACAAAGGCGCCTCGGTTATGCATGTTGACCCCAAATTCTCCCGTACTTCCGCAAGGTGCGACTTTCACGTTCCCTTGAGATCGGGAACCGATATTGCCTTCATGGGCGGTATGATCAACTATGTTCTGGAGAACAACCTGTTCTTCAAGGAATACGTTGCCAATTATACCAACGCTGCTTTCATTGTCGGTAAGGACTTCAAGTTCAACAAAGGACTGTTCTCCGGTTACGACAAGAAAGCCCGCAAATATGACAAATCCCAATGGGCTTTTGAGCTTGATAAAGACGGTGTACCCAAGCGCGATGAATCCCTGAAGCATCCCCGCTGCGTATTCCAGCTGCTCAAGAAGCACTATTCCCGCTATTCCATGTCCAATGTTTCCAAGACCACAGGTGTTTCCAAAGACAACCTGATCAGAGTCTACAAGGAATACGCTTCCACAGGTAAGAAAGATAAAGCCGGTACCATCATGTATGCACTGGGCTGGACCCAGCATACCGTTGGTGTGCAGAACATCCGTTCCAGCGCCATCCTGCAGCTTCTGCTCGGTAACATCGGCGTAGCCGGCGGCGGTATCAACGCCCTGCGCGGTGAGCCTAACGTACAGGGGTCCACTGACCACTGTATCCTTTGGCATATCCTGCCCGGTTACCTGCCTGTGCCTAAAGCCAGCATGGGAACTTACGAAGATTACGTGGAGAAAACCACCCCGATTTCTCACGATCCTCAAAGTGCCAACTGGTGGCAGCATAAGCCCAAGTACATGGCCTCCCTGCTTAAGGCTTGGCGCGGCGACAACGCTTCCGTAGATAACGGTTTCGGTTACCAGATGCTGCCCAAGGCGGACGACGGTGAAGACTACTCCTACATCTACATCTTCGACCGCATGTACAAGGGTGAGATCAAGGGTGGTTTTGCTTTCGGAACCAACCCGGCCATGAGTGTGCCTAACTCCAACAAGACCCGTAAGGCTCTTGATAACCTCGATTGGCTGGTTGTGGGTGAGATTCACCACACTGAGACTTCCGAGAACTGGCACCGTCCCGGCGTTGATCCCACAAGCATGAAGACCGAGGTGTTCCTGCTGCCTTCCGCTCAGCGTGCGGAAAAAGCAGGCTCCATCTCCAACAGCGGCCGCTGGCTGCTCTGGCACTATGAAGCCTGCCGTCCCATGGGCGAATCCAAGAGCATGGGTGAAATGTATGTGGATATCATCAACCACGTACGCCGCCTCTACAACAAAGAGAACGGTACTTACCCCGAACCTTTGCTCTCCCTTGACTGGCCTGCCTACTACGATGCCGAAGACATGGCTCAGCGTATCAACGGCCGTTTCACCAAGGATGTGGAATTCAAGGGCAAGAAGTACAAAAAGGGCCAGCAGGTACCTTCCTTCGTTGCTCTGGCTGATGACGGCTCTACTTCCTCATTCAACTGGCTGTACGCAGGCAGTTACACTGAAGAAGGCGGAAACAAGGCCAAACGCCGTAGTCTGGAACAGACTCCCATGCAGGCTAAGATCAACCTCTACCCCAACTATGCGTGGTGCTGGCCTGTTAACCGCCGTATCCTCTACAACCGTGCCTCTGTCGACCTTAACGGTAAGCCTTATGCTCCTGAAAAAGCCGTTATCGAATGGAACGGTTCCAAGTGGGTCGGCGATATTCCTGATGGCGGATGGCCGCCGAACGCAACAGGTAAGGGCCGCTATCCCTTCATCATGCGTAAGGAAGGTCACGGGCAGCTTTACGGCCCCGGCCTGCAGGATGGTCCTTTCCCCGATCATTACGAACCGGTGGAAACTCCCATCAAGAGCCATCCGTTCTCCAGTCAGCTCAGCAGTCCGGTCTACAAGCGTGTGTTCAGTGATATGGACAAGCTTGCCAAGCCCGCTGACGAGCGCTTCCCCATAGTGCTCACCACTTACAGTATGACTGAGCACTGGTGCGGTGGCGGTGATACCAGAAACACCCCCGCTTTGCTGGAAGCCGAACCGCAGCTTTATGTGGAAATGAGTCCCGAGCTGGCTAAGGAAAAAGGGATTGAAAACGGTGATCCGGTTATCGTTGAAAGTATCCGCGGCAAAGTTGAAGCCATTGCCATGGTTACTGTGCGCATGACCCCGTTTGAAATCAAAGGTGAGACCGTTCATGAAATCGGTATGCCTTTCTGTTTCGGCTGGACAACCAGAGGAGTAGGGGATGCCACCAACCGCCTCACCCCGGCTGTAGGTGACCCCAACACAACCATTCCCGAGTACAAGGCCTGTCTGGTGAACGTTCGCAAAGCGAAAAAGCTCACCGAGATTGAAGAGTAACCTGCAACCAAGGAGTAAAACATGCCTAAAGCATTCTTTGTAGATACCTCCAGATGTACGGCTTGCCGCGGTTGCCAGGTTGCCTGTAAGGAATGGCACGATCTGCCCGCAGTAGAAACCAAGCAGCGCGGTTCGCACCAGAACCCGCCGGACTTGAACCCCTTTAACTATAAACTGGTCCGTTTCAGCGAGCACCGCATCAACGGCAAGGTCGAGTGGTATTTCTTCCCCGACCAGTGCCGCCATTGCGACGTGCCGCCCTGTAAGGACATTGCTGATGCATACGTCACCGGCGCGGTTATCAAGGACGAAGATACCGGAGCGGTAATCTTCACCGATCAGACCAAGCGTCTCGCTGCTGACGAGTGTCAGGAAATTACCGAAGCGTGCCCTTACAACATCCCGCGCCGTAATACCGGTACCGGAATGATGACCAAGTGCGATATGTGTATTGACCGTCAGCAGGCCGGACTCGTGCCTGTCTGCGTCAAGACCTGTCCTACCGGCACCATGAACTTCGGTGAACGCGAAGAAATGATCGCTCTGGCAGAAAAAGCCCTTGAGCGGGTCAAGAAAGACTATCCCAATGCTCAGGTCATTGACGCTGATGAAGTCAATGTCATCTATCTGGTGCAGGATAAACCGGAACTATACTACGAGTACGTTACTGCAGACGCTTCCGGCGTCGGCAAGGGCGTAACCCGTAAGGAGTTCCTCGCTAATCTCGCCAAGCCTGCAAAACGCATGTTTGGGTAAAGAATAGCCTCCGGCGGCTGGGGAAGGTGAAGACTGGTGATATAAATTAAGGGGAATGATGAGATAATTCGGGATTAACCGGGAAGACACGGAATGATCTGGGAAAGGTTTTTGAAAAAGTGTTTCACTATGTGAAATAGATCAAAGGCTCTTTTCCAGGTCTTTTTTTTGTCTTCTGGGGGTGCTCCCACTCATTATATATAAAACCTATTTCTTCCCTTTACCAAAAATTCTGCCAGAGCTACACGGCTCCAGTCTCCCTTTCTATGTCTGACCCTTTCATCCACTCTTCAGCCATGTCTTCCCACCATTCTATTGGGTCAGCATATTTATCCCTGTACACATCGCTATACATGGCACCCTGATCCTGCACATACTCTGTTTCAGGGGTAGGGCCATTTTGCAGTTGTCACTCTTGGCGTTCCTCATACTTATCTTTATTCCGGGCATCTTCAGGTAGGCGGCAGTGTGCAGGGCTATATATCGAGCTTCCTTTTGATGCCTTTGCATTTCTGGGCATGAGATCAGGACTTCCCTGGCTAGCCAGCTGGCGCACCAGCTTCATATTTTCCTTGCCGAGGTCCCGGTTTTCTCTCACCAACTCACGGTTATCTTTCGTCAGTTGCCGATTCTCTTTATTCAGTTCTCTGATTTCTTTTGATTGCTCTTTGCTCTCCAGCACTAGCTCTCTGTTTAGTGACCTTTCTTCATATAATTCTACATCAAGAGTGTAGCACCTAGAACAAGATTTCGATTCTTCTTTCGGTCCTTGTCTATGTGCCGCTGTCATAAATTTTTGGGACGGATCTTCCCCAAAAAACAACCAATCCATAGAAACACCAAAATCCAAAGCTAGAAGTTTTAAAAAATCAGCTTTGGGAGATGTGACACCTTTTTCATAATTCCATAAGGTGTTCTTATTTATACCATATCTTTTTGCAAACTCGATGATTTGAACGTCACCTCTGAGATGCCTAATTCTATCACCAAGACTTTTTTCGGGCATAATAAATCCAAAACCCAAAAAATTGGGTTGACTTGTTCCTAATTTTTTAGGAAAACAACAACACGAACTACGTCAAAACACGTCAATCAACACTAAAAAAATAGGAGATCATCTATGAGTAGAGATACCTCCAAGGCTCTTCTTACCAGAGAAGAAGCACGTCAAAAGCTGAATGATAAGGGTATTTCTGTTTCCAAGTGGGCAACCAAGAACCGACTGAACCCCAATACCGTCAGTGATGTTCTCAACGGACGCAAGAAAGGTGTCCGAGGGGAAGCCCATAAGGCTGCTGTTTTGCTTGGTATCAAGCATGGAACAATCATTGATGATGGTCATATAGCTGGTCCGTTAACAGCATAATCCGAGGATAAATGCATGTGTATCATTATCGGTTCATACGGCGGTGCCTTAGTCGAAAAGAACTATGACACCAAACGGTTGCTTCAGGCAGTCAACAGCTCTGTTAGAACCTCCAAAGAAGTAAAGGACGAATTCCGCAAAAAAGGCATCTCCATTTCCGGGTGGGCCGTAGCCAACGGCTATCCCCCGAATCTTGTTTATGAGGTGATCAACGAAAGGCGGAATCCCACCAGGGGAATGACCCACCAGATCGCAGTCAGGCTTGGCCTTAAAGATGGTGAGATCGTCCAGGACCTCGCCACCGCCATCAATGCCTAATCTATAGCAGCCAGCAGCAACCACCGCAATGTCTAAAAGAAATCGCAAATCAGACAACCGCATGGTGCAATTAACCCTGCCTTTGTCCAGCCTCCCATCGCAAAGCCTTGAAAGTGGCTCACTGCGCAGGTTTGAGGCTGTCAAAGAGGCTTTGGGCCATGCGCTGAAAGAGTGTGGGCTTTCGCGTGACGTGGTTGCGGAAGAGCTTTCAAGGCTCACAGGGCATCAGGTTTCCATCCACCAGCTCAACAACTGGGCTGCGCCGGGGAAAGAGGACCGTCCGATTCCGCTGCACTTCGTGGCTGCGCTCACAGAGATAACGGAAGACTACAGCCTAATCAAGGCTGCGCTGGAAGGAACAGGTTGCAAGCTGCTTGGCCCAGAAGAAGTTGCCTACTTCGAGCTTGGGATCATGGCGGCTGAGGATAAGAAACGCACTAAGAAGAGGAAGGAATTATGGGACAAGATCGGGAAATGATTTGCAGAGCCAAGGGCGGTGAAGCTCACCTTGAAGCCAAAATTGAAAGCCTGTTTCATCAGTTCAACACAAGCGTTCAAGGTGAGATTAAACACGCGCTCAAGTCCGTTACAGAAGCATCAGGTAATATCCCTCATACAGAGCGGAATACCATAGATGGTTACGTGTCCGTATCAGGCCAAGCATTAATTGCAGGTCAAAAAATCGCAGCACTCCATGATCGTTTTCAACAGCGTCTTGATGCTGAGATAGGCTGTTTCCTAAGTCAAAGACTGAGGAAGTCAGCAGCTCTGCACACGCTGCCTGCTCAGAAACAAAGTGTGCCTGCTCCTGCAAATAAAACGGATGAAGAAAGCGGTCATGGTAAATAGTCACTTTCTCCAGCGTATCATGATGCTTGAAGGTGAGCGTCACAATATCCAGCTTGGGCAATCCGCAAACAGGCACGTACTCAGCCATTTCTTCCGGTTTGGGCAACTCTTTGGTCTTTTCAAGAGTATCTTCAATCAGAAGCAGGGTTGTCGTCCCAGCTTCCATTGCACCACGGGAATCGTAAGCAATGCTTACCGGATTCTTTTTTTCAATAGATTCAAATTCATAGCGAAGCAGATTGTCAGCCCTAAAAAGCTCAGGGAAAGAATAGCAATGTCTGTTGCAAGAAGGACATCGCCCCGTAGGGCTTATTTGGCCTTGCTGCTGGCAATGCTGACAGAACAAAGAATAAGTGGATTCCATAAATTTAACCTCCTGCACTGCTCATAACAGGATCAAACAAAGGAAATCAATATGGGAAAAGTAACCGCCGCCCACCGCACACTGAATGTCCTTGTAGCACTCAAGGGGCATTCCCTGAATGGGCTGTCTAATTCAGAGCTGGCCCAGGGGCTGAACGAAACACCCGTCAACATCACCCGCGCCCTGGCTGTTTTGCAGGATGTTGGGCTGGTCACGAAACTGGAAACCGGGCGTTTTGTCCTTTCCATCACCATGCTCCAGATCGCACAGGCACACGCCAACGAAGTGGACCGGGCGCAGAACCGGATCATGGAACTTAACCAGAGAGTTGCTGCCGGAGCAGCAGCATACAACTAACGAGGTGAATCATGAGTGATCTCAAATTGGTAATCGCCCTTAAGGATGGAACTGAAGTTTACAACTCCGACTTCGTTATGGAGCTGAATAAAGAGCATACACCTGCGGTCGCATTAGATCTTTTTGCGTCCATGCAGCTCCTTCTGCTGGAAGCTTCCGGCGAAGTAACCCAGATCATGCAGGATGTAGTTGATGAAGCTTTGGAGAACAGCGAAGAGGTCGAAGCTTTTATTGGATGGATTAAGGAAGGCAAGCCTTCCGCTTCCGGTCTTATTCAGTGCGGCAGCAATCTAGGTGAAGCAGCCATCACAACAGTAAATATTCAGGAGTAACCCATGAAATACCCGTGCACATCATGTGAATACCACAAGGGCAAAAACAATCCTACCAAGGGAATCACCATCCCTGGCGTAACCGGCAAATGCACCAGAACTGACGGTCTGTGCGAGAAGTATGCGAAGGCCAATAAAGTCATCAACGCCCCTGCTGATCCTGACATTGTTGATCTGGCAGACACTACCGAAGCCATGGAAGCACCTCTGGTGCCGGAGATCAGTGAAGAGCGCGGAATGGAACTTAAGCAGACTCAGAATACAGATGCACTGGTTGCGCAGGCCATTGACAATGTTGAAGAGGTTTTCAAGGACCTCGGACGACTTGAAGCAACAACATTTTTTGCGACCGTCGCAGATTCTATGACTATCCAAATTTTTCAAAAAGTAAAAAAATCAAAGGCTTATAAAAATCTACATTTCTGCGACGAAAACGGAAACCTGCGACCGTTTCAGAATATCGAAGAATTTTGCAAAGAAAAATTGGGCAAGTCCTATCGCCGTATGCAGGAACTTTCAAAGAACTTCAATAGCCTCGGTCCTGAACTCTATGAAAGTGCTGAAAGAATCGGCTTCCGTAACAAAGACTACCGCGCTTTAAATGCTCTGCCTGAAGGAGAACAGGCAGTAGTCAAAGAAGCCATTGCTGCTGAGAACAAAGAAGAAGTCTTGGACATCCTTCAAGACATGACTGAACGGCATGTGCAGGAGCGTGAAGAAGCCAAGAAGGAATCAAACGAACTCAAAGCCGATCTTGAAGCCCGTGACAAGCTGCTCAAGGACAAATCCACCCGCCTTGAAAAGGCAGAAACTGAGCTGTTCAAGCTCAAGAGCCTGCCCCCGGATGCTGATCTGGAACTCAAACTGGCCCGTGAAGAAAAGGCTGTGGAACGGCTGCACAAAGAACACGTTGCCATTCTGGCTGCAATCAAGCCCTTCATGCAGGTTGTCTCCGAAGTTCTTGGTGACGGCGATATTTCCGCGCACACCAAAGAACACGCTGTTTTTGAGACCCGGCAGGTCTGCGGAGCCATTAACCAGTTCCTGATGGACTGCTCCATACCTGTTGACTTTGCAGAAATGGTCTACCCGGAATGGATGCGCGGAAATGCGCAGGCCGATCTGGAAGCCGGAAACACCGAAGAACCAAACGACGCACACGGGAGCTGGTAGGCCATGACTGTGACTCTGGGCGAAATAGACGCATTGCGCACCCTTGCAAACAGGCTGGACGAGGTCGGGCATGGTAAGCGCAAGCCGCTGGTACAAGAGGCGGCCAAGTTGCTTAACTGCTCGGAACAGACAGTCTACCGCAGACTTAAGTCCAAGATAGGCTGGGAGTCTGGGCGCAAGAGGCGCAACGACCGTGGCAAATGTTTTTTGGATGAGGAAACGGCCATGAAAGCTTCATATATGATTACCAAGGGAGCTAGCGCAGTAGGTAAGAAACGTCTGCAAATCAGCACCGTGCGCGACATATTGGCAGAATCCGGCCAAGGTTTTGTAAATCCTGAAACAGGCGAAGTTATCATGCCATCAGCTTCCACCCTCAGCCGGACCATGAGGGCTTACAGCTGCCATCCTGATCAGCTTAAAAACGGAAACCCGCATATTCATATGAGAAGCTTGCACCCGAACCATTGTTGGCAGGTTGACCCCTCCTTGTGTGTCCTTTTTTACCTGCCCAAGGGCAAAGTGAAGGTCATGGAAGAGAAGGATTACTACAAAAACAAACCCGGCAACCTTAAGAAAGCAGAACGGGAGCGGGTTTGGCGGTACGTAATTACAGATCATTATTCCGGCACCATCTATGTGCGTTACGTGCAGGCCGCAGGTGAATCGGCACAGGGTCTGGTGGATGTGTTTCTGGATGCAGTTATCAAGCGCGGTCCGCATGATCCCATGCATGGGCTGCCGTTCTTCCTCTATATGGATAAGGGCAGCGCGAACATGGCACACTTGTTCATTAACCTGCTGGAGCGTCTCCAGATCAGGTGGGAAACACATCAGGCAGGAAGTCCCCGTTCCAAGGGGCAGGTTGAATGCGCCAACAACATCGTGGAAACGCAATTCGAAGCCCGGCTACGCTTTATGGAAATCAATTCCATTGCAGAGCTGCAAGCCGAGGCGGACAAATGGCGTCAGCATTACAATGCCAAGGCCATCCACAGCCGCACCGGAAAAAGCCGGAATGCCATGTGGCTGACCATTACAGAAAAACAATTGCGCCTTGCTCCTTCATTGGAGCTGTGCCGGGAACTGGTCACCACCAAGCCCAAAAAAGCCAAGGTTGCCGCTGATCTTTCCATTTCCCACACCATCAAGGGATATGGCCGCAATGATTACGACCTGCGCATGGTAGGTGGGATCATGCCGCAGATGCAGGTCATGGTTGTGGTCAATCCATACCGCGCCCCGGCAGTGGATGTGACCGTTGCCGATCCCCTCACAGGTGACGAAACGGTCTGGACTGTTGAGCCGGTGAAGAAGGACGAGGCCGGATTCTGGGAGAACGGGGCCATTATCGGTGAGGAATACAAATCCCACGCTGAAACCAAGGCTGAGAAGATTCTCAATGAATTTGATGAAATGTCCGGCACCAACGTTAAGCCGGGTGCCAACCATTGCGCCCCGCCGGAAAACATCAATCCCATGGCCGATGTCAAACCCGCTCCCGAATACATGCCCCGCCGGGGCCGTGATCTGGGTCTTGATGCCAGCAGGCGCGAGGTTGCCCCTTACAAGCTGGTAGAGGCCGCCATGATCTTGAAGAACAAGCTGGGAGATCAGTGGACTGGCGAAGCATATGCATGGCTCGAACAGCGTTACGGCAATGCCGTTCCCCATGACGAGCTGGACAGCATTGTGGAACGTTTTTCCAGACAGGCCGAGGTCATTACCCCGCTGCGCGTAGTGAACGGACAGGAGTAGCAAATGTACGAATATCAACAGTTAATGGAGTTGATGAAGGCCAAAAAGATTTCCCAGAGTGGCATGGGCCGCAAGCTGGGCTACTCCTCAACCACCATGTGCCACCTGATCAAGGGCGGTAAATGGCCCAAAGGGAGGGATAAAAACGAGATTAAAGAGGCCATTCTGGACGAGCTGCGCAAGGCTGGCGCGGAAGAATTTGAAATTATGAACCTCTTCGGTCCTGAAGACGGGACCGGGGAAGAACCCACGGAGGAAAAGGTTATGCTTCTTAGAAAGCAGGGATTATTCCCGGAGGCCAAGCGGCATTTCGGTCTGGTCAGAAACCCGTTTGACGAGGTCAACAGCCCGGAAGACGTATTTCTGTCCAACGACATCCGCTATGTACGTGAGGCCATGTACCACACTGCCCGTCAGGGTGGGTTGATCGCAGTGGTCGGGGAATCCGGGTCCGGCAAATCCACGCTGCGCAAAGATCTGCATGAACGGGTCAGGAATGAAAGCAAGCACATCCACATCATCGAACCCTATGTGCTGGCCATGGAAGACAACGACAAGAAAGGCAAGAGCCTTAAGTCCCTGCACATTGCCGAAGCCATCATGGAAGTCATTGATCCCACCGCGCCGCTGAAATCCAGCCCTGAAGCAAGGTTTCGTCAGTTGCACACCGCGCTCAGGGAAAGCAGCCGCGCCGGTTACGCGCATTGTCTGATCATTGAGGAAGCACACGCGCTGCCTATCCCGACAATTAAGCACCTGAAGCGGTTCCTGGAGCTGGAAGACGGCTTCCGCAAGCTCATGTCCATCATTCTGCTGGGCCAGTCCGAGCTGCGCTACAAGCTGAGTGAAACCAATCCGCAGGTGCGTGAAGTGGTCCAGCGTTGCGAAATGATTGAACTGCCCGACATGAGCGGCAGCCTGCCCGAATACGTGAAGTTCCGTTTTGACCGCATCGGCAAGGATGCCACCAGTATCATCACCGCCGAGGCCATGGAAGCTTTGCGGGATCGGCTGACCGGACCTGCTCCCAGATCCGGGTCAAAGGAATCTGTCTCTCTGGTCTATCCGCTGGCAGTGGGCAACCTGCTTACCGCAGCCATGAACTTGGCCGCAAACATCGGCGCACCCAGCATCACCCCCGAAATCATTAAACAGGTCTAAGGAGAAAACTATGCCCAGTAAGAAAGCAACTCAGGCTCTCCCGGCTCCCAGTCCCGTAGGTGGAAAGGTAAGGAACAACATTTTCAGGCTGCGCTGCCTTCAGCAGAAACAGACAAACGAGGAAGACTTTCTGGAAATGAAGGCTATCATCAACGATCTGGAAGGCTGCGCCCTGCATATGGAAGAAATTGAACAGCACATCCCGGTCAGTGAATACAAGCTGCCCATGGACTCAAAACGGATTGCCAACGAGCTTGGCAGAAGGATGGAAAACTAGATGACCACTAACAGAAAGAAGCCGGAAATCATGGTGATCGAGGACCTGCCCGCTGTTGATAAGGCCATGTCTGAAATTGCCGAACTGGAGCGCGGGATCGGCAAACTTGAAGCTGACATGAATGAAACGATTGATGCCGCTAAAGCTGTTTGCAAGCTCAAAGTTGAGCCGAAAAAGGCCCGGATCAAAGTCCTTGAAGCTGCTCTTGGAACTTATGCCAGCCTGAACAAGGATGAACTATTCCCGAAAAACAAGAGCAAAAAGATGACCTTCGGCATCATCGGCTTCCGCAAATCCACTAAGCTGCTGACTATTGGGAAAACCACCATGGCAGAGGTTCTGGAACTCCTCAAAGCTCACAAGCTGACTAAGGGTATCAAATTGACTGAGAGCGTTGATAAGGAAGCCATGAAGGGCTGGACAGATGAAAAATTGAAGACTGTCAGAATGCGCCGTAAGGAAGAAGATGCGTTTTTCTACGAGATCGCGCAGGAAGATTCGGGGGATTAAGTCATGTGCTTTGAACAGTATGCATCTGGCCCGGAAAAGATGGTCCCGCTTTCGAGGCTGATGGCTTGTGAAGCTCAAGCCATAAAGAATGCGAAGGTGGCCCAGTCAATGGCAAAGCAGCTTAAGATTGCCGTCCATAGCGAAGCAATGCCGAAAGACTGGACCGAGAGAACAACCAACCTGCTGGAACAGGCTGAAGGAGTCAAGATCTGAGTCATGCTGAATATTAACTGGCATATAGATAAAGAGACTGATGTCTTGGTGGATAAAATAATCGTTAGGGCATTCAGTTTGTTTGAAAAAAACAACATGGCAATAGCAACGACAGCCGCACCAATGGATTTGCGGCTGGACATGATAGCGACCCACAATTCCGCTTGCCCTCTTGATTTGTCGAGCCTGCTGACTGCTGAAGATGATGATTTCCTGCATGAAATTAAAGGGATCATGTTTAACTTAGATCGGCGAACAGGCCGTTTTAAGAATGGGTTCATGCCGTATTTTGCGGTCAAAACCAGTCAAGGGGTAAGTCATGGGTGAAACGAGACACAAAGTTGAAGAACAACCCGGTGTTTCCATACATAGGGAAATCCCCGCTGCCCGTGCAGCGGAGAACTTTGACACCAGCCAGATGAGTCAGCGCACTAAAGATGCTTGGAAGAAAGTCTGCGTTGAAGGCGATGCCAGCCCGGAAGATTACCGCCATGTTCTGGAATCCATCATGACCAGCGGCGTGGTGAAAGCGATTGTAGATTAACAGCAAGGCCGTCCGTCAGACGATGGGCGGCCATGATATAGGAGTCTGAAATATGACCAATCATAAAAAAGCACTAATCCAAAAAGCAGCCATAGGCCGCCGCCAGATCCCCATTGATGATGAAGCCTATTACACGCTGCTCAGAACCCGCTACGGCGTGGAAAGTTCCAAAGACCTCAGCGTCAAGCAGCTTGGTGACCTTCTCGGCTTGTACTCCAGACAGTTTGGCTGGGAACCCAAGCCGAAGATGAAGAAAGGCAAGGCTCCCAAGGCCAAGGCCGCACAGGCACAGGTTCGCTTAATCTTCGTTCTCTGGAGACAGTTGGCCGAGCTGGGCGAGATCAGGGACGGATCGCGCGAGGCCACGGTGAGCTGGGTGCAGAAACAGACAGTATGCGACGAGCAGCCGGAAGGCTGCGCTGATCCTAACTGGCTGACTCCCAAACAGGCATCAGGGCTGGTTGAAAGGTTGAAGAAGTGGCAGGAACGGGTTGAAAGAAGACTAAAAACAGGAAGCTAAAATGACAACGCGCAACCTCAAGGACTTTGCAGATTTATACGGCAAGGGTTTCCGTGTGTACGATGGGATCATTGATCCTGCTGTTTACGTGCGCCTTGAGTGCAAGAACCCGGAAAAGGCGTACTGGATTTGTCGCTGGCCGATCCTGCACTGCTTTGGTTGCAGCAAGCGTTGTGTACCCAAAAAGACAGAAGGTTTTCAGGTCATGCTGAACCTTCCCGATAATCATGCAGAGAAATCCATCCACCAGTTCGACATCACTCCTGAAGAGCTGCTTGCGAATAAAGCGTTCCTGCGAGTTGATGAGGTGATGTACTGCCTGCGGGTCAGCCGCAGCACGGCATACAGACTGGCTGAAGAAGGCAAGCTGATCCGCCACAATGACCCGCCATGGCGCGTGACAACCACCAGCGTACAGGCTGAAATGAACAACGTGGACGAATAGTCCCAAACCATAACTACCTCCTTTCTACCTCCCCCGGTTTCGTGCCGGGGGAGGTTTTTATTTAGTTTCCCAGCATTCCTACCTTTCTTGGTCCTTCCTAACTACACTTGCTAGATTTAAGCCTGAAAATGCGCTGTCTCGTCTTTTCTTGCTCATATGGGATCGTTGCACGTTTTTACGATTAAAACCCGACAAATCCCTTTTGCAAAAGCCGAGAGAGCCACACGAACAACAATATGGAGGCTGAAAGAATGAAGAAGGTTGAATTGAGGCGTGTCGAACAATCCGAAGACGTGACCATCGGTGTCCTTACCGTGGACGGTGAAGGTGTCTGCTGGTGCCTTGAAGAGCCGTGGCGCGAGAATGAACCTGATGTGTCCTGCATTCCTGCGGGAACTTATCCGCTGGCGTTGGAGCATTCCCCCAGCAAGGGCCGCATGCTGTGGACCATCAAGGACGTACAGGGCCGTAGCTACGTGCGCATCCACATCGGCAACTCTGTTGATGACACCGCAGGCTGTGTGCTTCCCGGAGAACTTCCGGTCACCAAAAATGAAAGGCGTGAAGTCGAATTCAGCGCACGGGCTTTCGGCAAGTTCCTGACAGCCATGGGCGATGGCGAAGCCACCGCGCAGATCACCGTCATCAACGTGGACGGCAGCAAGGGTGAGCAGGCCGAGGGCAAGCCCAAGCCTGAACCCAAGAAAGCCGCCAAGGCTAAGGACAAGAAAGAAGAAAAAACTGAAGCTGCTGAAGCGGAAAAGTAATGGGTGAATTTCTGAAGTTTGTCGGGCTGAGTGTCTGGATTGTTTTCGGGTGCTGGGCCTTGTGTTCAGGGTTCGCCAAGCTTCTCTGCTATGTCGGCAGTCATTTTTAACCCAAGGGAGATGTGATGAAATTCTGGTTTTGTTTGAACTGGATTGTTCTGGTTATCGCCGTGCTCTTTGTTGTCTGGGCATTTGTAAATCCCCGCTTCAAGGGCACTCACAATTATGACGCGCTTGGTCCGCTTATTATCGGCGGCGGCATTGGACTGGCTGATCTCATTTCGTGGGGAATATACGGCCTGGTCAGGTGGTTGTCGTGATCGGTTCAATTCTGGATCTCGGCAGCACCATTATCGATAAGATCTGGCCCGATGCAGGTGAGCGCGAAAAGGCCAAGCTTAAGCTGATGGAATTACAGAACCGTGGCGAGCTGGCCGACCTTGAAGCGCGGGTCAAGATCATGCTGGCCGAGATGTCCGGCAACTGGTTGCAGCGTTCATGGCGGCCCATCCTCATGCTGACCATCATCGCCATCGTAGCCAACAACTATCTGCTTTACCCGTATCTGGCCTTGTTTTGGGCCAAGGCTCCGCACCTTGAGCTGCCGCCGCAGCTCTGGAGTCTGATGGAGCTGGGGCTGGGCGGGTACGTGGTCGGGCGCAGTGCGGAGAAGGTAGCGAAAACATGGAGGGAAAAGAGTGGCTGAGAGTTTTAACATGGCAACCGTGGATCATATCCTGAAGTGGGTTCAGGTGGTCCTGATTCCTTTGGGTATCCTTATTTACAGGCAGTTTAAAGGGCTGCGTGAAGATGTGGCTACGTCCATCAAAGAGCAGAATCAGGACATGAAAGAGTTCAAAGAAGGCATCGACAAAAAGATGGATGGCTTCTGCGACAGGCTCACTGAAAATGAAAAGCGGATCGGCAAAAACGAAATAGCTCTGGAGAACCTGCCCAGCAAAGATTCAGTGCATCAGCTTGCCTTGGTAGTTGAGCGACTACTGGGTGTTTTTGAGGGAACCAAGGCCGTCATGAAGCGGTTGGAACGAATCGTTGAACGGCAGGAAGAACAAATCCGTGAAGGGGGAAAGTAGTGGATTATCCTGAACGAGTTGCGCAGCACCTGCGCATTACCATCCTGCGCTTCCTGCAGGAAGAAGCGAACTACGCGCTCAATGAAGACATCCTGCTGGATTTGACCGTTGAATATGCCTTTGACCGTGACAGCTCAAGGCTGCGCAAGGAACTGCGCTGGCTTGAAGATCAGGGCTTGGTGGAACTCAAGGACGTAAACGGTCTTTACATTGCCACCCTGACCAAGCGCGGTTCGGACGTTGCCAACGGCAAGAAGCATGACGGCGTTAAGAAGCCGGAGCCGAGGCTGTAGTGGCTGACAATAAAGTTGGCCGTGGTCGGCTCTCATCCATCCACACTCTGCCTGAAGAGGTTAGGGTCTTTGTTGTGGACGCGCTGCGGGACAATCGTTTGTCCCAGAAGCAGATCTTGGAACAAGCCAATGAACTGCTTGAAGAGCTGGAAATGGAAGAGAGGATCAGCAGGTCAGCTCTTAACCGTTTTGCCATGGCCACGGAACGAGCTGCGCGTGAAGTGCGTGTTGCCCGTGAAGTTGCGGAACAGATTGTGGGCGATCTCGGTGATATTCGCCACTCAGATCTGGGCCGCGCAACTGTTGAGATGGTTCGCACTCTGACTTTTAAAACAGCGAACAAAATGCTGGCCGGTGAAGAGCTGGATGCGGAATCCCTTAAGGATTTGTCGCTGTCTGTTCAGCGTGTCCAGAAAGCCGCCATGGACTGCGCCAAGTTCGAGCTGCTGGCCCGTGATGCCAAGAAGGCAGACGAGGACGATGAACCTAGAGACATTGTTGTCACCTGGGCTGATGAGGAAGAAGGCGATGAGTAAGATGCCTCAGAAAGTTGTCATCCCTTATTCCCCGCGCACTCTTCAGCGTCAGGTTTACAGGGATCAACGCCCTTACCGCTTTTCTGTCGAGATCTGCCATAGGCGTTTCGGTAAGACGGTCATGTCCGTCAACAAGTTGATCCGGCGCAGTATTCAGTCCGAACTGCCGGACTGTTTCAGCTCATACATTGCACCGCTCTACCGTCAGGCTAAAGCGGTGGCATGGCCGTACCTGAAATATTACCTGTGGAACTATCCGGGGATCAGCTTCAATGAAGCAGAGCTGAAAGCATGCTTTCCCAGAGATTCCAAGGGACGGCAAAAGGTCATTCAGCTTCTTGGAGCCAACAACCCGGACAGCCTGCGCGGTTTGTATTTTGACGGCGTGATCTTTGACGAGATCGAACAGATGCCATGGAACACATGGACTGAAATCGTCCGTCCTGCATTAGCTGACCGTAAGGGCTGGGCTGATTTCATCGGTACACCCAAGGGCAAGAACGTCCTTTGGAAATTGTACCAGCGGGCCAAGAACGACCCGAACTGGTTTGCGGCACTTTATCGTGCTTCCGAGACAGGAATCCTTGATCCTGAAGAACTGGAAGCCATGAAGGCGGATATGTCTCCTGAAGAATACGAACAGGAGATGGAATGCAGCTTCATGGCGGCAATCAAGGGCGCGTTCTTCGGCAGGCTGATGGCAGATGCCGAGCGGGACAAACGTATCGCTAATGTCTCTTACGATTCCAGCTTGCCTGTTCATACTTCATGGGACCTTGGCATGAGCGATTCGACTTCAATCTGGTTCGTGCAGGCGTATCCCGGAGGCAAGTACGCTGTGATCGACTACTACGAGGCCAGCGGCGAAGGCTTGGACCACTACGCCAACGTGCTCAGTGAGAAACCGTACAGCTACGGACGGCACATTGCGCCTCACGATATCCGGGTACGCGAACTGGGTACGGGAAAAAGCCGGCTTGAGGTTGCCCGGTCTTTAGGAATCCGGTTTGACGTGGCTCCTAACATTCCGGTGCAGGACGGCATCAACGCTGTGCGAACCATGATTCCCAACTGCCACTTTGATCAGGGCCGTTGTGATCTGGGCATTGAAGCCCTGCTTCATTACCGCCGCCAGTTCAAGGAGAAGGCTGGAGACTTTGCAGCCAAGCCGCTGCACGACTGGTCATCTCATGCGGTGGATGCGTTCAGATATTTTGCCGTTGGTTTTCGCGAGGATCGCAGGCGCGGCCCCCGGCAGACTCACACTATCAACTCTCACAGCTCTATCGGCCTCGCAGGGGGTGGACACCGCCAGCAGGCAAGAGCTGAAAGCAACCTATGGAGCATGTAATGGGCGGAGTAGTTAAAGTAATCTCCAAAATCGCCAACCCGGTCTACGGGCTGACAGGAAAATATGACCCCGTATTAGCCGAGCTAAACGGCGATAACAAAGTTGAAACTCAGGCCGGACCTACCACTGCGGAGCTTCAGGCGCAGCGTGAAGCTGATGAAGCCGCAGCCGCAGCGGAAGAAAAGAAGCTGGCGGACGTTGCAGCGGCCAAGGCCAACAACACCCTGCGTAAGCGGCAGAGTTCGTCCACTCTGGCAACCGGCGCACTGGGGCTGGAGTCTGTGGCAAGTGTCGCTTCCAAGGGCCTTAAAACCACTCTGGGGTAATTCATGGATCTAGCTGAAAACATACTCAGCCAGTACACGGACGCCAAAAAGGACCGTGATAAGTGGACCGGGCTTTGGGATGAGCTGCACAGCTATTACCAGCCCATGAAGCGCAGCACCATCCAGCAGGGCCAGATCGGTGATGAAAAGATTTTTGAGTCCACACCTGAATACGCGCTGAACCTGCTGGCTTCCGGCCTTGGCGGTTTGCTCACTGACGGTTCCGACTCTTGGTACAAGGCCCGTCACCGTGACCAGAGCAAGGCTGATGACACGCAGGTAAAGGAATTTCTGGAAAGGGTTGAAGAAAAGCTGAAGCACGTTTTCACCGGTGATGATACCGGCTTTGCCCAGCATGACCACGAGCTGCTTTTTGAAGTCTGCCTGCTCGGTACCGGGGCCATGTACGTGGAAGCCGACCCGGAAACCCTTGTGAGGTTTTCCACCCTGCCGCTGCCCCAGTGCGTGATCAGCGAGTCTTCCAAGGGCCGGGTGGATACCCTGTTCCGGGAATACGAAATGAGCGCACGGGCCATTATGCAGGAATGGAAAGACAAGGCTTCGGACAAGGTCAAGGAGATGGCTAAGAAAAAGCCGGAAACCAAAGTGGCAATCCTGCATGCCGTGTTCCCGCGGGAAGGCATCAACAAGGGCATAGGTGCCCAGAACATGCCGTTCGGGTCGGTTTATATGGAAAAGGATTCCAAGACCGTGCTGGAAGAATCCGGCTATCAGGAATTTCCCTACATGGTTCCGCGCTGGTCAAAGGCTGCGGGTGAAGTTTTCGGACGCAGCCCCGGCATGACCGCACTTTCGGACACACGGGTGCTTAACGCCATAAGCAAGACCGAACTCATGGGCGCGGAAAAAATGGCAGATAGGCCGATGATGGTGCCGGATGACAGTTTTCTGGGGCCGATCCGCTCCGGGCCGGGCGGGATTTCATATTACCGCGCCGGCACCGGCGATGATGTGAAGCATTTGCCTGTAGATGTTGATCTTGCTGGTACCGAACTCATGTTGGAGCGCAAGGAAAAAAGCATCCTGCGCATCTTCATGTATGAGATCATGGCTTCCCCTGAAGAATCGGGAACGGCAACGGAATGGTTAATCCGTCAGAGCGAAAAGCTGCGGCTGGTTAAGCCGGTGCTGACCCGTTTGACTTCTGAATACTTGGTCATGCTGCTGAAGCGTGTGCTGGGAATCCTGCACCGATCCGGGGAGCTGGGTCCGTTTCCATCAGGAATGACCATTGATGACATTGTTCTGAGTGTTGAAAACGCAATCACCAGACTGCGCAGAGCACAGGAAAGCAGCGGATTGCCGCAGGTAATCAACTCATTGGCACCCTTTGCCCAGACTCCGCAGGAGCGTGCTGAAATGATGGATAACTTTGATGTGGACAAGATTGTCCGCCACCAGTGCGACAGCAACGCGCTGCCGCCGTCCTACCTGCGCGATCCTGACGAAGTGAAAGCTCGGCGCAATAAAAGAGCGGAAGACATGCAGGCCCAGCAGGCCGTGGCTGGAGCCGGTCAATTAATGAATTTTGCCCAACAGGCACAACAACTGGAGGACCCTAATGGCGGAAACGCAAAATGATGAAAAACAAGAATTAATGGAACAGCACCGGCGTTACCTGCGGGTGTTTGAAACTGATGACGGGCAGAAAGTGCTGGAGGATCTCAAAGCCAGGGGCTTCCATTCCAGAAGCTCTTTTTCACCGGAGCCGGGCCGCACTGACTTTAATGAAGGCCGCAGGTCAATCCTGAATCACATTCTGTTCATGACGGACACTAATAATTTTACCGAGAAGAAGGAGGAATCCCATGGGTAAATCCCTGCTGGAACAGGGCTTGGGGGACACGGACGATTCCGAGGACACCAAGCTTCAGAACGGAGATGAAGGCGAAGCCGGTGCGGATACTTCCGACGAGCAGAACCTGAATGGTGACGGCGAAGAAAATGGCGAGGATTCTGGAGAAGAAGGTGAATACCCTAAAGGAGATGCACCCAAGTTCATGATCCCCGGTGAAGATGCCACCCCGGAAGAAATGGCTGAGTTCTTCAAAGCCATGGGCGTGCCGGAAGACGGTGCTGAATACGAATACCCGGAAAGCATGGCTGAGATGCAGGACGAAATCAGCGATGAATTCAGGGGCGTAGCCAAGAAACTGAACCTGAACAAAGAACAGTTCAATGGTGTTTGCGACTGGGTAGCCAATAAGGCCGAAGAATTAGGTGATCTTGCGGAAGACAGCGAAGTCGAAATTGACCGCAAGGAACAGGTTGAACTGTTCAAGAAACAGCACGGCAAGAATGCCGCTAAAATGGCAGATGCCGCCTTGAGCGCGGCTAAGGCTATCGGCGGTGATGAACTTCTTAAGGCTCTTGGTTCTGCCGGAAACAAGGTGGAAGTATTGAATGCTTTCGCCGAGATTGCGCCGCTGGTGACTGAAAGTAAGTTCAAAGGGCCGAAGAAAGGTAAGTCAGGGGTTTATACCCGTGAGGAACTGCGAAAGATGCAACAGGACCCGCGCTTCAGCGATCCCACTAAACGGGATGATGCTTATGTGAAGAAGGTACGGGAAGGATATAAAGAATTAACTGAACAGGGAGAATAATATGGGCAAGAACGATGTCAGTGCAGCCTTTACTTCTGAATTTGAAGACGGTGTACACATTATCTATTCGGGTCAGGGCGGCTCCAAACTGCGTAATACAGTGCGTACCAAGACTAACGTAACCGGCAAGGATGTTACTTTTCAGAAAAAAGGGAAAGGCTCGGCGGGCAAAAAGACCCGCAACGGCGATGTTCCGCTCATGAACCCGGATCACACTCCGGCAACAGCCACTTTGGGAGACTGGTATGCTGCGGAACTGGTGGACAAACTGGATGAATTTAAAATTCAGCACGATGAACGCAAGACCTCTCAGGTCATTGCCGCTTCAGCCCTCGGTGGAGTTATTGACGGGCGTATCATCGGTCAGGCAGCCCTAACAACGAACGTCATCGGTGACGGTGCCACTGGTTTCAGTAAGCTCAAGCTTCAGCAGGGAAACAAAATTCTTAACGGAAACAGCGTTCCGCAGGACGGCAACAGATATGCCATTGTCGGACCGAACCAGTGGGAAGAACTGATGAACATTAAGGAGTTCGCATCCAGCGATTACTCCAAAGAGCTTTTCCCCTGGCTTCAGTATGCAGAAGGTAAAAGTTGGAACGGCTATACTTGGGTGATGCTGCCGGATCTCCCTCTGGTTGACGGTGTGCGTAGCTGCTTCCTGTACCACAAGACCGCTATCGGATTGGCTGAAGCCTGTGATGTCCAGTGCGATATTGACTGGGTTCCTCTTAAGGCGGCCCATCTGGTGAACAGTTACATTTCCGCCGGTGCGGTTCTGATCGACGGTGAAGGCGTGGTTGAAATCAAATGCGATGACGATGCACCGCTCGCATAAAGGGAGGACTTAATATGGCTTACGAATGGAAAATGATGAGACGCATTGACGGCGTACCGGGCCAGCAGCAGTTTCATTACAAAACCACTGATACGGCGACTACCGTCAAGACCAGCGGTTACTTCAACGATGCGGTCAATGACTTTAACCTTGATACCGGCGATGTAATCATCGCCACAACCGGTGCGGAAGGAGCTGCGGCAGTAGACCTGCTTGTGGCCAAGAACACAAACGGCACTGTGACCGTGGTGGCCAGCGCGTAATAGGCGGGCCTTAATCATATACAACTTACAAACGGGGAGGCCGCACGGCTTCCCCGTTTTTTTTAGGAGAATCGAATGTCCAGCTTAGAGAATATCTGCAATTCCGCTTTGACCCTGTTGGCTGCCAGCCGCATTAACTCCATTAAAGAAGAAAGCCAGGGCGCGCGACTTTGTCTTCAGCACTGGGAAAATGTCCGTGATGAGGTGCTGCGTTCACATGACTGGGTCTGCTGTCAGGAAATGACAACAATAGGCGCGCTGGCAGATAAACCTGCATATGGTTGGGATTATGCGTACCAGCTTCCCTTTGACCTGCTCAGGATTTCACAGGTGGCCGACAGGTCCGGGAACGTTATCGACAATTGGCAGCGCGTGGGATCGAAGATCCTGTGCAATGAACCGTCCCCCTTGTGTCTGCTCTACGTACGCCGGGACGAGAACACGTTAAATTATGATTCATTGCTCAGGGCTGCGTTAGCCGAGTGTCTGGCCAGCAAACTGGCTTATCCGCTGACCGGCTCAACTTCCATGGCGGAATCCATGATTGCTAAATATGAGCGAACCCTGACCCAGGCGCGGGGAGTCAATGCGCGGGAAACAGGAACGAACCACAAGTTAGTCCAGCACTCAAGCTGGCTGACAGCAAAATACGGAGGATAGTTTGTCCATATCAACCCCAGTCATCGCCAGCTTTACTTCCGGGGAGATCTCTCCCCGGTTGGCTGGCCGTGTGGATGTAGCCAAGTATTACAGCGGCTGCAAAACCCTTGAGAACTTCCATGTTCACCCTCATGGCGGGATCACCCGGCGCAGCGGCTTCCGATTCGTGGTTGAAGCTGTCAGCAACTCTGAAAAATCACGTCTGATCCCCTTTGAATTCTCGGAAACCCAGACCTATGTCTTGGAATTTTCGCCGTTGAAAATGCGGGTTTTCACTGGTCAGGGTGTGGTCAAGACCAGTGAAGGTGAGATTTATGAACGGGCAACCCCGTTCACTGCTGAAGACATTGCGCAACTTAACTTCTGCCAGTCTTTGGATACTCTGATCCTGACCTGCCCCGGTCATCAGCCCCAGAAATTAACCCGCACCGCGCACGACAATTGGACGCTGTCCGGTTTCTCCGCTCCGCAGGGAGCCGGACTACATCCCACCTGTTGCTGTTTTTACCAGGACCGTTTGTTTCTGGCCACTGCGGATGGGATGATCCACTTCTCTAAAATCAGTGACTATTGGAATTTCACCATGCCCGCAGCGGATGCGGAAGTGCTGGCCGATGCTCCGGGCCAGAGAAAAATCAGCTCCGGCAAGGGCAACCGCATTGAATTCCTTTTACCCAAAGACGTGATCTACGTTGGAACTCAGGGCGGAACCTGGACTGTGTTCGGCAAGAACGGAACATTCAGCACTCCTGACGTTGGTACCAAGCAGGCATCAACAGTGGGAGCAGCTTCAGTTGTTCCTGTGCTGGCTGCCAACTCGGCCCTTTATATTCAAAGAGCTGGACGGAGGCTTATGGAGATGGCCTATAATTTTCAGGTCGACTCATACCCGTCCAACGATATGACCATCTTTGCGGAACACATTACCCGTAATGGAATCAAGGAGCTGGCTTATCTGGAGGCACCAGATTCCATTATTTACGGGCTGCGTAATGACGGGACCTTGCTGGCTTGCACTTACTACCGTGAGCAGAACGTGGTTGCCTGGAGCCGCATCATAACCAAGGGCAAGGTTGAATCCATTGCTTCCATTCACAATGACGCTGTCGGACGTGACGAGCTTTGGGCTGTTGTTTTGCGGAACATCAACGGAACTGAAAAGCGGTTTGTGGAATTCATTGAGGCCGAGTTTGACAGCGTCAATGACGACACTGCTGTGGAAGCTTTTTTCCTTGATGCCGGGGTTACTTTTGATCTGGAAGAAAAGACCAAATCACTTTCCGGCCTAGAGCATTTGGCCGGGGCCGAGGTTGAGATCCTTGTGGACGGCGCGGTGATTCCTAACGAAACAGTTGCCGAAGACGGCAAGCTGGAACTCACTTCCGCAGGACAGAAAATCCATGTGGGACTTGGCTATAGCTCCGTTGTTGAACCTATGCCTCTTGAATTCGGCAGCCACCGGGGAACTTCCCAGACTAAGCCTAAATTACTCTTCAAAATTGCGGCCCGATTTTACAACACTCTGGGCGGAAAAATGGGCATGAATCCAGGCGAGCTGGACGTTATCTATTCCCGCGCTCCCAATATGCCTATGGGGCAGGCCGTTCCTCTTTTTACCGGAGACAAAGAACTCGTTTCCCCCACCGGTTGGACCCGAGGCAGCGTAATTCATATTCGTCAGGATCAGCCGTTGCCCATGACCGTACTTATGGTTGTCCCGACACAAGTTATTAATACTTAGGAAAACTATGAAGACTTATAAACGTGAATTTAAGGCAACAGATGCCGTTGATATCCAGCTTCGGGCCATGGACCGCAAAGACCTTGAAGGGGTAAATCTATATGAGTTGGGACTAGGTCTTGAGAAGTCCGCTTATGCCATGACTGTTGTCCGGGAAGACGGTGTCATCATCGGCTGTGGCGGGATTATGTATCAGGGATACCGGTGCGCTGAGGCATGGGCACTGACCAGCGACCTTGTACCGGAATATCCCATGCAATGTTTGCATTTGACCCGTGTGATAATGCGCAAGGCCCTGAAGGAACTGAAACTGGTACGGCTGGAGGCGCGGGTGCTGACTGAAAACAAAGTCAGCGTCAAGATGCTGGAGACCATGGGCTTTCTTTGCGAAGGGTTCAGCCGCAAGACCCCGCCCAATTTTAAGGACCGCTATACATTCGCAAAGGTGGTGTAATATGGCAGCAATTATCGGAGTTGTAGGTGCAGCTGTATCTGCCGTGGGTCAAATTTCCGCACAACAATCCAAAAATTCCGGCTTGGAATACAACGCTCAGCTTCAGGAGCAAAATGCAATCCTCACTCAGGATGCTGCCCTGCGCAATATTGATGCTGAAGAGCGGGAACATAAGAAAGAATTGGAATTGCTGGACGAAAAACAGAAACGAGAACGGTCGCAGTATATAGCGGAGAACGCCGCTTCAGGTTTTGAAATGGTCGGCACTCCGCTTTCCATTCTGGCTTCAACTGATTGGATGGATGAACGGGACAAGAATTCCCTGATCATCAGCCATAACCAGCGCAAGAAAAACATCATCTACGAAGCCGACAACAAAATGGCCGGTTATTATAATTCCGCCGCAGCCTCCAGAATGCAGAAAAGCAATGCCGGATTCCTCGGCGCTGGCGGCTCGCTGCTGTCCATGGGGAGCCAGATGTATGGATAGAACTCTTATCGGATATAACCTTGGCCGGGTTCAACCGGGTAATGCCGGTTACGGTGTTAACCCCAATGCGTTGGCTGCTGATGGTGAAGCTCTGGCGCGGCTGGGCAATACTATCTTCAATATCGGTGAAGATCGCAAAGCAGATCAGGCCCGAACCCAGTTGCGGGATTATTTCACAGGCATGGAAGCTGAAGAAATGGAGTTCCAGAATTCATGGCAGGAACGCACCGACTCCAGCCGCTTCAAAGTTGGCGATGAATCTAAGGCTTATTACCAACGGAAACGTAAAGACATAGAAAAGCAATTTGGCTGGAACTCTGACGCTAAAGAAGTTGCTCTGAGCAAGCTGGCCAACATGGAAGCGCGTGGCAATGGTCTGGCCATGAACTTTGTTTCCAAGAGAAGAAACGAAGAAAAGGCCCTTTCATTCCAGAACTCCGGGGCTGCGCTGCTCAACTTTGCGGCCGCTAATCATGAAGATCCTACTCTGGTTTTCGACAAGCTAGGCCAGTTTAATGAAGATATTCAGGCTTCCTATCCTGAAGAAAAAGCGATCCAGCTCATGCGTACTACTCAGGATCAGACTTTGATTTCCATGCTCTCGGCTCAATCCTCGAAGGACCCACGCAAAGCCAGGCAGACTTTGGAATCTCTAGTAGATGAGGAAGGTAATTCCCTGCTTTCCGCTGCTCAACAGCTGAAGATTGCGGATAAGATTGAATCTGATATCCGCATGGTCGAGAGGCAGGAACGGGCCGAGCAGCTTGTCCAGGAAAGAGAGGCAGCCAAGGCTCTGGAAGAACGGGCCATACTCCTTCAGGAGAAACTGGCTGATGCGAATGCTTATGCTATAGCAACCGGCTCAGAACCGGAGGGCTATGCAGATCTGCTGGCAACCTACGTGAACCTTGGCGGTAAGTATGCACGACAGGGCCAAAAGCTGGTTACAGAGATGGAGAGTCGCAGGGAAATGGCTTTCTTCCTTCAGGAAGGACAGGTGGATGAATCCGGCAATCTGGTGCCTATCAGCCAACAGTGGGCGCGGGTTGAAAGCCTGCGTCCTGATGAAATTGAAGGCGCCTCTGAACAGCTTCAGAAGTACAACATTGCCCGTGATGCCCTGACCAAGCGGCTTAAGGCTTTTGAAAAAGACCCTGCCGGGAACGTTTGGGATCGCGCTGGACGGAACGTTGAAGCCGCGACAACCGGCTTGGACATTACCGAAGAAGAGCGGCTGCGTATGACTATTGAGAAGTCCTTGCAGATGCAGGAGCAACTTACAGGCCGCCCAGGCGTAGTTCTGCCGGAACAGGTCAAGCGTAACCTGAAGTCTGAATTCAGCAGCGCGGACACTGAAGGTAAGCTTGATTTCCTGCGTCAGCTTCAGGGTAGCTGGGGCAACTATTCCGGCAGAGTCATCAACGAAATGGAACTGCCCGAAGGTGTTGACCTTATTCAGGAGCTGTTACCCACAGCCATGGATGAGGACCTGCGCACACTGGTTGCAGCTTCTACAACTCGCACAGCTGATATTCCCGGCAGTCTAAAGGGTAAAGATCTCACAAATGCAGTCAGTTCATCTGATTTTCTGGGGTTGATGCAACGGGTTGGAACGCTTATTCCAGCCAATGAAGCCATGCAGCGCAGGGTTTCCGGCCTGGAAGATGTAACCAAGAACGGGGCTAAGCTGACCGGATCATCAACCGGCGCAACCATTCTGGATAAGTACTACCAAACACTGAACGAAGATCAAATAGCCGTGTACTTTCCCAAGAATATGGTCAGTGATGCTGTGGAAGATCAGCTTCATGATCGGCTGAACAACCTTGACCAGGAGCTGGCTTTCAAATCTGTCACTCTCGGCAAGGCAGGAGCTGCGGAATACATTGAGCACATAGAGAATAACGGGGTCTGGATTACCATGGATGGCCGTTTTGTTCTGCTTGATCCGGCCAGTCAGAAGTTGGTTACAGATGCTGAAGGCAATGCTTTAAGCCTTGAGTTCTCACAGGTTAAGCCCTCATCTCTGCTGGAGGATATTGATCTATGGTAGATATTCCTCTTTCTACTCCGCAGGATGAACGCAACCGGGTAATGGAAAACCGCCCGGAGCTGGGCCGTTATCTCGGTGCTTCCATGACTGAAGCATTTGAAGACACCACCCTTGCTGTGGCCATGGACGAAACCCGCATAGCCAACGCCGAGCGTGACGCATACGGGGCCAGCTCCAGTTCCTTCTGGGGGCCGAACCCTTATGATCCGGTAACCCAGCACAGTGAATGGATGCAGCACCGCAGTACCCAGAAGCAGCTCCCGTATATGTCGGAAGCAGACTGGCAGAAATCCGAGCATTACCGGGAAGGCATCAAATGGGAAGAAACCATGACTCCGGTCCGGGCCGGAATCTATGCCGAGGAATACGACAAGCGCAAGGAGCGTACTTCCATCATGGAACGAGGGGGCGGCGGTGCGCGGTCCGTCCTCGGCTTCGGCGCCGGGATTGTTGGTTCATTGCCTGACCCGGTGAACTTTATTCCCTTTGGCGGAGCTGTGCGCGGAGGTTCTACCATGGCCCGTGTGGGTGCGGCAGTGTTTGAAGGCGCGGCCAGTACCGCGCTGGCCGATGCCGTGGTCATGCCCAACCGGGCCAAGATGGGCAAGGACGTAGGGCTGGCCGACTATATGTCTGATGTGTTCTTCGGTGCTGCCGTTGGTGGGCTGTTCGGCTTCGGCGGTGCCAAGCTGCACGACATGCGAGTGGCCAAGCTGCGCCGTCAGTCCGATGCGCTGACCCGGCAGAAGGTTGCCGAGGCTGCTGATAAAGCCATTGATGACCTAATTAATGACCGCCCTGTGGATGTCTCAAACATCCTGAAGGAAGTGGAAGAGCTGGGCCGCGGCTATGACCGTGTACTCGCAGATCCCGTTGGTGATCCGGGTGAGGTGCTGGCCACTTTAGAGCCTGAAGACTTGGAAAAAATTCTGGTTGAGCGTGGGCCGTCAATGTTCAACGAGGACGGCAACCTTGTGGTTAAGCACAAGAAATTTGCCCGTGAATATAAGTCCCGTGGCTGGGGCCTGGTCAAAATCATCTGGAGGCATGGGGAGGAAAGCGGGAAGCAAGCCGACCTGAAGGTTAGAAAGGAAGACATACTTAGTCTTCCGCATGTGGTGCGCGAGTATGACCCGGCAGTGCAGCACAAAAACAATATAACTTGGACTGTTGCCCGTGAAGACGGGGCGCATGTCGTTTATGTAGCCAAGAAACGGAAAGGCAATCCTGATCAGACTTTAGTTTCTACCTTCGTAGACAAGACAGGTTCCTATTCCCTTTCAAAAAGAAAAACTTCCCGCGTCTCCCAGTCGATGGCTACCGAAGGCAGTCTTTCACCTGCTGGGGATACACCTGCCAAGACTTCGCATTCATCTAAGCAGGGGCGAGAAGTTTCTGAAGGTCAGAGTCTCCCGAAGGGGGATGACCTTAACGGGGATACAAATGCCGGGATACCTGATCGTCCGACACAGCCTGACCTTAATAAAGAAATAACTACCGACACACATAAAGTCAATCTGAAAACAGAAACCATTGAACCCATCAAGCCGCTGGAAGTCCCGGACTACAAAGCTGATGCCTTTGAAACCATGGGTATTGATGCCAAGAGCGGCAAGTCCCAGGAAGAAATTGAACTGGATAGACTTATAGCTGAAGGCAGGGTCAGTGAAGAAGATCTGCTTGAACTGGACTCTGCCAAGGATCTCGAAGCCAAAGTGGCCGACATGGAAGAAGCCGGACTTGGCGTAGTTGAATGTGTATTGGGGGTGCCGGATGCCGAGTAAAGCGGATTGTGTACAGGCTGTAATTGATGGCGGGCTGGAACGGACAGATGCCGTGGCCGTGGTTGAAAAGATGCTCAAGAAAAAAAGGGAGCTGAAAGCGGAAGGCGGACTGAACCGGGCCACTGACGAGCTGGTTGACCTGCTTGCCAAGGAGTCTGAGGAAGCAGCCATTGCGGCAGCGCTTAACCGTAAGCAGGTTGCCCTGACCATCCTGAAGCGCAAGAACGTGGATAGTTTTATCTCTCAGGTTGAAGGCGAAGGCTTTCATTTCCTTGATGCCATGGAAGCCATGATGGTCGGCAGCTCCAAGAAATTCAGCGGTGCAAGGAATAGCGTAAGCCGCAAGATGCGGGGCATTCAACGCCGTTGGCAGGGTGGAATTCTTTCCGAGCTGGAAGCATTGGACGGTCCGGTGCAAAAGCTTCTGCTGAAGGATAAGGATTTCCAGAACGATGTGGCCAAGGCCATGATGGAACCGGAGAACTTCAAGGGCAAGCTGGCCGGACAGGTGGCGGAAGTGCTGGGCAAGTATTGCGAAGATGCACGGCTGCGCATGAACCGCGCCGGGGCCAACATCGGCAAGCTTGAAGGCTGGATTCCGCAGTCCCATGATCAGTCCAAGCTGCTTTCCAAGACCCTTGGGGGCCGCGCGGGTTGGGTTGATTTTGTCATGGAACACTTGGATGCAGAAAGATCATTTCCTGATATGGAAGAAGACGATGTCCGCACAGCCCTTGAATCTGTATTCGATACCATCTCCAGCGGCAAAGATCTTAAGACCAACGCGAAAGCCAAGGGTGAACACGTTGGCCCTGCAAACTTGGCCCGCTCCATGACCAAACACCGTGTGCTGCACTTCAAAAGTGCTGACGATTTCCTGCAATACCATGAGATTTATGGGCGCGGTAACGTGCTGGATAACGTGCTTGGCCATCTGGATATGTCTTCCCGCAAGCTGGCCCTGATGGATACCTTCGGCCCTAACCCGGAAGTGATGCTGGAATCCCTCATCGAGGCCGAGAAGCTGCGGGTGCGCAATGATGTTGATGCCGCGCGGAGCTATGTGAATTTCGAGAAGCTGCGCAACATGCGCCAGGAAATGACCGAGCCGCAGATCAAGGCCCATGCCGAGCAGCGTCTGAATAACGCTTGGAGTCAGGGCCGGGTTGTTTCCGGCAAGCTGGCCCACTGGTACGCCGAGTTAAACGGGGAAACCTTCGGAGCTGTGAGGCCCACGGCTGCGAAGATCGCATCCGTTACCCGTGCAGTAATGAGCATGGGCAAGTTGGGCGGCGCAACCCTTTCCGCTGTGGCCGATGTTTTCGTCAAGGCCATCAATGCCCGGCACCACGGAAACAGCCTGCTGAATTCATGGAAAACCGCTTTTGATATGCGTTTTGAGGGACTGAGTTCTGAAGAGCAGCGCAAGATCTACCGTTCACTAGGAACCATGATTGACGGCACTCTCGGAGACTTGGCAGCTAGGTTTGAGGCTCAGGACTCGCACCTCGGCAGCACCAGCTCACATCTGAACCGCTTCTTTAAATGGTCAGGCTTGACCGCATGGACCGAGGCCAACAAGTCCGGTTACGTGCATATGCTTTCCACGGAGTTGGGCCACGTTAGCGGTCTGGTCTGGGAAGATCTGCCCGAAGCCACCCGGCGCATACTGGATTGGCAGGGCATCAGCATGGAAAAGTGGGAAGTGCTGCGCTATGCCGCATCCAAGGAAGTTGACGGCAATACCCACCTTCTGCCCGAAAAGGTCTGGGCTCTGGACGATGCGGACATTGATCCGCTTATTGAACATAGGCTTGAGAACTTCCGTGGTGATGACGAGCAGCGCGAAGCGTTTCAGCAACGTCTGCGCACCGACATGCGCCGGGAGCTGGAGACCGATCTTATGGGCTACTACGCTGATGAAACCATGTACGCCATCATTGAACCTGATGAGAAAACACGGGCCGCCATGGTGCGCGGGACCCGGCCCGGATCAGGCTGGGGCGAGGCTGCGCGGTTCGTCACCCAGTTCAAGAGTTTTCCCATTGCCTACATTCAACGCACCATGTCCGGTAAACGCTGGAAACGTGCCGACGTAGACGGGCTGGATCTCATGGGAGTCAGTCACTACGTGGCCACATCATTTATAATGGGCTATCTGGCCATGACCGCCAAGGACCTTTCCAAGGGACGCACTCCCCGTGAGCTGGTGGATAAGGACGGCAAGATCAACATGGGAACCGCAAGCGCGGCCCTGCTTCAGTCCGGCGGGGCCGGAATCTACGGTGATTTCCTGCTGGGCAAGGTCAACCGCTTTGGCGGCGGGTTTCTCGGCACTATCGCAGGTCCCGCAGTATCCACGGCGAGCAGTATCGGCGTATCCATTAACCAGCTCTACACAGGCGAACCGACCAAAGGCCGGGACGGCCTGATCCGGGAAGCCCTGAACAACACCCCGTATCTTAACCTTTGGTACACAAGGGCGGCCTTTGACTACATGGTCGGCTACCATATCCGGGAAATGATCTCCCCCGGCACCATCAAGCGCACCCAGCGCAGACTCAAGAAGGAATATGGGCAGGAAATGTTGCTGCCTGTTGAGAATATCAAGCGGGGTGGGGGTTGGAGGTAGGCCGTGAGAGTAGGTTTTGAAAATGCTTTGCTGGATGCTCTTAATTCCGTCAAACATGGGCGCAAAACCCCTGAAGAATCTGTTTACCAGCTCTATGAGGCTTATCCGAATCTGGCCGATATACCGCACGAAACAAGACAGGCCAGACGGGATAGGAAGATGGCCATGGTTGTGAAGTTTAAAAAACAGGGACTTGAAAACGCTACAATCGCTAAGAGATTGGGAATTACTACAAGCTATGTGCGTAGGCTGTATAAACGGGCCATGGAACTGGAAGCGCGAGGTGACTATATATTATGAAGGGAATGGGAAAATCAGAAAACGCTGTATCAGCATTTAAAAAATAAAATTCGACCTAAACCTTGGGATGAAATCAAGGAGCCTTAAACGGCAAATTTGATCTTTGAAAATGAAATATGTGATAAAAGACCAGCGGCCCGAATAAATCGGACCGCTGGATATTTTCTTCTAGAAATGAAAAGGTGTTTCATATAGTGAAACTGGAAACTAAGGTAATTTATGTCGCTCGCGAGGGCGAATTATCGCGCGCGGCTACAGGAAGGGGAAACTCTTGCAAGAGTTTCCCCTTCCCCAGACCCCATCCCCTTCAGAACCTTTTAATAAGGCTTCGCCCTTAGGGACGGATTAGTTGGGGCTAATTAAAATAAATTTCTACAGATTTTCGTTAATGGACGCGAAGCTTATTAAAAAA
Organism: Maridesulfovibrio sp.; assembly: GCF_963666665.1. Lineage (NCBI taxonomy): Bacteria > Pseudomonadati > Thermodesulfobacteriota > Desulfovibrionia > Desulfovibrionales > Desulfovibrionaceae > Maridesulfovibrio > Maridesulfovibrio sp. Next base: position 565,166 of record NZ_OY762999.1, read on the forward strand.
GTTTGGGATTCTTAAACCCTTTTCAAAGGGGTTAAGCCGCCGGAAGCGAAATCTTTTGTCAAAAAGCGCGTAGCGCATCAAATATTTCTGGAGCATTATTAATGGGTAAGAATAAGAAAAAACGTGACGTTCAGGCTGGGCTTTTTGCTTTGCGTACGAGAATGCCTGCCTTAGAAAATATTTTTGATGCTTTCGGGCCGTTGGTTATTGCTCTGGAAAAAGCAGATGATCTTTTGGCGGATTGGAATGGCTATGAAATCCCGGAAGCATATGCCCCGCGTTTTGAGCAGGGTGTTGCCTTACTGGCGGATATGGAATTGCCGGAACTTGGTGAAAAGTACCGCGAAGTGTTCATGCTGGTTGCAGGGGCCGTTACTGAGGGGCTACCTGCGATATCCAAAGAGGTCGATAAAATCGTAGCTGCAGTAGGTGAGGTTGATAATTTTAATGATCTTGCCAAGGCTCTTTGGGATGAAGATAGCAAGATGCTACGGTCCTTGATTGATGAATGGAAGATTGATGACCAGACTCTGGCATTCATCGGGACTATGGCTCTTAAGCCTTTCATGGCCCGCATGGAACCTGAAGCAGCCAAGGCCATTGAGAATATGGCTTGGCATAAGGGTTATTGCCCGGTCTGCGGCACTTTTCCTGATCTTGCCCTGCTTAAGAAGTCCGGTGATGACAATGCCTATCTGAAATCCCACGGCGGGCAGCGCTGGCTGCATTGTTCCTGTTGCGGACACGAATGGCGGTTCAAGCGTAACACCTGCCCATGGTGCGAGAATGAGGATATTGAGAAGCTCCGATACCTGCAGGCAGATGAGCGCAAGAATGAGCGTGTAGATGTCTGTGAATCGTGCAAGCATTATTTCGTGACCATCGATACCCGTGAGCTCACCGATCAGCCCGACCCGCGTGTTGCACCGTTGGGGCTGGTGCATCTTGATATCAGCGCACAGGAAAAAGATTATCTGCCTCTGGCTGAAACTCCTTGGAATGTACTGTAAAATTTTATTGGGAAAATGAAATGAGAAACCGCCGCAGTCTGAGAGGTTGCGGCGGTTTTTTGGGTTCATACACAATTAGTGTATAATCAATTGTCTGGAAGATAAGTTCTTACTAACCAATCCAGCTTGCCTTCTTTTCTAATCTTATCAATTCCTATTTGAAATCTTCTTACTACAGCATCACTTGTATATTTATTAAAGGCGAAGTACAGCGGAGCTGTTTCAATCGAAAATATGACCTCGTAATTTTTTGGATTGATATGATTCTGTCCCATTTTATAAAATATTGCTTCTCTGTTGCCTGCTATTATATCTACTCTGCCCTTGTTGAGTTTTTTTATCATTGATATAACAGAGTATGATAGGTCTATTTGTTCTTCATCAAACTTTTCAGCTAGAATAGTTTCATATGCAATATCGTTTTTTATCACACTTATTTTGGATTTTTTAATATCATCAATGTTGTTTGCTTTTATTCGGTCCTTAGCGGCGATGAAATCAACGTCATAGTTTGCAATGGGGCCGGCCCATTTGAACAACTCTTCCCGGGCATTGTTGCGTACTGTGCTGAAGAGGCAGTGGTTGGGCTTGGCTAAAACATCCTTGTAAGCCCTCGGCCAAGGGTAGACATGCACCTTTGAAATATCAGCTTTAATCCCTGTTGCATTGAGTGCTGCCAAAAGAATATCAACAGCAAACCCTGTGGGCTTTCCATCAATTACAAAATTATAAGGCGGGAGCTCTTCAGTAATAAAGATAGTGTCATTTAGGGATTGGGCTGATGCTGTGACATTCAGGAAAAATATTAAGGAGATAGTGGTAAGTAGATATCTAAGCATAAGAAACCTCACGAATTAACTATAACTTAAATATCAGGGAAATAAAATAGATTGTTATGTTTTATGAAATCTAATCTTCCTGCAGCCATCCCATAAGCAGGTAGCTTGAGGTGGATTATTTGTTCAGCTGTTGTCTGTATTTGTCGATAATTTGATCCAGCTTTCCGTTAGCCCGGATAATATCAATGCCTCGTTGGAGCTTTTTTACTAATGAATCATCTGTTGCATTGTTAAAGGCGCAATACATATCCCCCGTATTGACTGTTTTTATTATCTCATAATTATTGGTGTTGATATTTAAATTTTTCATTTCATTGAAAATAGCATGTGGGTTGCTGAAGATTATATCCACCCTGCCGTATTGTAACTTTTGAACCAGCATTTTTATGGTTACTACTGCTTCTACATTTTTCTTATTAAAACCCATTTTAATCAAAGTGTCATAAGAGATTGCATCTCTTATTGCTGCAGTTTTAAGCCTTTTAAGGTTGTTGATAATATTTATTTTTTTGTTTTTCTTTTTTGAAATAAAGGAGCATTCGTAGCCTGTTATTGGGCCTGCCCATTTAAAAAGAGACTCCCGCTTCGGGCTTCTTACGGTGCTTATTGTACATGTGTTTGGTGCTGAAAGTATCGTTTTATATGCTCGCGCCCATGGAATGATTTGTACATCAGAAGCAGGTCGCTTTATGTTTACAGCTGCGAGTGCTTCTATCAGTATTTCAACGTTTATTCCCGTTGCAGTTCCATTGCTGATGTAGGCATAAGGGATTATGGATTCCACCATGAATGTGGTGTTGTGCAAAGATTGTGCTGATGCTGTGTTACTGAACATCAATAGCATAAATATGGCGTATAAAAATAGGCGTAGGATCATTTATTCCTCACTTATTTCCTTCATAGCACAAAATTAATGTTCACTGAATATATTTATATGTCTAGCAGGTAATATTGTTTCCCGCGTTTAAATTCGCAAGCATTTTATTTTTGCTCGAACATGCTTTGTTGCGTTTATTGAATATCAATTTAGAGAAAGTTTAAATTTTATCTAAAGAACCTTTTTTGTTATTCCGATAATATCTCTATTGATTAGTGTGTCTAATTTTACACAATGAAATTGTTAAGGAGAAGCAATGAAAAAAGCAATGAAGATTGTACTGGCGATGGCAATGGTGCTGCTGATGAGCGGCGGGGCTATGGCAGAGGAAGCTTTTAATGCGCAGGGAAGTGCTATAGTTCCCCATGTGAAAAGCTATAGAAGTTCTAAAGGAGGTTTGTACACGAGTTTTTACATATCAAACATTACAAATCAAAATGTAAGATGCAAAGTAGATGTTTATGATCAGAGTGGAAACAATGTATCCTCTTATGGTGACGTGTGGACCATTGTTTCGGGTCAATATCAGTTAGCAGCAGGTGGTGATGATGTCTTTGATATTCCTGCTTATTCAACGCGATATTTTAATTTTACGAAGTCAGGGATCTTAATGAGAACAATGGGGTACGCAGTTATTAAATGGAATTCAAATGATCCGCAGATGACCAAAGCTCTTGTTAGTACAGCTCAGTATACAGGAGGTACATATAATGATTATTTGTATGGTGGGGTTGCATACATCAACAACGGCCAGCCCTTCTAGTCTAATTTAAAAACTATCCAACCCGCACTCCTAAATCGAAGCTTATGGTTTAGGGGGCGTTTATAGTTCTTAGATTTTAATTCAAAGGAGAAACAATGAAAAAAGCAATGAAGATTGTATTGGCAATGGCAATGGTTTTGCTGATGAGCGGCGGGGCTATGGCGGAGGGGACTTTTGTTCCGCAAGGGGGGATAACAGTTCCGGGAATAGTGTACTTATACACAAGTTCCTCTAATTATATGCTCCCGCGATTTGTATTAACAAATATTACAGGTGAAACCATTCAATGCAAAGTTAGGGTATATGATCATGAAGATGTCGATATAACTAATCTTAGTCAGATTGTTAAAGGAGGTCAAAGTAGTTGGCCTGTTATTGCTACAGGAACCGGAGATTTCGAAATTCCGGCTCACAGTACCCGTCTGTATTGGATGTTGTCCCCATCAGGAATAAAAAGAACTGCCGGTTATGCAACTATTGAGTGGTCTTCGTCTGATTCGAAATTGCGCAAAGCTTTGATCGGATCAATTTGGAGAATGAGAAGTGGTGTAGGTGGATTTACGGATACAAATAATCCATTAAATAATTCACAGCCGTTTTAATTCAAACGTTACCAACCCCGCACCCCTGAACCGGAGCTTACTTATATTTCGGTTCAGGGGTGTCTTCATGTGAGTGGTTCCGATTTAAAATTTATTTGGGCATTGCAGAGCGCAGGTCTTTGATCATGCCGCCGATATCATCTGCGCTGACGATTTCGGTGACGAGGGCTACGCATTTTGCGCCACGGTTCATTACCTCGGCAATGTTGTGCTCTTTGATACCGCCGATAGCTACGAAGGGAATATTGATATTCTTGACTACCCAGTCGAGATATTCGAAGCCTACGGGATCAACAACATCATCTTTGGTGTAAGTCTTAAAGATGGGACCTACGCCGATGTAATCTACACCAGCCTCAACAGCAGCCAGTGCTTCTTCGGGAGCGTGGGTGGAAAGGCCGATGGCCATTTCATCACCGATGAGCTTGCGTACTGCGTGGACCGGAAAATCTTCCTGCCCGATATGGATGCCGTCCGCTTCGACCATCATGGCGAGATCGATGTCGTCATTGACGATGAAGGCGGCCCCGGCTTCGCGGGTCATGCGGCGGATTTCCATGCACTCTTCATACTTCTGCCCGGACTTGATTTCCTTCTCACGGTACTGGATCAGTTTGATGCCGTTATCGAGCATCTCGCGGACAACTTCGATATTGGAGCGGTCCTTGGAAAATTTCAGGGCGGTAAGACAGTAAATATCTGTATCAAGGATGTTCTGGCGGGTGATTTTTTTGGTGCTCATTTTTTATACCTATTTGGCTTCTTGGAATTTGTTCAGGTAATGATTGAGAACAATGTCGGCCTGTTTGGCGGCGCAGATTGCTACCCTTGGTGAGAATGGCGGGGTCTCGGCATTGCACTCGGTTTTCATGTCTCCGACAATGTAGAAGTTGTCGCGGACCTTGCGGGTTTTGATTTCATCCGTATTGCCTGTGCCGCCCATTCCTGATGCCGTTACCAGCAGTTTGCCCGTGGGCAGGAATGTTTCTACAAGTGCTTTTTTGGCTGCTGCGCCGTCAAAGGCTTCGATGATAACATCGCACTCGCCGAACAACTCATGAACATTTTCACGGCTGACAGCGGTAGCATGAGCAGTTATGTCGAGGTCCGGGTTGATGGATTTCAGGTTCTCGCAGAGAGCATCAACTTTGTTGGTGCAGACCTGTTCCATGAAATAGAATTGGCGGTTGAGGTTGGATTCCTCGATCCGGTCAAAGTCGGCAATGACAAATTGCTTGAACCCACTGCGTACAAGGTACATAGCGCAGTTGGAACCCAGTCCTCCGGCTCCTGCAATGCCGATGTGGACCGCTTGCAGGTAGCGCAGACGGTCCTCACCGAGATATTTTGCTATGCCTTGCTCTGTGCTGTTCACGATGCTTCCTGCAAGGGATGCCAGTCCTTGAATACGGGCTGGTAGCCGTGTTTACGGAGCACCGCGCACATTTCGTCCACACTGCGCCCATCACTGATATCGAATTGTCCTACCTTTTCCTCTTCGTCGCAGGTATGTCCGCCGACTTCTGTGGAAACGCCTGCGGACATGCGGGTTACGCCCAGCGGCAGGATGTTCTCGCGGAAATCCGGTGCTTCGCGGGTGGAAATGGTGATTCCGCAGCGGGGCAGGAATATACGCAGGGCCAGCATGTTCTGCACAAGGGCGGTGTCGCTGACAAGGGATTTGGGAGTGAAGGCATCACCCACATGGGTGCGGATACGCGGCAGTGATACGGCGATGTCTACTTCGGGATATTTGTTCTGCAGATAAGCGGCGTGAATGCCTGTTTTCAGGGCATCATTACGCCATTCATCAAGGCCGAGCAGGGCGCCGATGTTGACCACGCGCATTCCGGCTTTGCAGGCCCTTTCAGGTGCATCAAGGCGGAAACGGTAATCGTGTTTCGGTCCTGCAGGGTGCAATTCCGGATAGAGCTTTTCGTTGTAGGTTTCCTGAAACATGGTCATGCCGTCCACACCGACCTCAACCAGACGGGAGTATTCTTCCTCGGTCATGGCGTAGATTTCAATGGATACGGACGGAAAGTGTTTACGCAGGATTCCCACAGCGGATTCAATGTATTCCGGGGAAGATTTGGCCCGGGCATCCCCGGTGAGGATAAGCAGGTGCTTAAGTCCGGTGGAGGCAATTGCCTTGGCTTCTTTTTCCAGTTCTTCCGGGCCCAATTGAGAGCGGGGAATGTCGTTTTTGGTGTTGAAGCCGCAATAAACACATTTATTGGTGCAGAAGTTAGCCATGTACAGCGGAGTAAACAGCTGAATGGTCCTGCCGAAGTGCTGTAAGGTCAGCTGACTTGCTTTTGCGGCCATTTCTTCGAGAAAGGGAACTGCTGCGGGGCTTAACAGGGCAAGAAAGTCTTCGGGGCTTAAAGTTGTCTTGTTAAGGGCGCGCCTGACATCGTGTTCAGTTATGGATCCGAATTGCTCGGCAAGGGGGGCGTCGTTGTATTCGGCGCAGATGGGATAGAAGCTCATTTTATTTTATCCTTCGTGCAGGAATCCGGTAAGTGGTGAGGAGGCCTTGGCATGGCTGTGTTTTGCTCCGGGACCGGAAAGGTAAGCCTCGCGCCCGGCTTTTACTGCCCTACCGAATGCTTTAGCCATCATTTTGGGATCGGATGCAGTAGCAATGGCGGTGTTGACCAGACAGGCATCGGCCCCCATTTCCATGGCCTCGCAGGCTTCGGAGGGGCGGCCGATTCCGGCATCCACGATGATCGGCAGGTCGATTTCGTCGATCAGGATGCGCACCATTTCGCGAGTTTTCAGGCCGCGGTTGGTTCCGATGGGTGCGCCAAGGGGCATGACTGCTGCGGCTCCGGCATCCACCAGTGAGCGGGCGATGTAGAGGTCTGCGTTCACGTAGGGCAGGACCACGAATCCTTCTTTGGCGAGGATTTCGGTGGCCTTGGCGGTCTCGTAGCCGTCGGGGAGCAGGTATTTGTTATCGGAAATGACTTCGATTTTGATCCAGTTACCGCAACCCATGGCTTTGGCAAGGCGGGCGATGCGGACTGCTTCTTCGGCTGTGCGTGCGCCGGAAGTGTTAGGCAGCAGCTGCATGTGTTTGGGAATGAAATCCATGACGTTTCCGGTCTCAGATTCGAGGTCAACGCGACGCAGGGCCACGGTGATGATCTGGGAGCCGGAAGCTTCACAGACGTCCGGGATTACGGAATCGTCGGCGTATTTGCCTGTTCCGGTCAGCAGACGGCTTTCGAATTCAAGGCCGCCCAGTTTGAAAATATCGTTGTTCATTGTAATCAACCTCCGCCTACAAAGCGCAGTATTTCGAGGTGGTCCCCGTCATTTATTTGTGTGGAGCCGTAGTTTTCAGCCGGGATGATTTCCATGTTGAGTTCAACAACTACGGTGTCCGGTGTGAGATTTTTGGAATCCAGCAGTTCGAGGATGGTGATGTTTTCGGCCAGTTCGGCTTCTTTGCCATTCAATTTTACGATCATTTTCACTCCGTAAAAAAAAAGCTCACCACGTAGGGCGAGCGCAACAATAGATATAACTACAGAATCTATGTAGCTTCCCTACGGCGGGATTACCCGCATCAGGTTCGAAGGGACAGGCTATTACGCCATCTCAGCCAGATAAGGCACCCCCAGCTGCGGAAGAGACTAGACAAAACGGATAGCAGTGTAAAGGGGAAAAGATTTAAACTGGACTCAGAGATCCTGTTGTTTTGTCATAATAGTTTTATATTTATCTTGAGATTAACTTGAGTCTGGAATATTGCATCCGTTAGTTTTATATTAATTATTATATAGTAAAGGAATTGAAGATTATGAATTTGAAAGGTCTGTTTCTGTGCCTTGCGGCATCGCTGCTGATGCTGGGAGGCTGTTCAAAGTCGTTTAATGTTGCTCCGCCGACCCCTTCCAGTGTGGATTATTCCGGCCCGGTTGAAGAGGAAGTTGTTTTTGCACTTGAAGACGTACGTAGCGCGGAAGATAAACAGTTTTCCGTAGGGACTCTCACCGCCTATCTGGACATTAACAATGAAGTGGAGTTCCTGCAGAAATATTTGGAAAAAGAGTTGCAGATGCGTGGCGTTCACATCGGCAAAGACGGTGCAACAGCCCACCCCGTCAATCTGGAAATTCACAAGTACCGCATCCGTAACCACCGCAGCAGCGGATTTTCTCCCTACTTTACTTTTATGACTTTCAGTGCCGACCTGTATGATGGCAATGAGAAGCACCGCATTACCAGTTATTTTAAAAACGGCAAAGTTCCCATCTGGGCATTCCGTGAGGTGGAGCATCCCTGCTACAACGTTCCCATCAGTCTGATGGTCAAGGAGGTTGCATCCAAGGTCAACAGGCATGTGATGAAGTATGTTGCTTCCGATGCCGATGTAGAGCGTCTAGTCCGTGATATTAAAGCCGATGATGACAGCGACTACAATTACCTGAAGGTACTGGAGCTGGGCTACACCAATAACCCGAAAGCTATTACGCCACTCATGAATCTGACCAGGCATGATGACACCATGATCCAGTCTTGCGCGGTAAGCGCTCTGGGCATACTACAGGCGGAAGAAAAGCTTCCGTTTCTCATAGAATATTATCGGGAACACGAGAACACTCAGAAGTTTATGGCTTTGAAAGCCATCGGGGACATGGATAATGAAGCATCCCACGCTTTCATGGATTCGGTTAAGAATTCGAAAGATTATGAAGATGAGGAAATGATCAAGGAAGTTGTTGATCTTTATTATTAAACAGCTTCGTCATTGAATTTAAAAAGGGTGGAAACACAACAGCGTTCCCACCCTTTTCCTTTTAAAAAAATCAAATTTATTTCTTTCCAGCAAAATACTCAGCATATTTAATGAAATAGATATGCTCGGCAATGTTGGTGATATGGTCGCCGACACGTTCAAGACAACGCATGGTGAAGAGCAGGGAGATGAATCCTTTCCCTTCGAGGTCTTCAGCTTCCACGCAGTCTTTCATGCCGGTTACACCTTCCTTGAACAGGGCATCTACATTGCTGTCGCTGTGCCAGACATCAAGTGCTTTTTCCACACTCAGTTCCTTGAATGCTTCAAGGATGCTGGAGAGCATGGCGTTTAACTCCTGACCCATATGCTGCACATAGCCTAGATGCTGGGTGTGTTCCTCAGCAAAGCCGCGTTTGCCTTTCTTTGCAATGCTCTTGGCATAGTCGGCAATACGTTCAAGGTCGGAGGCAATTTTGCTGGCGGTCAGGACATAACGAAGATCAGCGGCTTTAGGCTCCATCTTGGTGATGATCATCAGGGACATTTTGTCCACTTCATGTTCAAGATCGTTGATCTTTTCATCCATTTTAACGATAGCTTCAGCGTTTTCGGGATCATTGTCCTCGAAGGTCTTGATAGCCTTGTCCAACTGGTCGAGTGCCAGATTACCGAGTTCAAGGACAAGACCCTGAAGCTCGGAAAGTTCCTCTTCATATACTTTCAGAGGATGGTGCATATCCATATTATTCACTCCTGTGCCCGGACTGGAGGGCTTTTATATTAGGTGGCAGTTATTTCCAAACATGCTTCGCAGTTAGCAATTACGTTATCTTTGTTACGAAAACATGTCGGACCTGTTTCGGGATAGTGGATATAACTGCCGTAAGTCCTTTTATGCAGGAGTCCGGTTGCTCCTTGTTCTGGAGTGTCCGGCATATGAGCCGAGTACAAAAGCGGTCAGTGAGGCCAATGTTGTCGGCACAATAGCATGCACACCGCCCATGGCAGGTTTCATGACGGTCAGCACAATGAAGGTCCCCACGCCGATGACGATGGAGGATATGGCTCCGGTGGAGTTGGCGTTATCCCAATACAGCCCGATGACAATGGGGCAGAGGAAAGCCGCTTCCAGTCCGCCGAAAGCGAAAAGGTTGATCCAGACCAGCAGGTCCGGCGGCTCAATGGCAGCCACGAAGACCATCAGTCCTACAACTACGGTACAGATCAGGCTCATTTTCTTGAGGCTGACCAGAGTCATGCGTGAAGCATCACCCTTAAGACGGTAGTGAATATAGAGGTCCTTGATGATGGCTGCGGATACCAGCAGAAGCATGGAGTCGACTGTGGACATGATTGCCGCCAGAGGTCCGGCAATGAAAACTCCGGCCCAGAACGGGGAGAGAAGTTCTACAATGAGTGAAGGCATAGCCAGATCGCCTGCCGGGAGCTCGGGAAGAATCGCACGCCCAAGAGTTCCTGCGAGGTGTGCACAGAGAATCATAAAACCGATGAGCAGGGTGCCGATGATCATGGCATCATGCATGGCTTTGGAGTCTTTGTAGCCCATGCAGCGTTGGGTGGTCTGAGGAAGACCAAGGATTCCGATACCGACAAGCACCCAGAAGGAAAGGGTGAACGGTTGCGGTACAGCATCTTTGGGACCGGTGGGAGTAATCAGGCCGGGGTCAATGGCCTTGAGGGACTGGATGCAGTTTTCCATGCCTCCGCCCGCATTAATGACCGCCAGCAGGATAACCACTACAGCCACAACCATGACAATCCCCTGAATGGCATCAGTGAGTACCACAGCCCGGAAGCCGCCGATGGCGGTATAGAGGACCACGCTAACCCCAAAAAGTCCGAGACCTACAATGTATGGGTATCCGGTTACGGTCTGGAAGAGTCTTGCTCCGCCGATGAACTGTGCCAGCATGGCAGCCATGAAAAATACAATCAGAGCCACCGAGCAGAGGATGACCACAGCGTCGCTTTTGTAGCGGGCGCGCAGGAAATCTGTGATGGTTACGGAATCGGTTTTACGGGCCATGATGGCAAACCGTTTACCGAGGATGCCAAGAGTGAGGAAAGTAGTGGGGACCTGAATCATTGCCAGCAGAACCCAGCTCAGTCCCAGCTTGTAAGCCACGCCGGGACCGCCGACAAAACTGCTGGCGCTGGTGTAGCTGGCAATAATGGTCATAGCCAGCACCATGCCGCCCATGGAGCGTCCGCCGATGAAGTAATCTTCGATAAAACCTTTGGAGGAAGTTGTGGATTCAGCCTTATTGCGTGCCCACAGAGCCACGCCGAATGACAGCGCCAGATAAATAATTACCGGGATGACGGTCAGCATTGTGTTGCTCATGACTGCTGCTCCTTATTTATCTCGTCAATTTCTTCATCAAGGGGCATATCCTTGAATTTGAATCTGACCAACGCCCAGAGCAGGACGGTGATGAGCGGATAGCCTACGATGCAGCTGTAGAAGAACCATTCCGGCAGTCCGAAGACATATTCATACTGGTCCGGGTCTCCGCTGCCCATGCCGTAGGCACAGACGTACCACCAGATAAAATAAAGGGCGTAAGCCCCGAGAGTTAGCAGGGCTTCTTTGTTCGCCTGCGCAAACCGCCAGTCCTTGGGATGTTTGTCCATGGTGATTGGCCTCAAGGTGAAAAGTTTATTATTGCGTGGATCAGGCGTGCTACTGACGCCGCGGGTTGAGTGCCTTATGGATGGGATAAATGCAAGTTTTTTGTGGCAGAGTGAATCTAAGTGGAAGCTTAATTCTCTCATTCAGGCAGGTTTCTCAATATTTGATTCAAATTTATGTTATGATATAAGTTGTTTTCGCCAACATATGCAAACTTGAATCAGGGAAAGTAAAAATGAAATTGTGCCAGCTATTTAAAAATATTAATGAACTTGTCCTCACTCTCTTTCTTGTACTGGGGTTGACTGTTATGTCCGGGTGCCAGCAGCAGAAAGTTGAGCAGAAAAAAGAATTATTGATCTACTGCGGCATTACCATGATTAAGCCCATGAGCGAGATAGCGGGAATTATAGAACAAAAATATGATTGTAAGGTGCTGATAACCAAGGGTGGTTCAGGTAACCTTTTAAAATCTATTAAAGCTAACAAGATAGGTGATCTCTATCTCCCTGGTTCCGGCTCTTATATTCAAGCATGTCTTGAGCAGGGATTGGTTACGGATACAGGTCATGTGGGATTCAATAAGGCCGCTATGATGGTCCAAAAAGGTAATCCCAAGAATATTCCTGGTAATCTGGATAGTATGGCCGACAATGGTTACTATGTGGTTATCGGTAATCCTGAAAGTGGCAGTATCGGGCGTGAGACTGAGAAAATTCTGAATAAAAAAGGTATATTCGCCCAAGTTGCCGACAATGTGCAGATGATGACTACAGACTCGAAAGATCTTGTCCGCGTGCTTAAGGATAAAGAAGCGGATCTTGTTATTAACTGGTATGCTACTTCAACTTGGCCGGAAAATAGCGACAGTTTAAGCGTGCTGCCGATCAGTGATAAGTATGCTGGAAAAAAGAAATTGATAATCGGATTGCTGAGATTCTCCCGTTACCCTGAGATTTCCAAGGCCTTCATGGAGTATGCTTCCAGTGCTGAGGGCAAAGCCATATTTAATAAGTACGGATTATATGATGTTAAGTAGAAGACTTTCCGGCCTGCTCAAGGAGCAGGTTATTTCTAAAGTTTTATTTCTTTGCTTGGTTTTCTTTGTCGCTTTTGCAGTAATTTATGTTGTGGACAGGGTACAGTTGAACTCTCTGGATCGCTACAATCACGAAATCGAGAGCCAGCAGGCCCGCTCCGAACTGGGTAAGGCCATCATGCACCGGCTGCTCATGGTGGAGCTTGGTATTGCAAGGATGGTCGATACCACCGACCTGCGTAAAGTTGAGGTCATCAATAATGATATTAATCACAGCTTTAGCAAGCTTGAAGATATTTTGGCCGTACTGCAGGGGGGAGGAACTTTTAAGAACACTTTTCCGGCTAACTTTTACGATAGGGATGAAGTTGACGAATTGATTTCCTTTCACAGGGGAAAGGAAGCCGGATATGTTCTGGAAGTTATTGACCTGAATCCCAAGATTTATGAGCTGGAAGTAGCTACCGAAGGTATTTATTCTGTTTTGCGCAAATTGCTTAGCACGGATGATAGTCCTTCATTGAAAAAAGTCCACGATGCTTTGAATTTTCGGGTTATGCAGATTGAAGCCCTTATTCTCAGGGCGAGAGAATCATCCAGTAAGATTTTTCATGAGACTCAGATAGAAATAAAGAGGCTGAGTTCGCTTAAGGAACAAGCCATCACCGGAATGAATAATTTAAGGTTGGGAGTTCTTGCCGTCTCCATCCCGGCCTGTTTGTTCATTTTTTTTCGTATTATTTTCAACATTCGCACTATTCTGGAGGATCGGGAATCCAAGGCCAGAAACCTTGAAGAGGCCAAGTCCGCCATTGAAACCATTCTTGATTCAATCCCGGTCGGGATGGTTATCGTCAATGAGAAGCGAGAGGTTATCAAGGTCAATTCTGAGGCCTTACGGCTTTTTGAAGCTGACTCAGCGGAAAAGGTCCTCGGTAATCGCTGCGATAAGGTATTTTGTTTTTCTTCTCAACATGACTGTCCGTTTTTACATAATATCGGGGGGGCTTATGAGAATGAGGTGAAGATTAAGACCGCCAGAGGTAAAGATGTTACGGTGTTAAAGAATGCCGCTTATATTACCTTGTCAGGCGAGCGTCTTGTTCTTGAAGCATTCATGGACATAAGTCAGCGTATTGAGATGGAAAGACGTCTTAAGAGTCAGCAGGATTACACTAATGCTGTTTTGCAGGGAGTGCAGGCCGGAGTTGTTGTCATTGCTGCCGATACTCATACAATTGTGGATATGAATGAAACCGCAGCCCGGCTTATAGGTGTGAATCGTGAAGAAGCTTTGGGAACTGTCTGCCACAAATATATTTGTCCTGCTGAAGTAGGGAAGTGTCCGGTTATTGATCTTGGGCAGGAAGTTGACCATGCCGTGCGCAGGCTGTCTAACGGTAAGTCGATTTTAAAAAGTGTTGTGCCGTTCAAGCGGGGAGAGGACACTTACCTGCTGGAGAATTTTGTGGATATCACTGACAGAGTGTCTGTTGAAGAGCAACTCAAGGAAGCTATGGAATCTGCCGCTGCTGCAAGTAAGGCAAAATCAGAGTTTCTATCCCGTATGAGTCACGAGTTGAGTACCCCTCTTAATACCATTGTTGAATTTTCAGATGTTTTATTGAGTGACGATGCTCTGCCGGAAAAATTGCGATCTAATGTAGATCATATTGCTACTGCCGGTCATCATTTAAAAGAGAAGGTTTCTGAGGTTTTTGAATTTTCGATGGTTGAACACGAAAACTCTGCCATTAATACTGAAGTGGATGAACAGTCTGAACAGGTGGAAGCCGATGAACCTGTTCCTACTCTCTTGTGCATTGATGATGACCCCGAAAATATTAATGAAATGCGGAAAATATCTTCCAAATGGAACAGCTTCACTCTGGTCATCCGTGAAACCGTTGAAAAAGGTTTACGGGCAGTTTCTTTGTTGAGGCCCGACATCGTTCTAATCAGTGAAAATCTGGCCGGAGATATCTTCGAGCAGGTAGTTGATGAGGTTCGCGCTCATGGTGTGGACAATTGGAGGCCGTTTGTTGTGCTGCTGGGCGATGGCACGGTTAAAGGTTCTGACAGCAAGATGAGTTTGCCAGTAAGCATTGATGGAGTGAAGCAAATTGTGACTGAATGTAAGGTTAAGTAAAGGGGGATGCTCTCATCGGTATTTTGGTTGTACGTATTTCTCCTTTTGAATAATTAGCTTTATGTTCCAATATAATGAATGCAGCCTAGAATGTCGTGTGTGGGCATTTTTTTATCGAGAAATACTTGATAGCCTTGATCTACTGTTGCCGGGGGGAACATGAAATGTGTTTGAGTCAGGGGCGTTTGTCCAAGCCATTTAAGGGCTTTGGTTGTTTTTATTCTTAAAGTTAGAACTATGTAATTTTGGTAGTTGATTGTTGTGTCGTCAATTATACTAGCTCTTGCTAGAAGTCCGTGTTGAGAATGAGGTCTTAAGTACATTGATGGAGCTGCTGTACGAAGGTCTATCACATTCATTCCTGTGGATGTTTTTATATGTCCGGCTCCAATTTTTCTAGCCTCGTTTCCAAATTGCATAAGATAGATAAAGCAATACTCATTATCATTTTCTTCAAAGTGTAGGTATTGACCATATTTTCCAGCAGTGGTTGCTTTGTGACAAGCAAACCATAATGAACTCCATATATTATCGACAATATCAATCCATCTGGTTTTGAATCCATAGTGTTGTAGTATCGGTTCATAAGCATTCTCAGGTGTGTTTGTTATGAATATGGAATTTTCTTTTGCCTGCAATTTTATGTAATCTTGAAGTTGCCTTACTCTAGCATCACCTGTTCCAGAACGTTCAATGCCCCTAAAAAGGCTTGGGCGCATTTCGCCATAATGTTTAGATTGACCTCTGAAATATACCGGTCCGAATTCAGAAAGGCTGTATTTGGCATAACCAGCCAGCTGGGAGAGTGCATGAGGAGTTTCAATGTCAAAAAAGAATTTTTCAGCGTTCCATTTGCTTTGCATGTCTAAAGCCTGGAAGTCATCTAAAGCTAATCTTGGATGTTTCATGCTGTTTCCCATTTTGAGACAAGTGCTATGTTTTTAAAGTAATTTGGCGGATTTCCTTCAAGAGAAAATCCGCCAATATTATTCTTGTGGTACCCGAAGTGGGATTTGAACCCACACAAGCGTAAGCTCGAGGGATTTTAAGTCCCTTGCGTCTACCAATTCCGCCATCCGGGCACGGAAAGTAATGCTTGATATACTTTGTCTTTTAAGTAGTCAAGCTTAGAGAGAACATATTACAGAAGATTTTTTATGTCGAGATAGTTCCGGTAAAGTCTTTTGCTGATGCGTGAGAACTTATCGAGGTCGGAAACAATTTCGAGTCCGGGGATGATTGCCCTTGTTACCGGGATCTCGAGATCCTTGCGGGTAAGGTCTACGTAGTAGGGGGCAAATCCGTTGGCTGCCAGAGTGTTTTCAATAACCATTACATCACCTTCCGCACTTCCGGTGGTCAGGTCGGGCAGGTCTTCCAGCTTGCGTACCGGAAGCCCTTCCGGAATTTCAGAAGTGGGCGGTCCGGGGAACGGATATGGAATCTCGGTGAGTGCCGAGAGCAGGGCGCGTTTGCCGGAAAGCGAACAGCCGCCGCCCTTGTTAATGTCTCCGTGCTTGCCCACGGCAAAGGCGGTGTAGCAGGGGATGCCCAGTTCGGATGTCATATCCTGAAACCATACGTTTATGCCGCTTTCTTGCATGGCATTAAGGTGTTTCTGGACTTCAGGGGCTTCGGATTCAATGGTGAAGCATCTCTCTTTATTAAAGGGAATGGTGGTGTTGCTGTCGCGTTCCAGAACTTCCAGCAGTCCGCTTAGGCGTGCTTCAGCCATGGTGTTTCCTGAGGCAAGTCCGGTGGAGCTGAGCCCGCTGAACAGGTTCTGCTCATCAAGGTTACAGAACAGGAATACATGCTGTACCGGAACTTTTGCCTGTACATGTTTTTCCCCGTCAAATTTTTCTGCAGGCATCCACCAGATTTCCTGACCTTCGTAAGGAGCTTCAAGGCCGAGGTTATCGGGGTTGATTGCCGGAACTTCTTTAGAAATCTCAGCGTATGATCCTTTGCTGACAGGCAGGGATGCTGTGCGGTTGGCAACGCCGGATTTGCCGATGCTTGCGTAGGAACTTACCCTTTCGGCAACTTCCATGGCACAGGATACACAGGCCTGCTCATAGGTGAATCCTCGGCCGTAACTGGTCTGGATGGCGCGCAGGGAGTTGCTCAAACATCCGTTGTCGGTGCGGTTGTCGACCATCCAGTGATGAAGCACGGCAAAGGGACTGAGGCATCCTTTCTGACGCATCTGAGGTCCCATGAATACGCCGATAGCTTCAAGCTTCTTATTGGCATTGGCGGTGACTTCCTCGATGGGTGCGCGCTCTTTGGCCGGGGGAAGTTTTGATTCATTTTCCAGTTTTTCTCGGATAGCGGAGGCGGTAGTGAAATCTTTGGAAGGCAGCTCTTCGTTCATGTAGAGCTGTTCAATCCCGGCTTCTTCAATTGTGGGCAGTTCCTCATGCATTTCCATGTTTTCAGAGAAAATACCGGTCCATTTGTTATGCAGGGGCTGGTCTGGCAACAGATGGGAGCGTAGGTGCAGAGTCGGGCTGTATTCCTTGAGTTCTTGCGCATCAAAGGTTGCTTCTACTTCAGAACGCAGAGAGTCAAGGCGGGGATGGGTGATGACTGCTTCGTAAATGAGGGCGGCAAGAATGTTCTTTTTAGGATCGTCCTTGATTTCCTCGATCAGTTTTTGGATTTTGCGGGTGCGGTGCTTGCCCAGCATGTCCAGCATATGGCGGTGCATGAATTCATCGTATGGATGTTCTTCCAGATAGGTCAGTACTTCAGAGAAGCTCAGGTTGGGACCGGGGAACGCGGCAAAGCATCCGGTTCCGGAAAGGGTGTCCATGAGTTTGAGTTCGTAGCGCATATTTTCCCCTGATTATTGTTTTCTGAAATTAATTTTTTCAGTAATTAAATATTGAGTCGGTCAGCGAGTGTTATCCTTATCCTTGATGGATGTCACGTCAACTTCCGACCGTGAAGGTATGATATTTAAAGCGTCAAGTGAAGAGGGAATATGCATTCGAAAAAATCTCATTCAAAAAAAATGATTCTGCATGCTACTGTTATTATGGCGTTCGTGGGTATCCTTTCTTTTGCGTTGGAGCATTACGGGGAGGGGCACCTTTCCGCACTCACTGCATGGATTGAAGCCAGCGGTAACTTTGCTCCCTTCTTGTTTATGGTCATAAATGTGATCGGAATGGTGCTGGTGATTCCCCAGACACTGTTTACGGTGGTAGCTGGAGTCCTTTTCGGCGCCGTGAAAGGAACGGTCATGTGTTTGGTCAGCATGGCTGTGGGGTCTTCTTTGTCTTTCCTTCTGGGAAGGTTCGTGTTGCGCGGGCGGGTGTTTAAGAGATTTCGCAATGATCCGAATTTTATGAAAATGGAAATGCTCAGCCGTAAGCATCCGTTAAAGGTTCTGGCTTTAAGCAGGATTGTTCCTGTGGTTCCTTATTCTGTTGCCAACTATCTTTGGGCGGCAACTGGTGTGCGCTTCCTGCCGTTCCTGATCATGAGTGTTGTTTGTTTGATTCCTGAGACCGTTTTTATGACTGCCGGTGGGCATCTGTTGTCCTCCGGAGTACGCATGGGTACTGTGAATTGGAAAATGCTGGCTGTGCTGGCAGCCGCAGCAGTGCTGATAGCTATATTGGTTCGAGCCGTGAGGCGAAGCCTTGATCAGGAATGATTATTCGGCTTCGAAAATGAAAAAAAAGGTTGATATTATTTGAGTATTGTCGCCATGGATTTTTGACCAGACTCGAATTGCATCACATAAAGTGGTTTTTCCGCTCCATTGCCTTGAAATGATATTTTGCCACTTACTCCTTCAAAGTCCTTAATCTGGACAAGTCCATTGCGAACTGCTGTGGCGGTGGTGCCATGATTTTGTGCGGTTGCAGCGAGAAGCATGATTGAATCGAATCCCAGGGCTGCGTAGCCTGTCCGGGGAGGATTGCCGAACAGTCCTTTGTAAGACTCAACAAAAGAACGTACCAACGGTGCTTCACTATCCATGGCCGCCTGAGCTGCAAAATAGACGGTTGAGGGATAATCCTGCATGGGCTGCTGCATGGGAACAGTATCGAACGATGTCCCTCCGAGTATGGAATAAGTCTGTCCGCTTTGTTGCAGTTGTCCAAGTATTTTCGCGGCAATATTGGCCGGGGCGAAGATTACAACTGTTTCCACTTGTGGTTTGGCTGGATCAGTTTCCCGTTTCTGGATAGTAATGCCTGCTGCGCTGTCCACAAAGTCGTTAACCCCAACGGTGTCATTTATCACCGTGCTGTTCGTTGGTTGCGGGGGAGTCAGTTCTTGCAGTTTTGTGCTGATGAAAGACAAATCCGGGTCCAGTTCGGTAATGCGTATCTCTGCCATAATTTTACCGCCGTTGCGTTTGAAGCGACGGGCGTAACTGTCTGCCTGACGGGCGGTGCTGTCAGCAAGGTCAGAACGGATCAGCATGATGTTGCTGACTTGCATTGTATTGCTGGTGAACTCTGCCAGCAGCTGACCTGTTTTGATGTCGGGAACGGCAAGGCTGAAAATATTTGAGCCCATATGCGAGAGCGCGTCTGCCTGTGCACCGGTACATAAAAATGGAAGTTGGACGGCTTGAAATGCCGGTCCGGCGGTGAGGGCTGCATTGTCATCAATTATCCCGGTAGCGGCAACGATTCCTTTGGATTGGGCCAATTTATTTGCACCGTCAAGAATTCCTGTTGTTTCTCCTGTGGAGGTTTCAACTTCGATTCTTATTTTAATATCGCTTTTGGATTTATTGATTTTTTGCACCGCCAGCAGTGCTCCGTTCAAGGCTTCCTGAGCGGTTGGAGCTTGACTGCCCCGGAGCCCGAACATAGCGCCCAGTACGATTTCTCCGGCATGCAGCGGAACGGGCATGCAGATTATAGCCAGCAGCAATACGAAAATTTTCATACACCGCTCCCCCTACGGTCTTTGTGTGTTTTGACTATTTTAAATGTACGTTTTTTGGGAGATTCTTCAGTCCTAGGTTGCTCCGGCTCTTTCGCTGCAGAAGTTCCTTGTTTCATTCTTTCCAAGGCCTCTTCATGTTTTTTCTCTTCAGCAGCAGCCCTTTCCTGTTCCAGTTTAAGTTCCGCCTCTTTCTTTTGCCGTTCTGCTTCGCGCAGTTTCATCTTGGTTTTAAATTCTGAGACAGCTTCCTTGAATTCTGATTTTTTATTGGTGAAGGCGACTTTGCCTGCATGAACGATTTCAGTGAGTTTCTTTACTTCCCATAGTTCGATGGGCCGGGGATGTTTGATGTAGACCGGAATGATTTCATAGTGGTGCATATCGATGGAAAGAGGAAGCTGGCTGGTGAGAATGGATCGTTTGAAGATGCGTGAGGTGTTGAAGTAGCTTGAGACAAAGCTGTCCGGTTCAGGGTTGCAGGCATCGTCAAAGTAGATGGCGATAATGATATCTATCTGCCGCTTAACGCATTCCATTACCGGAACCGGAGAAGAAAAAGCACCGTCGATGAGGCGCTTGCCGTCAACATTTCCCGGGGGCATGAGCGGGTATATGGCGCTGCTGGCATAAATGGCCTGTGCAAGGTTGCCTTTATCAAGGATAACCGGTTTTCCGGTTTCAAGGTCGGTGGTGGCAATCAGGGTTTTGGGAGAGAGATCGGAAATGTCGGTTTTTTTGAACAGGGTTTCATAGGTCCGGCGTAGACAGTCTGTTTTAAGGATGCCGGATTCGGCAGTGAATCTGCCCATGCCGGTGCTGGCTATTTCAAGTACTGAATTATAGTCTACGTCGGTATAAAAACGCGGGTCTACGGTTTTGGAAAAGACTTCCTGAATCTGCTTGAGATCATATCCTGCCCCCATGAATCCAGCCAGCAGTGCACCGCCGCTGACCCCGATGACAAGGTCAAGAGTTACCTTTTCTTCCTGCAGAAATTCTATGAAAGGCAGTGCGCAGAAGGATTTTATACCTTCCGAACCGATAATTAAAGCGACGGAAGGACGTTCAGGGGCTTTAGGAGCCTTTTCCTGTTCTTCTGTTGCACTTTCGTTTTCGATAGAATCGGGTTTACTGTTCTTCTCCATCTTCTCTCCCATGCTTTAATGCAAAAGATACATGGGCTGCGTGGAAAAAACAATATTAATTACCCGGAGATGGACTCCAGAAAGGATTTGAATGCCGAGAACATTTTATCGACCATTACCGCTACACCTTCGCTGTTTGGGTGTACTCCGTCGGATTGGTAGAATTCGGGCAGTTCACCGATCCCTTCGGTCAAAGACGGGTAGAGGGGAACGCTGAATTTATCGGCAACGTCTGTGAAGATGCGCTTAAATTCAGAGGAGTAGGATTGCGGGGTGAAATTCATGGGTTTGAAGCCCAGCAGCAGGACAGGAATTTTTGCTTCCTGAAAAGCTTCGACCATGCGGGAGAGGTTTATTTTGGTCTGTTCGGGGTCCATGAGCTGGAAACAGTCATTTGCACCGAATTCGATGTATGCTGCATCCGGTTCACTTTCAATAACATTGGCAAGGCGGAATAGCCCGTCCGCGGAAGTGTCCCCGGACAGGCCGAAATTATTAATTGCCACATGGAAGCCTTCTTCAAGCAGTTTGCGTTCAAGCTGTGCCGGAAGGGAACTGTAAGCAGGAAGACCGTAACCTTCGGTTAAGCTGTCCCCGAATGCTGCCAATGTGATTTTAGCCATGCCTATTTTTCTCCTTCGCGCAGCCAGCTCTGGAAACGTGAAACTTCGTCCTTCCACTGTTCCGAGATGCGGACGGTGATGAATTCTTTAAAGACGTGGTCAAAGAGGGAGATACATTTTTCGATCAAATAAATCTTTTCCAGAAATTTTGCGTCCGGGTCGTCCCCTTCCTCGTCTTTCATTTCCACTTTGGGAGTTTTCAGCCCGCTCATGGTGAAATCTTCAGCCTTGAGCTGAACCTGCCAGAGGTTTTCGTCGATCTCCATCTTCAACTGACAGCGGGTGACTTTCTTTCCGGTGCGCAGGCCGTAGAGAACTTCGGTCATATCTCCGCTTGCGGAGTTTACTGTGGCGGTGTCAACGTTCTCGCCGTCGCCGCCCTGAACTGACATGCGTTGTTCCATGTAGAGCAAGAAGCGTTCGCCGTTATCCAGTTCAAACATTCCGTCCTGAATTTCACTTTTATACCAGAGCCAGGTCAGGAAGTCCTGACCCAGAAGAGTGTTTTCCCTTTCGGCTAACATCATGAGGTCCATAACTGGTGCTCCTTTGAGTAGATTCTTTGATTCCCTATCCTACAAAGTAGGTGGGGTCGAGCGATTCGAGTTTCTGTACAGCCTCTTCGCCGAGGATTTCCATGGCCAGAAAGAAGGGAGTCAGCGGTTCAAGGGTCAGTTCGAAAGTGTCTGAAAAATGGTCCGTAAACAGGTCCATTACCTTGGAGTTGGTGGCAGCAAGGTAAACCCGGTTTTCCGGTACGTTCCAAACCACGTCGAAAACTGCCGGAATGGGCAGGGAGCGTGCGCGCAGCTTGAGGGTAACTTGTTCCTTGATTTCCCTTTTGCGGTCGCGGGAGATGAAATTTTTTCCCTCTTTCTTGGCTTCAGCAAGCTCATGGTTCAGCGCGATCTGGAAATGCTTTTTCAGAACTGCGGGCTGAATTCTGCGGGTATCAAGGCGCAGGGAAAAGGTGAAGTACTGGGCCTTTTCCGGCGGTGATACAGCCCATTTGTCATCAAGCATATCATCCATGTTTACCCAGCCGAAGGAACGTTCTTCAGCGGTATGGTCGATGTCCTTGAATGCGAATTTAGCTAATTTTTCGGGTATTTCCCGGATCAGATCATCGCTGACTTCTTCCAGAATTCTGTATCTGGTTATTCCTGTGCTGGCTGAAAGTATTGGCAAAGTATGCTCCTTGAACCGACTGTCACCCTTTTGGCACTGCCGGATTTATTTCGCTGTGATGATAAATGCAAACGTTATCTGTTATGACCATTTTTTCAGGATGTAAAGGGAAAGAATACCCTATCTGCTGAGTATGGCATATTAGGTGCATAATATATTTCAGTTGTAGAAGATTGTAAATCAGGTAACGGCCCAAAGGAGGATTCAGTCAGTATGAGCTGAAGCAAGCCGGTGGAGGTCATTATGACTCTCATTGAAGTACGCACCGAAGGTAACTATATAACAATTGGTAATCAGCGTAGAAAAAAGTTGACATCCGACGGATGCAACGAGCCGTTTAAGGATCGTTTCTGGTGTCCGCGCAAGAAGTGGTTTATGAAAAGCCCATGCCCTTTCATAAACAAAATTGAGTGCGGAAACTATAGGCATATGTGCGGCTCACTATAATTGCTCAGCACTGGCAGAATTTTTGTAACTCCTCTTGCTTTTGGTTTGGCCGGGTCATAATATCCCTGTAAAACAAAAGCTGGAGGAGTTATGGTTTCCGGTAATCCATATGAATTGCTGGCGGATCGTCTCGAAAATATTGCCATACAGATTCGCGAGATTGAAGAAGAAGCGCGTGAAGTACTTTATGAAAAAAATGACGACAATGGCTATAGAGAATTGATGCGCCGGAAAGCAATGGTATTGGCAGGGCTTTCCGATGAACTTGAGTCATTGGTTGAATCCGCTCCGTATGAGGTAAAAGAGCGCATTGAACGTTTTTCCCTTACTGCCTCCCAGTCCCTTCAGGTTGGCAGTGTCTTCTTTATGTCCGCACTTCTTTATCCGGATGATCATAAGGATGGGGAACCTAATGATTTAGATCTTTTTGCGGTAAAGGTCAGGGCAATGTCCGGAAGAGAATAAGTTAGCCCTTGCGCCTTTGTTTAACTGTGTTATTTTGTTTCTATGGGCGGTTGCTTTTGGCAATGTGTTAGTATATCAAATGTGGTCGGGTCAAAGGGGGGACAGGTTGCCTTAGGGTGTCTGTTTTTGACTTAGTGCAGGGTATATAAATGCTTAATGCAGAAAAAAATGCTGTCGGTGTAAAAGTTTTGGATGGAGCGGTCAGGCCTTTGAATATTTTACTTGCAGAAGATTGTGAGAACAATGTGCTTCTGGTGCAATTGTACCTGAAGAAGTTTCCGTATTCCATTGATGTGGCTGAAAACGGCAGTGAAGCTTTTGAGTTGTTCCAACGTAAAGAATACGATGTAGTCCTCATGGACATCGAAATGCCTGTAACTGACGGTTACGAGGCTACTACACTTATGCGCGGTTTTGAGAAAGAACACAGCCGGGAAAAGACACCTATTGTAGCTGTTACTGCACATGCTCTGCCGGAAAATGAAGATAAGGCCTATGAAGTTGGTTGTGATTACTTTTTGACCAAACCTGTTCGTAAGGCAGACCTGATCTCAGCTGTCCAGAAATACGGTGCTGGTGAAGTCTGATAATTTTACGCAATTAAATGAATTTTAAATAAAAAGGGCTGACATAATATCTATGTCAGCCTTTTTTATTTAGCGATATACTTTATACCCCGTTAACTACATTTGCTGCCTTTCCTTGCATAAAGGCTTTTACATTAGCCACGGTAATTTCGGTAAGTCTTGAGCGGGCCTCAAGGGTTGCCCATGCAATATGAGGGGTAATTGTCAAATTAGGCGTTCCAGAAAGGGGATTGCCGGGGAGCATTGGTTCTTTTTCTACTACGTCAAGCGCAGCTCCGGCTATAACTCCTTCTGTCAGTGCTTCTGCTAAATCTGCTTCGTCAATGAGAGGGCCGCGGGCGGTGTTGATCAAGTATGCATTTGCTTTCATGGTCGAAAGCAGTTTTTTGTTGATAAATTTTTCATTTTCAGCGGTCAGCGGGCAGTGAAGGGATACGAAATCAGCTTGCCGGAAGAGTTCTTCAAGAGAGACGAAGTGAAACGGGGTGTATTCCGGTTCAGATTTCGGCCTCGGTGCATAGGCTAGAACGTCCATGCCGAAAGAATTGGCGATGGCTCCAACCATCTGGCCGATGGCCCCGAATCCCACAATGCCCATTTTTTTCCCGGCCAGTTCGATGAGCGGTGCGTTCCAGAAACAGAAATCTTCCTGCTGCGCCCATTGGCCTTCTTTTACAGCCTGATCGTGCAGTGCCACTCTGTTGGCGTGATTAAGAATCATGGCAAAAACATGCTGGGCAACCGAAGGAGGGGAGTATCCCGGGACATTTGATACCGGGATGCCTCTGGCTGCGGCCGCATCCAGATCGACCACGTTGTAACCGGTCGCAAGTACTGAAATAAATTTGAGCTTGGGTAGAGCCTTGATGGTGTCCGTGTCCAGTACAGTCTTGTTGGTCAGGATGATGTCCGCTTCAGCGGCTCTTTCAAGGATCTGTTCCGGCTTAGTGCGGTCATATACGACCAGTTCACAAATTTCTTCCAGTTCTGTCCACGGGTTATCTCCGGGATTTAGTGTATAGCTGTCAAGAATAACTGTTTTCATGAACTTTTCCCGTAATTCCCGTCTTAAATTCGGGGTTAGAGCTTAATTTTCTTTTTGGAGGCAGGAGTGACACCGCGTTTTTTCTGGGCTTCGATTTCTTTCGCCATTTCTTCTTCTGTTGTGTCAGGATGTTTGCCGGAGTGTTTTTTCTCGATTAAACGTTTCTGGGCGGCAAGTACTATCTTACTGATTACTTTGTCCTGAGATCTTTCAAGCTCGATAAATTCACAGCCCACTATTTTCGGGGTTCTTCTGGCTATTTTAAGCTTTACGTTTTTTAGAACAGGTTTTCCGGACCAGAGCAGTACTGCATCTATGATCGTTCCAACTTGAAATTCTTTGCTGCTGACAAAACCGATACCGCTGGCGCTGATGTCCAGTATGCGGCATTTGACTCTTGGTACACGGCAAATGACATGCATGTTGTCCACGTCAATCCTGAAGGCTCCACGTGCAGCGGGGATATTTTTTTGCGGTTTGAATTCAATGTCCAGCGATTCGTCTGAACTTCGGCCAAGCATGCGGTCCAGCTTGGTTTTAAGCTTGCCCATCAGTCCGGGTTTGTTGTCTGTATTATCCTTCCCCATTCTCATCCCCTAATGAAATTAAAAAAGTAACAACTATTAGCAGTCAATATAATTCGCTAGGATTGTTAAGCTTAATTTAATTCTCTACTCTTTGTTATCTTATATATATGAAGCAGTTTGTCAATATTTATACTTAAACTAGAGCTTGACATTATTGAGAAATATAGCGAAGACTAATTAAAATTTTTGTAATGAATCGGGTTAAATACTTGGAGGTATTTGGGAATGATCGGCGAACTTATCAGCAACATGGGCCACAGTTCCACTGCTGGCTTTGTAGGTGTATCTCTTATTTTTGGCTATCTTGCATGGATGCTCTTCATGATCTTTCGCAGGATTGATGAAACCAAAAACGAAGGTCATCATTAAGAAATTTTAGAAAAGACTTTTAGTGCTTTTCAAATAAAAAAAGGCCCGCATTTGCGGGCCTTTTTTTATTTGAATTTGCTGTTTATTGCTGCCAATTGTTCCAGCACTATTTCCAGTTGTGCGTCGAAAATATGAGCCAGATCTTTTACTTTCTGATCTTTTGCTTTGGCTAGAATATCCCTGATGAATGTTTTGCGCCTATTGAAGTCGTTGTATGCATAACCGCATTTCTTTTTAAGCAGCGCCGCTTCACTGTTTTCAAATTTCTTTTCGCTTTTTACGAGTTTGACCACTGAAAACAGGGCGGTCAGGCTATGTACCTGCATTTTGCTGCTTTTACACATGTCGGCCATGTCCTGCAGGGCGTATACCCGGTCGGGTTTGGTGTCGGCCCCGGTTATCTTGTCGATTTTCATTCCCAGAGTTCTGAAGGAGGCTTCAACTCCTGAAAGCTTGTCAAACTGTGCTGAGAGATCCGGGGTTCCGCAGAATGCTGAGCAGGGTGTCAGCAGGGCCAAGGTGATAATTAACGTGATAATTGTTTTTTTCATTAACTCTTCGCCTTTGCGTCGTTGTAGATTTCCATTAAATACTGACCGTAGTCGTTTTTGAGCATATCTGTGGCCATGTCTTTCAGGTCAGCAAGTGATATATAGCCCATGCGGAAGGCAATTTCTTCCAGACAGGCGAGCATGAATCCCTGTCTTTCCTGAACAGCTTCCACATATGAAGCGGCGCGGAGCAATGATTGGTGGGTGCCCATGTCCAGCCATGCATACCCTCGGCCGAGAAGTTCAACATTAAGCTTGCCGCGTTTGAGGTATTCATTGTTCACATCTGTGATTTCCAGCTCTCCGCGTGCAGAGGGCTGGATGTTTTTGGCGATATCAATGACCGAGTTATCGTAAAAATAAAGTCCGGTTACTGCAAATTTTGATTTGGGGATTTCCGGCTTTTCTTCAATGCTGATTACGGTCTGGTTCTTGTCGAATTCAACTACGCCGTACCGTTTTGGGTCCTTGACCGCGTACGCAAAAACAGTTCCGCCTTCCTCAAGTTCAGCGGTTTTTTGCAGGATGTGCGGAAGGTCATGCCCGTAAAAGATGTTGTCGCCCAGAATCAGACTTACGCTGTCATTGCCGATGAAATCTTCACCAATAATGAAAGCTTGCGCCAAACCTTCTGGTTTAGGCTGGATCTTATATGAAATGTTGATCCCCAGATTTGATCCGTCACCGAGAAGGTCTTCAAATCTGTGCAGGTCTTCCGGTGTGGATATTATCAGGATATCACGGATGCCCGACATCATATGGATGGAAAGCGGGTAGTAGATCATGGGTTTGTCATAAACAGGCAGAAGCTGTTTACTGACCACTCTTGTCAGGGGATAAAGTCTTGTGCCGGATCCCCCGGCCAGAATAATTCCTTTCATATTATACCTTCCTCGCAGTGATTATCTCTGGTAAGCCATAATTAAATTAACAATAAATTCTTGAGGTGTCTGCATTTATAGCATTAAATAGCCTGAATTTGTCCATATCCGCAAACAAGGAGTTTACGTTCTATGCGCGGCCCCATGTTTTCACTGCCCACAGTATTTTTTCTGGGCGTCATTTTTTTTGTCCTCATATTCTTTTTGTTTATATTTGTACAGGTTGGTCTCGTTACCGTGGCTTTCTCGAAGCTGGGGCTGACTGCGGGACAGGGGTTTCTGCTGCTGATAGCCACTTTGTTCGGGAGCGGAGTTAATATTCCGGTATTCCGTTCAGAAAGGCTTGTCCCTGATGTGCGTATCAGACGGGTTCGTATGTTTAATCCCTATTCTCCCATGGACGTTCAGCGTGAAGCCGCAACCCTGACCAATCAGGTGGTCGCAGTTAATTTGGGCGGTTGTGTTATTCCGGTTCTGCTGTCCTTGTCTTTGCTCAGCAGGTCCGGTTTTGATTTTCCCATCCTGCTTTGTGTGGCATTGGTGAGTGCGGCAACTTATGCCCTTGCCCGGCCCATTCCCGGTGTCGGGATCGGTATCCCGGTGCTTATCCCGCCATTAATTACCGCACTTGCGGCCTTGATCTTTGTTCAGGGTGAAATGGCACCTATAGCGGCTTATGTTGCGGGAAGTCTCGGTACCCTGATAGGTGCGGACTTGCTGCACCTGGCTACTCCGGCCACCCGGCGGGTGCTTGATGCACCTGTTGTTTCCATCGGCGGGGCCGGTACTTTTGACGGAATTTTTATTACCGGGATTCTGGCTGTATTGCTGGCCTGATTTTGATAAGGAGTTTTTTTGTGCTTGAATGTGATTTTTCTACGACAAATGGAGCAGGTCTCGGAAGTCTAATTGTGTTAGGTGATTCGGGATTCCTGCCGAATGGATGTGTCTGTGCTGCTCTTTCCGGCTGTGCCAAAGGGCTGCGGGCCGGAATGGTGCTTGAAAGCGGTGGAGTCGATCTATTGCGCATTATGTCCGGATTTTGGACTTCCGGTGTTCCGGGAGCAAAATCATGGATTGCCGAGATCATAGGTGAATTGCCTGATGGAGTTGCTCCTTTGACTATAAAAAAAGAAGGCTATTCCATCGCTTACGTTACTTTAAGTGATAAGGGTGCTGCAGGCGAAAGGAAAGACAAAGCCGGACCGCTTATTGCCGAAATGATAAAAAATGCACTTCCGGTTTCCATTGCTCAGGGTTATCTGATCCCTGATGAGTGCACTGACTTGAAAGCATTGCTTATGCATCTGGCCCATGTGGATGGTTATGACCTGATCATGACCACAGGCGGGACAGGTGTAGGGCCGCGTGATGTTTCACCTGAAGCGACCCTTGCGGTAATTGAAAAGAGATTGCCCGGATTCGAAAGGGCCATTACTGCTACCGGATTGGCAAAGACTCCCCATGCCATGATTTCGCGTGCTGTTGCCGGTACGTTGGGGGAAAGTGTTGTAGTTAATTTTCCCGGTAGTCCTAAAGCTGTGCGGGAAAGCCTTGAAGCTGTACTGCCTGCTCTGAAACATACCGTGGATAAGTTACAGGGAGATAAAACCGATTGTGCGGTTGTTTCCTAGTGTTTAAAACAAAATTGATGCTTGATTCCTTGCGCGGGAACATCTATATAGGTTTTGATTTTTGTATATTAATTCTTCCAAAGATAATAACCACACGTTCAGGATGTGTAGAATGAAACGCAATATTCCGTTTTTATTAGTTTTGATTTTCATGCTGTCTTCAGTTTCTTTTGCCTATGCGCAGGAACAGGGAGAAAACACTCTCGGTGAAGCTAAAGCACCGGTCTCCATGGAGGAGGCTGCCACACAGGTTCCGCAGGCCGTCACTGACGACTCTGTCGGTGCTGAGATGACACTCACCCTTGAAGAGTGTGTAAAGCTCGGACTGAAACAGAATCCCTCCATTATTGCTGCCCGCAAAGACCTGCTGGCTGCTGAGAGCGATGTCAAGAGACAGCGCGGAGCCTTCGGTGGTCCTGTTACTGCCAAGTACGGCTACACTCACTTTAACGATACACCCCGCTCAGGAGATACTCCTGCCGGCTATCAAGATCAGTGGGCTTTTTCAATTAATGTCAGCCAGCCTGTCTTTAAAGGTTTTGAACTGCTTTCCAAGTACCAGAAAACCAAGCTGCAGCGTGCTTCTACCGAGGCCAGCCTTTACAATGCAGAGCTGACACTCATTAGCAATATTCAGACTTCTTTCCTGACCCTGCTGCAGGGCCGTATGGAAGTTAAAAGTAAGCAGGACTCTGTTGCCCGTCTGCAATCCCAGCTTGATGTTATTCAGGCTTTTTATCAGGTCGGTCTTCGTCCGAGAGTTGATGTTCTGCAGGCTGAAGTTGAACTTGCCAACGCAGAGCAGGATCTGCTTATCGCCAAGAACTCCGTGGATTCAAGGGCTGCCAGATTGAACACATTGCTCAACCTGCCCATCGAGAAAAAAGTGGACTACTCCGGTGAGCTGACTTACCTGCCTTTTTCCATGACTCTTGACCAGTGCATCGATAAAGCTGACAAGGGCCGTCCCGACCTGAAGATTGCCCGTAAGGCTGTCGAAATTTCAGAAGAAGATGTAACCATCGCCGAGAGCGGTTTTTATCCCGATATTACTGCTGACTTTAACTACAGTAGTGACGGCGACGACCCTTCCGTCAGCACCAACAAATACAATTATCGTAACCGTCCCGATTCCTGGAATGTGGGCGCGAACCTGAACTGGGAAGTTTTCAGCTGGGGTCAGACTTACTATGACACCAAGCGCGCTGAAGACAACGTAAAGAAAATCAAGGCCGAGTTTGATAACACCCGTCTTGAAGCTTCCTATGAAATTAAAGACCAACTGCTCAGCCTCAAGGCTGCCGCTGACCGTATCGGTGTTGGACGTAAGTCCGTTGAAGCTGGTCGCGAAGGTTACAGAATGGCCATGGCCCGTTATCAGGCTCAGGTCAGCACCAACAACGAAGTGCTCAACGCCCAGTCTCGCTTGAGTGATAGTGAAGCCCAGTTGATTCAGGCTCTGTCCGACTATCAGGTTGCACTTGCTAAGCTCTACGTTGCGATGGGTGATATGAACCCCTCCCTTAAAACTAATTAAGGACCGGGATTACATTACTCTAATCTGATTGATTTTATCCGGCAGATTGCCAGCAGGCAGTCTGCCGGATTTTTATTGTGGACATCGGGCTTTGATGGAATTTATATTGCTCATGAGTGGAGGAAACAATGTTTAGTGGGCGAAGCCTTTTTAATAAGAAGCGTGACAACGGTCCTGATCAAGATGGGCGTTGCAGCAAGTGTGGCGGAGATCTGTATACCCACCGCGAGTGACGCGGGGTATTTTTGCGCTGCGGGTCTTGCGGCAGTAAATTTAATGTAGCTGATTATTCGGAATACATAGACGACGATTTTGAAGAAGAAATGGCTAATGTGCCCATGAACAGGCTTTAACGGAGTTTAGACTGTAAAATGTTCAGGAAACTGGCAGTATTTTTTCTTATTCTTTTTCTGGGAAGTGGCGGCATTGTTCACGCCGGAGATTCGCACAGCTGGGATGATCTTAAAGATAAACTCGTGGCTGACGGATTTAACCGCGAGTATGTGGATACTGTTTTTTCCGCCAGTTCCTTGAAGTATGATTCGGCTATGATGTCTCGAAAGATGCGGGCTTTGCTCAAGCGGAGATTCGAGCCACCGGCAAAGAAAGTTGCCCGGGAAAAGGAGTTTGATGAAAGATATGTCGGCCCGATCATGCTGGCAGGAGGATACTCCTATCTCCGCGAGCATTACGCATTGTTGCAGGATATAGATAAAGAGTACGGTGTAGCGCCGTCTGTGCTGGTAGCCCTCTTGTTGGTCGAGACCAAGCTGGGTTTTACCCTCGGTGATGCTCCGGCCTTTAATAACCTCGCCAACATGGCAGCAAGTCCTGATCCTCTGAGATTTTTTGATGAACTCGGTTACGAAAAGCTGGAAGAAGAAGATATGGTCTGGCTTAAAAAACGAACCAAGAAAAAGGCTGACTGGGCTTATCGGGAACTTTCAGCTTTACTGAAATTCTCTTCGGAAAATTCTATCGTTCCTACTGAAATTCCCGGCTCTCCCTATGGTGCTTTTGGGATTTGCCAGTTTATGCCCAGTACCGCTGTTCATTACGCTGTAGATGGCGATAAAGACGGGCGTATCGATCTTTTCAGCCGTGAGGATGCCCTTTACAGCATGGCAAGTTTTTTTAAACGGCACGGCTGGAAAAATTCCCTGAGCAAGAAAAAGAAGCTCAAAGTGATCTATCGCTACAACCATTCCATGGTCTACGCCCGGACAATTTACGAAGTCTCACGGCAACTCGAAAAAATCCGTTCCACCTTTGGACCTGAGTAATCTTTGCCTCCGGGGGCAGGGGAAGGCCTTACAATATACCTTGATATAGAGTCATAGTTCTTTTCAGGAAGTCTTCTCCTGAGAGCTGAGACATGGTCCTTTTGTGCTCAGTGAGAAGTCTTTGTCTGAATTCAGGATCGTTGATTGCTTCAGTCAGCTTGAGCGAAAGTTGATTGACATCCTGCGGGGGCACAAGAGCTTCCTTCGGCAGGAGGTCAGGCATTACACCGACTGATGATGATATCAGCGGTCTTTTGCAGGCCATGATTTCCAATGCGGCACGGGCAATGGTTTCAGACCAGAGCGAAGCGATTACTCCGATATCCATGGCTGAAATACAGGCGGTTACGTCTTCGCATTTTCCGCTGATGGAGGTGATATCGGTCAACCCGTTATCGGTCAGCCATGTCTCCACTTCATGCTTGCTGGTGGCTGTAGGAAAGCCGATCAGGAAGAGCTTGACGCTCTTACCGTGAACGTTGTTGCGGGTTTTAGCCAGAGCTTCGATGAGTTCCTTTTGGCCTTTAACCCGGTCGAATCGTCCGAGCATGCCGATGACAACATCCTCTTCACTGAAACCGAATTTATCCCTTGCCTGCTGGCGTCCTTCGGGATCGAAGCAGAATTTTTCATTATCAACACCGCCATGGATCAGCCAAAGGCGGCTCTCGGCCAATTCCATTTTATTCAGAAAATGGTCGGCCATTCTTTTGTTAGTCACCACGACTGCATCAGCAACCTTGGAATGCAGGTAGCGGTTGAAGAAGTCGCTTTTGGGGAGTCGCTGGTCGCCTCTGGTCCTGACCAGTTTGTAACCCATTCTCATCTTTCGCAGGATACCCCACCAGAAGAATGCTTCACCGCGATGGCAGTTTACCACTTGAGGTTTGTACTTTTTAATCAGCGAATAGACCTGGGCACAAGCCTTGATGAGTTTATGCGGATGGGCGGAGTTCAATTCAATGGTTTTTACATTGAGACCCATTTCGATGGCTTTTTCCTCGGTTTCAGAGCCGGGGACTGTGATGAGAAGGATTTCGTGTCCGGCATCCTGCAGGAGTTTGCTCAGGTAAAGGGCATACCACGAAGTGGCGTTGAACCAGCGGACGTTGATAACTTGGAAAATTCGCATGTGAGTATATGATATTCCGTAAAAAACTAATGGGTAGGGCAAAATAACCGATATTCAATTTGTCAGTTAAAAAATCCGTGCTTGTGCTGCTATACACAGCCTATGTTTTTTTATTAACATGATCAAATACGTTTTGATATGGATATGTTTTTTTATTGTAATAATACAGGTGATTAATTGGAAGATCTTAATAATGACCCCAAAGTTTCCGTAATTATACCGACTTACAACCGGGCTGAACGGATATGCCGGGCTGTGGATTCTGTTCTGGCTCAGAAATTTACTGATTTTGAATGTCTGGTAGTGGATGATGGTTCCACTGACGATACTGCGGAAAGGCTGGCGGGATACGATGATCCCCGGTTGAAGATTCTCCGGCAGGAGAACAGGGGAGTTTCTGCCGCACGCAATTACGGTATCGCTGCTTCCAGTGGAGATTTGATTGCTTTGCTTGATTCCGATGATGAGTGGGTGCCGGAAAAGCTTTTGAAGCAGGTGACGTTCATGGCTGAGGCTGGTTTTGAAATCAGCCAGACAGATGAAATATGGATTCGTAAGGGCAAACGGGTCAACCAGTGTAAAAAGCATGAAAAACCGGAAGGAATGTTTTTCGATCGTTCGCTTGAAATGTGTATGGTCAGTCCTTCATGTGTAATTTTCAGCCGGAAATTCTGGGAGGAGCTGGGGCCTTTTGATGAAGATATGCCTGCCTGCGAGGATTATGATCTCTGGATACGGGCCGGAACAAAGTATCCGGTAGGTCTGTTGCGTGAGCGTCTGACCATTAAACACGGCGGACGTCCGGATCAATTATCCAATAGCGTAGGGTGTTTGGATTTATACAGAATATACGCTATAGTGAAATTGCTTCAAGCAGGAACTCTTACTGCTGATGAGCGGAACATGGCCCTTGATGAACTTCAGCGTAAGACCGGTTTTTATATAGGTGGGTGCAGGAAGCGGGGGCGTGATGAACAGGCCGTGCGGATAGAACGGCTGGTTCAGGGTATTATTGCGGGAGAGGATGTTCTGCCTTCTGAAATTATTGAAAATTAAAAGGGCCGGGATGTTTTAATATTACCCGGCCTCTGGATATTTTTTTAGGCAAGAACTTCTTTTTTAGTAAAAGCTTCGGCTTTGACTGTGTCAAGCAGGCTGGAGAGGCATGCCTTGACGTTTTCGCGGATATCTCCGGCTACGATGAGGAAAAGTACATCATCGCCGGGTTTGAAAACGCCCTCGTTAGCGTGGGCCACAATTTTATAAATTCCGGGATGCTTTTCATGTTCCTGACGGATTTGTTCGATTTTGTCGTGATCGGCCTTGATTTCGATTCCGGTTACTTTTTCACGGGTACCTCGCGACCAGCCTCGGACGACTCCGTTATGGATCAGGATCATGCCAACGTTATCGGCGAATTCAGGATCCTGTTTGAGTTCAGCAATTTTTTTTGAAATGTCCATAGTACCTCCGTAAGTAAGGAGTTGTTGTTTTGTATTCTATTTCAAGCTTATTTGAAAAATTTCCGGTTGTCAGCCATTCACGCATGGTAAATCGCGGGTTCGGTGTCTGGATGGTCTGGGCCGAGACTCTCGAAGACTCCATTGTCCGCAGTATGCGGGATTTTGGCGGTATGCTCATGAGTGAGGAGCGCAACCAGGCCTATTGGTTCTTTTTCAGTGATGATGTTTTCCGGGTGGTTGCCCGCCTTGAACTCTGGGCCAGACTTAATCCTATGCCTGTATACATTCAGGTGATGCCGGCAACACTCCTTGTGGATTATAATCTCGATTTGTCACTAAAAGTTGATAGCGAATTTACTGCTCAGGAAACAGCTCTGCCAACTGAGTTTGAGATACTTATTCATCCTAAACTTTCCGATTCGGTAAAGGCTATTGCAGGGTTGAATCTTGAAGATACCAGAACCCCAACCGGAATATCAAAATCCGGCTGGCAGGTTCTGGTTCCTGATCAGGGGTTGGGGTACGATTCTCTGCAGAGTTGGTATTTTATCCTTATCCCTGTGGGCAATCCGTCAGACAAAGAATTCATCAAAGGCTGGCGTTCATTTTTTTCCGAAGTTCAGGTTATGCTCCAAAAGCTGGGCATTCAGTACATCACGTCGGACGTTAAGGTTATTCTGCCTATTGCTTCTTTTTCCTTGCTGAGGACTTTTCTACGTGAGTTGCTCATGCTCATTCATCGGGTCAGGAACAATGAGCAGGCCGAGGAAGTTTCTTACTGGCCTTCAGTCATGGCTTTGGTTCCGCAGTTGAACATGAGCTTTAACGATGAGGTCATCCGTAAGGTCAATCTTGATTGGGACAAGCTCACCCCTGATTGTCCGCACTTGCGCTACCGGGACGCATTTTTGCTGGGGAACGATTTTGCGGTAAATGAAGTCCGTTTCGGGAGTGAACAGGAAAATGTGGACGGATGGTGTCATGTCAGCCTCAAAAAAGGTGTTCATGATACCAGTTCAGCTGCCATTTCCGTAACCATCTCTCGTCGGGTTTCCGTGGGCGAGATGGACGATTGCTTTTATTGCGGTATGAAGAATCATTCCCCTTCAGAGTGCCCCAGCCGGACTTTGGAAGGTCTTGATCCGGTGGTTTGGAAACAGCTTGCGGCTATCGACAGTGAAAAGTTCAACGAGGGGTTCCAGAACATAGATTTGCAGATGCAGGGTAAGGAAAATGTTGTCGAAGAGTTTTCCAGAATTCTGCATAAGGGCAAAGGATATGAAGGGATTGTCACCCGGGCTTTGTTTGCAATTAATGCGATTTCGCAGTTGCGGACCTTATATTTGGTCTGGCGTTGCCGGGGTAAGGATTGGCCCCTCGGTATCAAGGATCAGGGCCCGGAAGAGGGCGAGCTTATCTGGTCAGCTTTTGAAGCTATGCAGAACGGTGCCAGAAGTGAAGCTGAAACCCTGATAAAGAATGCCATGATCAGGTTCAGCCGCAGTTTTCAGCCGCGCTCTTTGATGGCTTTTTATGAGCTTGAGGGGGGCGACCTTGAACAGGCATATTTTTATTGGCAGGAAGCTGAAAGGCTCTGTTACTCACCATTGCAGCAGGGGTATTTCGCCTATTTACAGGGCAGGATGCAGGAAGTTATGGGCGAGTTCGGTGAGGCCAGTGATATTTATAAAAGGGCACAGAATATGTGTTCTGAATGGCTTGAACCCCAGTATCGCCGAGCTGTGTGTATGGTTAAGATGGGCTTTGCGGAGCAGGCCATTTCTACCTTTCAGCACATAATCGAAAAGGACCCCCATTATTTTAACCGGGTGGCGATTGATCCTGAACTTGACCGGGGCAGGCTGACTGTTTTGCAGGAGTTGGGAGAGCTCTGGGAAATTGCCGAAGCAGAGGCTAAGGAAGTAGCTTCGGGAATGGATACTCTTTCTGCTGATATTGCACAGTGGTTTGAGGAGGGACATGAGTTTGCCGATGAAGCTGCCCGTTTTATGGATCGCATGAATAAGCTGTCCAAGATCAAAAACTATGTAGCCTTCAGGCAGCTGACCAGCGGTATTGCCCGCCTTACTCAAGAAATTGAGAAGCGTGTTGAATACGAGATTAAGGTCATCAACAAGAAGCTTGAAATTTATCGTGAGGAATTGTTGGATGTCCAGCGTGAGGCTTCATGGTTCCCGTTTCCGAAGCTTTTGACTGAATTTAATGGTGATTTTAACTATTGCGCAGATAAAATTTATTGGATTAAAACTCAACAGCTCAACGTAGCTGAAACATTCCGCAAGACTCAGCGCTACTTGGACCGCATTGATGACCGCTTGAGAAAGCTTAGAAAAAGACTGGTAACTCTGCGGGTTATCCGTGATTCAACTTTGTTTATCATGCTTTTGGGAAGAAGTTTTATCTGGCTGGAAGTGTTATTTTTAGGTTTGGCATTGCTGTGTATTCCTTTGCTGATCTATTACTCGAATAATTTTCAATCGAACTTCATTGTAGATATGATTATTCGACAGAAGTGGGAGTTTCAGAAAGGTTTAATTTTGATCTTAAGTATTCTGGCAATTGCTCTTGCGGCTTTCCGTGCTGCTGTGGTTTTTGAGAAGAAAAAGAGGGAACTCTTTCTCATTGATGACGGTAAGGATGATGATTGATTCTATTTGATTCTGATAAATAAAAGGAGCTTTTCGAAATATTCGGAAAGCTCCTTTTTTGTGTATATCAGGATTTTCTGCGGCGTTTGATATTGTATACCCCTCGTCCTTATGCAACGTTTACGTCTGGTGCTCCTTCGGACCAGATAGAAATGTGGGCATTTCCAACCTTGTTGCCAAGTAGTCTGACTTTTGCTTCAGCATAGAGATCGCGAGCTGTTGCGGGTCTTAAATAGTCCACGCTGAGCGTAATCGTGGCAACAAAATCGTTTCGTTCACATTGGGTCCAAACAGCAAAACCTCCACATATATCAGCCAGCGTGGAAATCACTCCGCCATGAATCATCTCATTATCTGCATGGCCGATGAGTTCTTTTTTGAAGGGGATATACAGGCGAACAGAGTCGGTCTCTATTTTGTCCACTTTTATGCCGAGGAATTTATGAAAAGGGAATTCCGTTTCAATGAATTTTTCTATGGGCATGTTCTTTCTCCGCTTTAGTTGGGGAATATTGTATGGATGTGTTTTATGTGCTTGATGGATGAGGAGTACTTTTGAGAGTAGGCTTTTTGATGTTGCTGTCAAGGGTGTTCTCTGTTGGTACACTTGCTGCAAAACCAATGTTGAAAAAATATTTTTTTGACAGAGGTAAGCCATGACCAATGTGACCAATGATATTGCAGCGATGATGAAGATGCTTGGTAATGTTTCCGGAACTGGCGGAAGCAGTACTCCTAATCTTGCCGCCATGAAAGGTAAGGCAGGAGCTTTTGATATGGAACTTATGATGGCAAATAAAATGTTTTCAGATGGTTCCAATGACGGCTTCTCTGCCAGCGGCATGGATATGGGGGTCATGAATGATGTGCTTATGCTGGAGGCCCTTACCGCGCTTAATTCCATCAAAGGATTGCAGGGCGGGACTGGTCTGCAGAATGCTAAAGCCATGAATTCCTATCGTGCTAAGGCTGCAGCTGCGGACAATATTCCTGTCAAAAAAATGGACATATCGCTTGTATCCGGTAATTTATCCGCAAAATTCGAATCCGGTTCAAAGGGAATATCCGCTATCGGATATGACCGTGTTGGCGGTACTTCATATGGGAAGTATCAGATAGCATCCAAAACCGGGACCATGGATGAATTTATCCAGTTTTTAAAGGATAAGGCCCCGGAAGTAGCTAATAAATTGCTTGGGGCCGGACCTGCAGATACAGGTTCAAAGAAAGGTGAAATGCCTGATATCTGGAAACAGATAGCTGAAGCTGATCCCACTGGTTTCGAAAAATTGCAGCACGATTTTATTCAGGGCAGCCACTACGATCCCGCTGCAAAAATGATTCTTGAAAAGACCGGTATTGATATGAATTCCCTGCCAGCGCCGGTACGTGAAGTCCTTTGGTCCACTTCCGTGCAGCACGGTCCTACCGGAGCGTCCCGCCTGATCGCCAAGGCTATAGATAAGCTGGCTGCCAACGCAGAAAGCAAGGGCTTTCCTGTCGATCTGGTCAAGGAAATCTATGGCGAACGCAAGGATCAGTTTACCTCATCGACTGAAAGAGTACAGAAAAGCGTAGCCAGTCGCTTCAATCAGGAAGAAAATATGGTCCTGTCCATGTTAAAGGGAATTTCCCGGACAGCATAGGAAGTACAATTTTTTTAGCAAGTATCGCACAATATTTGTCGGCCTACCTTCAAAAAACAACCGCAATATCTTAAATGATATTGCGGTTGTTTTTGTTTATTTCTTAGACAGTTTTTCTTCTAAACTTTGGTCAATATCAATGTGCAGGTTCTGGAGCACGCTGTCTACTGCTACTTGTCCATGCGCCCAGCCTTTGACTTTGCGCACATCTTTTACCAGCGCACACATGACATCTGCTTTGGAGTCATTGGTGCGGTAGCTTTTCAGCGCCGCCAGTACTGCAGCTTCTCGCAGGGTTTGCTCCGGTACTTCCTGGCTCGGATGATCACGCTTAAGGATCACATGTGAGCCGGGGCCACCCTGTACGTGGAACCAGTAATCAAAAACTGATGATACCTTGCTCAGAATTTCGTGGTTAGCCTTGCTGTTCTTTCCGCGGATCATGAGAAATCCGTCGGATGATATGAACAGTGATGCTGCGATGTTCTTATATTTCTTGGGTATTTCGATATTTTTATTCTTACGCCCTTCGTCCGTTGCGGGCATGAGGTTCGCTTTGAGGAACTGTTCATGTTCAGCTTCGACTTCCTGCCTGCGCCGCTCCATGTGCTTAAAGCCTCGCTGGGCCTTGGCTGCGAACTTGAATATTCTTTCCATGTTTTCAGCAGGAGTCAGCAATGGATCAAGCTTAACTTCAATCTCTCCGTGTTCGGGATGGGTAACTGTTACCCTGTCCAGCTCACGAAGGTCCTTCAAGCGATACATTTCAGCCTGTAAGGCTTCGGCTTCGATCTTACGGGCCTGCAGGGCTCGCAAACGATCTTCTTCCTGCTCAATACGCTGGAAAATCTTTTTGAATTTCTTTTTGCCTGTTTTGAGAGTGTTGCGCTGCTCTGCATTCTCCATGCGTTCCATGACCGGAAAGAGGATCTTTTCGCCATAGACAGAAGTTGCTTCGATAGCCGAATCGTATTCCTGCTCAGTGTTATTTTGATTGGACCATACACGTGGAGGATTCATTTCGCCTTTTTTTTCTGAAATATAGAAATGGTCAGCTGTACCGATTTCAAGGCGGTGCAGCAGGGCGCGACCTTCATTCTCGTCAAGTGTATTTAATGTTTTGCGCAGGGGAGGGGAGATCTGTGGGAAATCACGCCAGATTTCTTCATTGGACCGGGCTTCCTCGTAGGAAGGCCAGCTGACAGGCGCAGGAAATCCTTCCGGCAGATCATGGATCAGGGAAACCCCTTTTTTCATATCCAGCAGCAGGTAGCGGTATTTATCGTGTTGTTTCCATGGTGAAAGGGAGAAGGCAACCCTCAGGTTGATCCAGTCGTGGTGGGCTTCGAATAGCCTGCGTCCTGCCAGCCGCTTGCGTAGCCACATGACCTGTGCCGGAGGACTGGAAGGATTGACCGGTTTTACCCTTGAAATAAAGAGCAGGCCCACCGATTTGGCGGGCCTGAAAAGAAGATATTCCTTACCTCCCTTTGATTGGAGTGCGAAAGTCCACACTCCCTCTGCGGGGGCAAATATTTTTTCCACCCTGCGGCCTTTGAGGATTTCCTCAAGCTCTCCGGTCAGGGCACGAAAGAAGTGTGCATCCATTTAGATTCGTCCGGGATTAGTCTCCACGGTTCTGTTCTTCTTCCTCCTGCTTGCTCTTACATGCAATACAGAGGGTGGTTACTGGGCGGGCTTTAAGCCTTGGTACCGAGATGTCATCTCCACAGGCGTGGCAGACACCGAAGTCACCGTCATCAATACGCTGAATGGCCTTCTGGATTTTCTTGATCAGTTTGCGTTCCCTGTCCCTGAGTCTGAGAGTGAAGGCACGATCGGACTCAGCAGTTGCGCGGTCAGCGGGGTCAGCATAAGTTTCCCCGGATTCTGTCATGTCTTCAATGGTTTCCTGTCCCTTTTGGAGGATGTCGTCGAGCATCTTGTTAAGGGTCTCACGGAAGTATTCAATATCTTTCTGTTCCATATTGATAACCTCTCTTTAAAAGATAGGAGGTGGGGTTACAATTTGCCAAAACAACTCAAACTATTTTTAAGATGCATGGTATTATCCTAAAGTGGGCATGGAAGTAAAGTGCATGATAAAAAAAAATAAAAAAATAAAAAAATAAAACGGTTGACAAAAAAAAGCACCTGCCCTAAACACTCTTTCACGACATTGACGTCGGTTCTTTGAAAATAATTTGTTTGACTTTGCTGGCGTAAAGCTGTCAGGATAATTGATGAATTTATCTTCGGCTGCCCGGTTAAAGGAAAGCAGAAAGAATAAAAAAAATTAAAAAAGTGTTGACAGTTTAAGCTCAGAAAGTTAAAAACTGCTTCGCTTTTCGTGAGCGGGAATAACTCAGTGGTAGAGTACAACCTTGCCAAGGTTGGAGTCGCGAGTTCAAATCTCGTTTCCCGCTCCAAAAAATTCGGCGACATAGCCAAGTGGTAAGGCAGAGGTCTGCAAAACCTCCATTCTCCAGTTCAAATCTGGATGTCGCCTCCACGAGCGGGAATAACTCAGTGGTAGAGTACAACCTTGCCAAGGTTGGAGTCGCGAGTTCAAATCTCGTTTCCCGCTCCACTAAATTTCTTGGGCGATACCACATCGTCCCTTCTTCAGGCCACTTGAAGAAAAACTTGCTGAGCGGGAATAACTCAGTGGTAGAGTACAACCTTGCCAAGGTTGGAGTCGCGAGTTCAAATCTCGTTTCCCGCTCCAGAATTTTCAGGCCTTCCTATTTCAGGGAGGCCGTTTTCTTTCCGATATATGGAAAGACTGAGCGGGAATAACTCAGTGGTAGAGTACAACCTTGCCAAGGTTGGAGTCGCGAGTTCAAATCTCGTTTCCCGCTCCAAAAATTTCGGCGACATAGCCAAGTGGTAAGGCAGAGGTCTGCAAAACCT
This sequence comes from Maridesulfovibrio sp., assembly GCF_963666665.1. NCBI lineage: Bacteria > Pseudomonadati > Thermodesulfobacteriota > Desulfovibrionia > Desulfovibrionales > Desulfovibrionaceae > Maridesulfovibrio > Maridesulfovibrio sp. The sequence continues at coordinate 606,939 of NZ_OY762999.1, forward strand.
CCATTCTCCAGTTCAAATCTGGATGTCGCCTCCATGAGCGGGAATAACTCAGTGGTAGAGTACAACCTTGCCAAGGTTGGAGTCGCGAGTTCAAATCTCGTTTCCCGCTCCAGAATTTCAGGGTCGATCAATAAGGTCGACCCTTTTTCTTTTTACAACAAAGTTTCAGCGGGAATAACTCAGCGGTAGAGTGCAACCTTCCCAAGGTTGAGGTCGCGAGTTCAAATCTCGTTTCCCGCTCCAGATTTCAGGGTCGACCTCTAAGGTCGGCCCTTTTTTGTGCATTTTGTGACGGATGTTGACCACCCTCTGGTTAATGATTATTCATCTTCCTCTGTGGCTGACACTTTCAGAAAGATAAGGAAAAATTTCCTACCACAGTAGAATGAAATAAATAGAATCCCCTTCAGGAGGTCTCCTTGAAAAATATAGCGTTAAAGCCGGATGCAACATTTGATGAGCTGCTCGCAGCGGCCCGTAATAAATTCGGTGCGATCAAGTTTGAAGAAGTTAAGGTTGGTGATCAGATATTTGAATTGGCGCAGATTGCAGATATGCCTGCTTATCTTGATAAGCTTGTGAATAAAGCCCGTGGCGGTAAGAAAATTGATTTGCCCCTTTGGGCGAAAATCTGGCCTTCCTCTCTTGTGCTTGGTTTTTATGCGCTTAAATTCAAGGCTTCCGAAGGTGCAAAATTTCTTGAAGTAGGCACAGACGGCGGCCTTTGCGGCATGATCGCTGCCAGCCGAGGCTATGAAGTTGTTCTGGCTGATACTGATGACGATGCTTTGCTTTTTGCCCGCTTGAATGTTTCCCGCAATAAGCTTGAAGATAAAGTCAGCATGCGCAAGGTTGATTTCGCTGAGACCGACCTGGAAGAAAAGTTCAATTACATTATTGGATGCGAAATTCTGCATCGTGATGATGTTGCTGAAGCTCTGCCCGGATTCATTACCAAACATCTGATGGAAGCCAAGGATTCCGAAGTGCTGCTGGCTATGGATAAAAAGCGCGGCGGTAAGAAATTTTTCGAACAGACCAAGGATAGTTATCGCCTGATGAGACAGGAAGTTCCTTTTGCCGGAAATGCCGGTGAAGGAAAGTCAATTGTTTCCTTAGTCAGGATGGGAGTAAAATAATGCTGGAACTCAAATCATGCCCTAAAATTTACTCCAAGGATCAGGATAAGGCGGTCAGCCCCGAAGAGACTGTTTCACGGGTTAAGGCTCTGCTGGATGAGAAGTGTAACGGCGTTCTCAAGTGTACCCGTAAGGTTGATACCGGACGTTTGGGTATTCCTGTATTTATCAGTGAATGTGGTGATACTGCCCGTGAAGTTATGCCTACCCGCAAGCAGATGGGGAAGGGTGCTTCTGTTGTTCAGGCCGAAGCTTCCGCCCTTATGGAGCTCGTTGAGCGGTTCAGCTTTTTCAGTTTCTGGTCCAAACCCGATAATTTTACCCTTGCTACATACAGCGAAGCTGAGGAGCTCTGGCCCGGCAAGGTTATTTCCATTGAGAAGATCCTGCAATCAGTAGGTGAAGAAATGGACCCCGGTAAAGCACGGGTTATTCTCGATCTGGTGCGCTGGCATTTTCACCCTGCATTGAACGTGCATACCGGAGAAGAGGAGTATGTGCCTCTTGACTGGTTTAAGATTCTAAATGAATTCAACGGTTCTTCTGCCGGTAACACTCCCGAGGAGTCTGTGCTGCAGGGAGGCAGTGAATTGGTTGAACGGCACGTATGCGCTGTGATTGATCGTGAGCGTCCTGAAGTTCCGGTGATTGATCCGGCTTCCTGCGAAGATGAGGTGCTGTCCAATCTTTGCAAATGCTTTGATGACAACGGCATTAAATACATCATCAATGATTTCTCATTTGGTATGCCGTTGCCTACAGTTGCGGTTACTGCATGGGACCCCTCCACCTTTCCGGGTATGAGTGAAATTGTCTTTACCGCCGGAACATCCGCTTCTCCATGCAAGGCAGCTATCCGCGCTTTTACTGAAGTTGCCCAGCTTGCCGGAGATTTTGAGACCGGCAGGGTGTATGAAGCTTCCGGGCTGCCTAAGTTTACCGAGATTGAGCAGACAGGCTGGCTTGGTGCAGGGGAATGCGTAAAGATGAAATCCCTGCCTTCTGTTGAAGGTGATGATATTTATGATGAGCTGAAGAAGTTTGCGGCGCAGTTGGAAGAAAAAGGCTACACCTTGTACACAGTGGACACCACCCACCCCGAACTGGGTGTGCCCGCGAACTACAACTTTGTGCCCGGATTCCAGTTTCGCGAGCGTACCCCGCATGCCAGCCTCGGCCTTTTTGTAGGACGAATCCTTTCCGAGAAGGTTGCTCTTGATATTGCCGGTGACGGTCTGGATGTAATTTCCGATATTTACGGCGATCCGTATTTTATTCCTTTCTTTGAAGGTATGCTGGCCCTGCGCGGCGGTGATACTTCCAGAGCGGTGGATATGTTCAGCATTGCGGTTGATATGCAGCCCGCAAATGAAGAAAAGGCTCTTTCCGCATTTTATACTGCATACGCACTTTCCCTTGAGGAGCGCTGGCCTGAAACTATTCCCTATCTTGATCGGGCTATCGAGCTTGATGACGAGGCTAAAGAGTACTTCAACCTGCGCGGTGTAGCAAAATTCAAGGCTAAAGATTACGCGTTGGCTGCTGTTGATTTCAAGGCAGCCCTTGCTTTGGACAGCGGTTCCGCTTCAGACCTTGCCAACCTTGGATTATGTCATAAGTTTATGGGCGAAGATGATGAAGCTATCGAGTACCTGAGCACAGCACTTGAACTTGACCCTACCCTTGAGTATGCGCTGCCGCATCTTCAGGAGTTACTCGACAAATAAATTCCCGTACTTGATTGACAAGAACTGGATTTAAGGCTTATTTCAGTTTTAGCAAAAACGCATTGTGATTTTGCACTGTAATAAATAGTCGTGAAACAGCGGATCGCTGTTTTTGGATATGGCGGGTTCGACACAGTTAGAACCTACAGTAATAAATGTAAATATTCCTAGGAGTATAGTTATGGCTATCGTAGAATTCCAGGGCAAAAGCTTTGACGTTGATGAAGACGGTTTCCTCCTGAAGTTTGAAGACTGGTGCCCTGAGTGGGTTGACTTCTGCAAAGACGCAGAAGGCATCAAAGAACTCAACGAAGAACACCAGAAAGTTATCGACTTTCTGCAGGACTACTACAAAAAGAACGGTATCGCTCCCATGGTGCGTATCCTTTCTAAAGTAACTGGTTTCAAACTGAAGCACATCTACGAACTGTTCCCCTCCGGTCCCGGTAAGGGAGCTTGTAAGATGGCTGGTCTGCCTAAGCCTACTGGCTGCGTTTAGTTCCAGACAGCTTTCAGAATATTCAGGCGGGATCCTCGCGGTCCCGCCTTTTTTGTTCCGTTGTGACAAGTAGATGAATGGTGACGGTTCGGCTCTTTGTGTAAGTTGGGATTCTTAAATATCCCGGTAAATAGCTTAATCGTCAGCAGGCATCTGGTTGTCTGTTCGTCCCGGTCGCTTGACGCAAGTCCGGCGAGCCTGTTAACTTATTGCACCAAAAATTGCGGAGCTGGGCAAATAATGCTTGCATATTCTTATGTGCAGGTGTATTTGGCCTTGTTTTCACGGTTAACAAAGACAGGAGAAAGTCATGAAAAAAGATATCCATCCTAAACTTCATAAGGCAACTGTACGCTGCCACTGCGGTTACGAGTCCGAACTCTACTCCACCATCGGTGAAGAGGTGAGCACTGAAATTTGTTCTAACTGCCACCCTTTCTACACTGGTAAGCAGCGTTTTGTTGATACTGCAGGTCGTATTGACCGCTTCAAGAAGAAGTTTGCTAACTTCGACGCAGCAAGCAAAGTTAAGGGCAACTAGCTCATATTTTCGCGGTTTTGCCGCGTGGACATGCCTCTACCGTTTTGTACGGCAGAGGCATGTCCTTTTTTTGAACATTTTTAGAGTCCTGCATCGTAGCCGGGTGGGACATTCCAAATCCCTCCCCGCTGAATTCTTTTGTAATGATATTCAATTTCAGTATTGCTTGACGGCTGTTAATGATTATCTTACCTGAGAACATTACTATTTTTACGGGCCGTCAGGTCCTTATCAGTGAGGAAACGGATTTGAAATTACCTCTTCTTGTGTCCGCTGCCAAGACTGTTGGCGGACAGGCTGTTATCGAAGGCGTTATGATGCGCGCAAAGGACAACCTCGCCATTGCTGTCCGTCGTCCTGACGGCGAAATTACTGTTGAACTTCGTCCCTGGTTCTCAATGACACCCGCGTTTATGAAAAAACCTTTTCTGCGCGGTTTTCCTATTTTTATGGAGACCATGGTAAACGGGGTTAAAGCCTTGAACTATTCCGCAACCCAGGCTCTTGATGAAGAGGAAGATGGCGAATTGACCACCTTTCATCTTGTGCTGACCATGGTCATTGCTCTTGGTGCTGCATTGGGACTTTTCGTTGTGCTGCCACACTTTTTTTCTGTAGCCATGAAATGGTGGGGTGTTTCCGGCGGGGTAGATTCCCTGAGCTTCCACGTCTGGGACGGCTTTTTCAAAATGCTCATGTTCATCGGTTACATTGTCTCCATTTCATTTGTGCCCGACATCAAGCGCGTGTTTGAATATCATGGCGCAGAGCACAAGGCTATCTGGGCTTATGAAGCGGGCGGCAATCTTGAGGTTTGTGATATTAAGAAATTCAGCAGGCTTCACCCCCGCTGCGGTACAGCGTTTCTGCTTTTCGTGCTGGTGGTGAGTATCCTGCTTTTTACCGTGCTGGTTCCCCTGATCGTATCTATCTGGGCACCGCAAGGGTTTGTGCTTAAACATTTATATATAGTCGGTATCAAGCTGCTGCTTATGGCTCCTGTTAGTGCGGTCGCCTATGAGATGATCAAGGTGTCCTCCAAGCATGAGGACAAGGCCCTGTGCAAGGCTGCCTGCCTGCCGGGGATGGGAATGCAGCTGCTGACTACCCGTGAGCCGGACGAAGAGCAGATCGAAGTTGCTCTCGCGGCGCTCAACAAGGCGGTTGCTGCCGATGCTGATGGAGGAAACAGCTGATGTTTGCCAAATTGGAAGATATTGAACGTTCTTTCATGGATCTGGAGCAGGAGCTTGCAGACCCGGAAGTTTATAATAATCAGGAGCGCTACCGCAAAGTAACCATGGCTCATGCTGAGTTGGGTGACGTTGTTGCTGCATTCCGTGAGTACAAGAAACTTTCTGCCGACCTTGAAGATAACAAGGAAATGGCTAAGGATTCCGATCCGGAAATCCGTGAAATGGCTGAGATGGAAATTGCTGAAATCAAGGACCGTCTGCCCAAGCTGGAAGAAGAACTTAAGCTTCTCCTGCTGCCTAAAGACCCCATGGACGGCAAGAACATCATTCTTGAAATCCGTGCCGGTACCGGTGGTGAAGAAGCAGCTCTCTTTGCTGCTGACCTTTTCCGTATGTACTCCAGATTTGCTGAATCCAATGGCTGGAAGGTTGAAGTTATGAACTCCAACCCGACTGGAACAGGCGGTTTCAAGGAAATTATCGCAGCGATCAGCGGCAGCCGTATTTACTCCATGATGAAGTACGAGTCCGGTACCCACCGTGTTCAGCGTGTGCCTGCAACCGAAACTCAGGGCCGTATTCACACTTCTGCAGCTACTGTGGCGATTATGCCTGAAGCTGAGGAAGTTGACGTTCAGGTGCGTAACGAAGATCTGCGCATCGACGTTTTCCGTGCTTCCGGTCCCGGCGGTCAGTCCGTTAACACCACTGACTCCGCTATCCGCATTACCCACCTTCCCACCGGATTGGTTGTTATCTGCCAGGACGAAAAGTCCCAGCATAAGAACAAGGCCAAGGCAATGAAGGTTCTTTGCTCCCGTCTTCTGCAGGCCGAGCAGGATAAGCAGCATGCGGAAATGGCTGAGCAGCGTCGCGCTCAGGTTGGTTCCGGTGACCGTTCCGAACGTATCCGTACTTACAACTTTCCGCAGGGCAGGGTGACCGATCACCGTATCAACCTGACCCTCTACAAACTGGATGCTGTGATCGAAGGGGATATGAAAGAACTTGTTGAATCCCTTATCAGTCACTACCAGTCTGAAGCCCTGAAGCAGCAGGCTCAGGACGGTTAGTTTTTTAGTTTAGAATATTCGAGCGGGATATTTTTCGAAATATCCCGCTCTTTTTATTTCTGGAGATAAGGTTTGGCTGGTCAAAAATTAAAAGAAGTTCTTTCTAGGGCGACTGCGCAGCTCAGTAATGCCGGTGTTGATTCTCCTGCTTTGTCTGCACAGCTGTTTGCGGAGAAGGTTTTTGAGCTGAACCGCGTACAGCTTATCATGGAGTTGGAAAGTTTAGTTGTGCCAGAAAAGATTGCTGAATTTGAGACTCTGGTGGAGCGTCGTGCCAAGGGTGAACCTGCTGCTTACATTCTCGGCGTAAAAGAGTTTTTCGGCTTTGATTTCAAGGTCGGTCCCGGCGTACTTATTCCGCGTCCTGAGACTGAGGAGATTGTCGAGAAGGTGCAGCATCTTTTCAGCGCGGACGATGAATTTATGTTTGCTGATTTCGGTACCGGATCCGGAATTCTGGCCGTAACTGTGGCGAAGCTGTTTCCTAAGGCTCGTGGAATTGCTCTCGATCTCAGTCCTGCAGCTTTGCTGATTGCGCGGGAGAATGCACGGCTTCATGATGTTGCAGATCGTGTGCTTTTTGTAAGGGCAGATTTTAATGAGCCTTTGCTGGCTGATACTAAGTTTGATTTGATCTTGGCCAATCCGCCTTATCTTTGTGAAGCGGAACTGGATGAGATCAGCTATGAAGTTGCCGAATTTGAGCCGGTGTCAGCGCTGGTCAGCGGACCTGACGGGGATGAAGATATCAAGGGCAGTGCTCCGCGTATTGCCAGTGCTCTTAAACAGGGCGGAACAGTTTTTATGGAGATAGGTTATCTTCAGGGAACGGTTGCGCATAATATTTTTGACTCCTGCACGGAGTTTTCCGGTTGTGTTGAGGTTCAAAAAGACCTTTCTGAGCATGACCGGATCGTTGTGGCAAAAAAGAGATAGCTTTGCTGCATGTTTGCAAAAAAACCACAATGTATGTTTTGTGTTGTTGTAAAAATACAACTAGTTAGGGGTTGTGAGGTTTTTCACGACCTAAAAATACAATAAAGATAGTAATTTATGCTGTTCGCTAGAGATGGCATATTATTTGCTGTAAGTAGGGGCAACAGGAGATAATATGCTACAAACAACTATTCAAAATACAGTAAGATGCAAGGGTATTGGTCTTCACAGCGGTAAGCAGGTGGAAATCGTACTCAGGCCTGCTGTAGCAGATACCGGTATTCTTTTTTCAGTTCACACCGGTTCCGGAAGCTCTTTTATCACTCCCAATCCTAATCTGGTTGTAGCCACCGGACTTGCCACTACCATTGGTAACGGGCAGGATTCTGTTTCCACTGTCGAGCACCTTTTCGCCGCTGTACGCGGGATGGGTGTCGACAACATTCATGTTGAAGTAAGAGGTAATGAGCTGCCCATTATGGACGGCAGTGCCGGGCCTTTTGTATATCTGCTCCGTCAGGCCGGAGTTCGCGAGCTTTCCAAGCCCCGCAAGGTTCTTGCCGTGACCAAGTCTATTAATTTCGAGCAGGACGGCAAGTATGTCAGGGCTTTTCCCCATGACGGATTTGCCATTGATTACACAATTGATTTTGAACATCCCCAGATCGGCAAACAGACTCTCTCCCTTGAAATTACTCCTGATGTTTTTATGGATGAACTGGCAAAAGCCAGAACTTTCGGTTTTCTGAAGGAAGTTGAATATCTGCATGCCAACGGGCTTGCTCTTGGCGGTTCTCTTGATAATGCAGTTGTTCTTGATGACTACGGCATCCTGAATGACGGCGGTCTCCGCTTTGCTGATGAGTTTGTAAGACACAAAATGCTGGATTTTATCGGCGATATGGCTGTTCTTGAAGCTCCGTTGCAGGGACGTTTTGAAGTTTACGCTTCCGGTCATGCTTTGAATAATGCATTCTTGAGATATGTGCATGAAAATGCAGTTGATTATCTTGAAGAGCGCGTGCTTGCACCTGCAGTTGGGAAGGCTGAAGAAAAAGTTTTTGCACCGCTTTCTCCGGAAGCAGTTCCTGCACCAGCTTAGTCAGCGATCTGCTAGTAAGTATTTTATGACCCGCCATTTTGGTGGGTCTTTTTTTTGCTGTTATGCAGATATTTATGGGACAGGCTTGACTACAGTGTATGCAGGGGTAAAAATGGCTGTATTGATTTCAATAGCCTGTAGGTGTTTTCATATTTGAAGGAGAATTCATGTTCCGGTCAATCAGTACTAGAATTTCATATATAGTTGCAGCCGTTGTTATTGCTTCCTCCATTGTCACGCTTGTCTTTACGAGTTCAACTCTGGAAGAGGATATGGCGGATTTTCAAGGAAGGACAGCCCGGAATACTATCAGGGTCGGGATGCTCTATCTGCAGGAAGGTCATCAGGCTCTTGACCGTTATCGCAAACATGCCTTTCAGGACCGCAAGCAGGCAGTTAAAGATGCAATGACGATTTTTCTCTCGCAAGTCGGCAGTTTTTATGAACTGTACAAGGCCGGAGAGCTGAGCGAAAAGGAAGCCAAGGAAGCAGCATTCAAGCTTGCCCGTAATACAAGATATTTCAACAATGATTATTTCTTCATTTATACAGATAAGTTAAAAGCTCTGGCTCACCCGGACCGTTCCCTTGAAGGTCGTGATTTATCAAAGGGTGTTGATAAAAATGGTTATGCCTATGGTCCTGATATGATTCGGAGGGCCACACGTGAAGGCGGCGGTTTTGTACATCTTCTGTGGACAAGATTGGGTGAGAGTGAACCGATTTCAAAGATTTTATACGTTAAAGGTTTTCCGAAATGGGGATGGATTATCGGTACCGGAGCTTATGTAGATGATATTGAAGGAGCGGTTGAAAACCAGAAACAGGACCTTATTCGCGATATGCGCAAGGGGTTTTCACAAATCAGGCTGGCAGAAACCGGACGCCTTTTTATTTTTGACAACAATAAGAATGTGCTTGTCCCGCCTTTGGGTGCGGGGCCTGATTTTGCCAAAACCTTGAATTTGGATACCGGCAATTCTTTAATGCATGACCTTAAAGAGGTCGGCAAACTTGGCGATTGGCGGCTTGATTATCGTGTGCGTCGTCAAGATGGTGAAATCGTTGAGCGTCAATCCTACGTTCGTTATTTTGCCCCCTTGGGCTGGTACGTAGCTTCAACAGTGCCTACGCAGGAAATTTTCGCTCCTGTAGAGGATTTGATTTTAAAGCAGGGCGCAATCAGCTTCATCATTCTGCTGCTGACCATCGGAGTAATTTATTATGTGATCCGCAGAATCTGTCTGCCCATCCGAAGTGTTTCTAAGGTAGCACACCATGTATCTAAAGGGGATCTGCGAGAAGCCAAGAAAGTTTTTGCCATGGCCACGGATAAAGGGCACCTGAAGAAGGTCGTGGATTCTTTTGAGACTGGAAAAGAAAAACGTTTTGATGAGGTGGATCATCTTGTGAAGTCCATCCACACCATGTTGCTTACGTTGAATTCGTTGGTCAGTCAGGTGCAGAGGTCTGGAGATCAGGTTACCGGCTCAGCCTTGAAGCTCGGTACCGCCATCAATCAGCTTGAAGCGGCAGTAGAGAATCAGGCCGCCGCTACTCAGGAACTGGGTAGCTCGTCCCGTGAGATTTCCGCTACTTCGCAGGAACTGGCCCGGACCATGAATGAATCCACCGCTGTTGCCGTCTCAACAGGTGAGCTGGCGGCGCAAGGGGTCCGTGATCTTGGTGAGATGGGTGTGACCATGGATGCAATGCGTGATGCATCCGGCGGTATTTTTTCCAAGCTTTCGGTTATCAACTCCAAAGCCGCAAACATCAGTTCGGTGGTTACTTCTATTTCCAAGATTTCGGAGCAGATTAATCTGCTGTCCTTGAATGCTGCAATTGAAGCAGAAAAGGCCGGGGAGTTCGGTCAGGGATTTTCAGTTGTAGCCCGTGAAATTCGTAAACTTGCCGACCAGACCGCCATGTCCACCCTTGATATTGAAAAGATTGTGGCTGAGATGCTTTCCGCTGTTTCTGCCGGGGTCATGGAAATGGATAAGTTCCGCAAGCAGGTTGAGAACGGAGTCAGCAATGTGGCATTGCTTGGGGATGGGATTACCGGGGTTGTAAATCAGGTTCAGACCCTGACGCCGCGTTTTGAATCTGTGAACGAAGGTATGCAGAATCAGAGTGAGGGGGCCGAACAAATAAGTAAAGCTATGATCCAGCTCAGTGAGACTTCCATTCAGACTAAAGACGCCCTGACAGAATTCGTGTCAATTACAGAGCAGCTTTCAAGTTCTGTTGCCAGCCTTGAGGAGGAAGTTGCAGCTTTTAAAGTAGAGAAGGATTAGCCGGAGAACAGTTCTGCCAGAATTCCGCCTGCATTGTGTGGCGGTATGTGTTCCGTGGCGAGAAATTCGGGGAAATCTCCCTTGAATTTTGGTTCGAGCAGAGCCTTTATGCGTGGGTCGTCAGCAAGCAGTTTGAATCCGCATTGCGGTTTTTTGTACATGACTTTAAGTCGGGTAGGAACTGATGGGGGCAAGTCCAGTGAAAACAACAGCTCGTAGAATGAATTGTCAGGATTCGCGATATCGGTTCTGGTTTTGATTACTATTTCCTGATTGATCCCGCAGGGAACGAGCCACGGCATGTAATAGAGCTTTGTTGATTTTAAAACTGAATTCAGTTTTGCGGCACATCCAAGGGTTTTAAAAAAAATTACGGCGGTTTTAACATCATCTTTCAACAGTTCAAAAAAGCGTTCTTTCCGGTTATTTGCGTAGCTAATTTTCTCTTCATTGAGTTTATTGAAGATGGAATTGGCTTGCGATTGGAATGTTGCCCGGCTACTGACAAATTCACGGGTGATCTCTGACGGATTTATGTATGTACCCTGACTGTTGAGGTGGTCAGGGTTGATCTCTTTGAGGATTATGTCCGGGTAAAGTTGCTGGACATGAAAAGTGAGAATGGCACCGGGAGCAGCATTGGTCTGGATGTTGGCAAGCAGTTCCATGTCTTCAATAATTACCCAGCCGAGTTTGGGCTGATACCATTTGATCAGCTTACCTTGCAGGATATCTCCAATAGAAAATCTCTTGCGAAACATGGCAGAGCGTGCCGATGATTTGCTGCCGCCTCCGCCAAAGCCACGGCTGCCATATCTTGAAATTTTCATGATAGCTTAGCTGTGCTGATCAATAATCAGCTCTACTTCTTCAATGGATAGTCCTGTGGCCTTAGCTAGTCTGCTGACAGGCTTTCCTTCTTTGTGGCCTGTAAGGATGATCTGGCGCAGGAACTGCGGTGAACGCGAGAATTCTTCAGCCTGAGATAGTATCTTTTTGAGCTTCTTGGATTTGCGGTCCAGCATCATATCCAGCTGAGCCAGCTCTTCTTGCCGTTCGGCAAAAGTGTTCATCATCTCGTTCTCTAGCTGAGTGTTAAACTGGAGTTTCTTGACGAATTCCTCCTGCTTAGCCTGCAGCTGGGTGACAAGTTCCTCGGACTTGCGCAGCCTGAGGAAAAAAAAGATTACGGCAATAAGCAGGGATATCTCTGTTATGGAAAAGAAAATGAGAAGTAATACAGTCATAATTTGATAAGGTAGAGGTTCATTGAATACATAACAGTTTGCCCTGTTTGCAGGAGAAGGGCAATAGGTGCGCTAACTTATATCTTTACATTGATTATGTTGCCGGACCACGGAGATTCTTTGGTCGGGGTTTCTTCTTCAGGTTCTTCGTCTTCTTTTTGTCTCTTACGCTTGAAATGCTGCCGTCCACCCCTGCTGCCGCTATCGTCGCGCACAGATATCGCGGCTTCATCTTTTTCAGTTTTCTGGATCTGTTTCTGAGCGTCTTTATTCTTTTCCTGTTCTTCGGGATTGATCATGAGGGTCTGCTGAAGACCGGATTTGGTTACTTCAGAGTTGGAAATCTTCTGGACATTCGCAAGCTGCGAAATGATCAGGGGCATATCCACAGGACCGGGCATGATTCTTACCTCACGAGATACTCCTCAAACAGGATTTTCTCAAATTCGCCTGCCACAATGTATTGGTTGATTACCATGAGCAGGTCTTTTTTCAGTTTCTCTACATTCTTCTCATCGGCTAAAAACTGTAAATCTTTATTTTTGAGGTAAAAATAGACCGCGTCGCGCAGGATAAGAGTCTTGCGTCCATATTCTGCAACAACACGTTCGTCAGTTGTTGTCATGGCAAAGCGGGCGATGAGAAATCTTGTACGCTTGTCTTTATCTGTCTGCTCAATCCAGAAAGGGTCCATGCGCAGCAGGGTGACACCTGGCTCAGCCGGTGGAGGCGGCGGAGTGTCTTTGGGAACTTCCATAGGAATTTCTTCCACTGTTTCTTCAACAGCGGTTTCTTCCTTGGGGGGCGGTGGGGGGGAGTCGAAAAAGAAAAGTTTAACCAGAATCGCTACAAGCAGGAGTATAATAATTCCGATTCCGATGAAAATGAAAAGTTTGTTTTTGGATTTTTTTTCAACTGGTTTTTCTTCAAGAGCTTCCAGTTCTTCCGGTTCATCCGCCGGAATATCGTCTTCCTCGTCCTCATCTTCAAGGAAAGGCGCATCGTCAAGGTCCAGCTCTACCTTTTGAGCTGCCTTGCTGGCAGGGGCTGAAGATTGAGTATCTTCCCCGGATTCAGAGTCATCAATATCATCAACTGCGAGGAAGAGCATGCACGTATCCTGATCGACAAGGTTCCGGGCGGATCGGCCTTAGCTGCCGCCTGAAATATGGTTCAGCGGACATGTCGGTACGTGTCCGCTGAACCGGAATTCTTATTCAAAAATCTTGTTGATTTTCTGGCCGAGAGTGTCAGGGGTGAAAGGTTTAACAATGTAGTTGGAAACCTTGGCCTGAACAGCCTCAATGATGTTCTCCTGCTGTGCTTCTGCAGTAACCATCAGGAAAGGAATATCGGCGAATTCTTCACTGGCTCTTACCTTACGCAGCAGTTCAATGCCGGTCATCTGAGGCATGTTCCAGTCGGAAACGATGAATTGGATGCTGTCATCTTTATTCAGTGTTTCCCAGGCAGTTGTTCCGTCGTCAGCCTCCACGATGTTGGTGAAGCCGATCTGGCGGAGGATGTTTTTAATGATACGCCGCATAGTTGCGAAGTCATCCACAACAAGAACTTTCATAGAGTAATTAATCGCCATTTATTTCTCCTTAAGGTTCCGTAGAATATTTATCGTGGAACATTTGTCTCAATTTTTTCAAGGCCTGAGAATGCAGCTGGGATACCCTGCCTTCTGTAATATCCATTACTTCGGAAGTCTCTTTCATATTGAGTTCCTCCCCGTAGTACAGAGATAATACCAGTTTTTCTCTCGGCGTCAAATTATCAATCAGATCAGCTACCTTGTCTACTGTTTCTTGAAAAACAGCAGACTGGAACGGCTCATCTTCAAGCTGGGAATCTTTGTTGTTCGGAATATTGTCGTTAAATGCGTCTAGATTTACGCAAAGCTGATTTTGAAGGGCTTCGAGTCCCTGCTGGACTTCCTTGGCGGAAAATCCGGTGGCCTCTTCAAGCTGAGCACTGGTGGGCTTTTCGCCAGTTTCGTGTTCAATTTCGCGTATGCAGGTCTCTATAGTCTTAACTTTTTGGCGCAGTCCGCGTGAAAACCAGTCCATGCGTCTCAATTCATCGAGCATGGCGCCTTTGATGCGGTTTTCAGCATAGGTTTCGAACTTGATTTTTAGTTCAGGGCGAAATTTACCAAGAGATTCTACAAGCCCTAAACTTCCGGCACTGATAAGCTCTCCCAACTCCACGTTCTGCGGGAGCTTGGATTTCATACGGAGTGCGATAATACGGATTTTCGGAGAGTAATGCCGTACTATCGCCTCTTGATCTGCGGGCGAAAAATCTTCCCAACCAGTATTTCCGGACTCTAAATTAAGCCACGGACTGTTCTTGGAAGAGGAGTTTTTTCCAGAAGAACTTGATATTACCATCTAGCTCGGATGTCGCTTTCCATTTGGTTATTCTTTTAGCGGTTTCAGCAATCTGGGTACAAGCCGGGCTTGAAGGTGCAATCTTACACAGGGGAGTCTGTTTGATTACAGCATTCCTCATGTTGGGATCGCGGGGGATTACTCCCACCAGATCCAGGGAAACTCCGCTAAGGAAATGGTCACAGGCCATATAGAGTTTCTTGAAAACTTCCTTGGCTCCTTTTATGTCAGGAGCCATGTTTACCAGAACCTTGAATTTGTCAACCCCATGATGCAATTTCATGACTTTAATAAGCGCATATGCGTCAGTTAGTGAGGTTGGTTCCGGTGTCAGTACCAGAAGGCGTTCCTGAACAGCAAGGTTGAAATAGAGAACGTTGTCGTTGATTCCTGCACCGGTATCAACGATGAGGTAGTCAATTTCTTCTTCAAGGTGGTCCATTGCTTCCAGAAGATCCAGCTTCTGGCCGGTAGAAAGGGATACCATATCACTTACGCCGGAAGAAGCTGGGAGGATGTCGAATCCGTATTCGGTCTTATGCAGAACTTCCCTGATACCGGTTCCTTCGTGAAAGAGGTGGAAAAGGTTGTATTTGGGAGCAATGCCCAACAGGACGTCGACGTTGGCGAGGCCGAGGTCAGCATCCAGTAACAAGACTTTCTTGCCCATGCGGCTTAAGTTGTAGGCCAAGTTCACGGAAATGTTCGTCTTGCCTACGCCCCCCTTGCCGGAGGTTACTGAAAATACCATGGGAAGATTGGAATTCATTTGTATCACCCTGTTCTTATTTATCTATACTGTTTACGTTGCCAGCGATTTTTATGCAACGAATATTGTGCCTGATTTATCTTATTTTTTTGGGGAAAAGACGGTTAAACCGCTTTAGCGAATTTCATTTTTTCCAGCACGGGAAGCTGATGTTTGAAGACCAGTCTCCAGAAGTCTTTTTCACAGGCCGGCTTCATGCTGTTTCTCAATCCTGATCCGTAAGACAACAGGGATACCGGAAGACCGCTTTCATAAGAAGTGTTGACCAGTGCTCCGTAGTTGCAGGCTTCATCAAGTTTGGTCCAGATGAGGCTTTTAACTTTGGAGGATTGGAATTTTTTAAGAAAGGCGGTGTACTGTGCCGGAGCGTAGTATGGGTTCAGAACCAGATGCACAGCCAGATCGTAGGGACCGTGCATGCCGCAAGCTGACAGCCAGCCTTCAAGTTCTGCATTCCCGGCTAGGCCGGGCAGATCGATGAAGACTCTATCAAATTTCCGGCTTTCACCGATAAGCATGGCGAAATCTTCGCGGTTGGCCAATTCCCTGAATTCGAGTCCGGAAAGGTCGGCATAGTGACGCAGGACAAGACGTCCCTTGCCCTGTCCCTGATCTGCCGAGGCAAGACAGATGCGTGCTGTAGGGTTCTCTTTCTTTTCCTTAAGTGCGAGGCGGATAATAGTGGAGGTTTTGCCTGCGCCGTGCGGTCCGGCGAGGGCTTGAAATTTTTGGGGCCAATTTTTTGAGTCCAATGCACGGACAGGAACTATTTTTTCCAGTTCCGGCAGTATTGCTTTGGATTTATCGCCGCGAAGCTGTTGGAAGAGATCAAGGATGACCTTGTTTTCAACACCTTCCCGCTCAAGATATTCCAGTGCGAGGCGCTGGCGGGGTGCAAGAAGGTTCAGGTTCATCTGCGGCTTCAGCAGGGCCATCATGTGTCCCTTGATCTGGTTCCATTCCTGATTCCAGTCCGGTATGTTGTTCATTGCGGCATCAATGACTTCGTCCCTTGTTTCCTGAGCCGGAACAGCTTCTTCCTGACCGTCAACGCCGACCATGATCTCATGGATCTTGCGGCCGTCCTCTTCAACTGATTTGTTGCTGAGGATGACGGCGTTGTCACCGAATTCCGCTTTGATTTCGGCGAAGACTGCTGCTGTGCTGCTTCCTCTGAATGTTTTTACCCGCATATTACCAACCTTTTTAGAACTCTACGATACCCGCAGACATGATTCTCACACTCGCAGGAATCTCGGCCTGCGATATTACAGGAATTGTAGGCAAGAAGCGTACCATCAGTTGTGCCAAGTGACTTCTCAGCTGAGGAGTACACAAGAGGACTGGTTGACCGTCAGTTTCCAGTACACCTTCAGCGGTCGCATTGACGCTTTGGATGAGCTGCTGGGCACTGCCGGGATCAAGGGCCAGAAAACCGCCGTTTTCAGATGAGCGCACCGCGTCATTGAGCTTGGCATCAACATTGGGGCCGAAGGTCATGATGGGCAGGCTTCCGTCACTTGCAAGGTAAGGCTTGATAATGGTCCTGCTCATGTGAGAGCGGACGTATTCTGTCAGCTGGTTCGGGTCCTGAATGGATGGACCGTAGTCAGCCATTGCTTCAACAATAGTCAGCAGGTCACGGATAGATACGTTTTCGCGAACAAGGTTCTGGAGCACCTTCTGAACCGCACCGAGGGAAAGGATGTTGGGAACGAGGTCTTCAACAGCCTTTGGAGCGCGTTTGGAGAGGTTGTCCAGCAGATCCTGTGTTTCCTGTCTGCCGAGGAATTCACCGAGGTTGCGGCGGAATACTTCGGTAAGGTGAGTAGCGATAACTGTCGAAGGATCGACAACTGTGTATCCGGCAAGCATTGCTTCTTCCTTCTGGGTATCAGGAATCCAGATAGCAGGAAGGTTGAATGCAGGCTCGACTGTTTCAATTCCCTTAATTCTGTGTTTGGCGTCACCCGGGTCCATGGCCAGCTGGTGGTCGATGAGGATTTCAGCAGAGGCCACAGCGTTGCCTTTGATGATTACGCGGTATTCACCGGGCTTGAGCTGCAGGTTGTCACGCAGGTGCAGTGACGGGATAATGACACCCATATCCAGAGCGTACTGGCGGCGGATGGAGCGGATGCGTGAGAGCAGGTTTCCACTCTGTTCTTCGTCGACAAGCGGGATGAGTCCGTAGCCAACTTCCAGTTCGAGAGAGTCGAGAGGCAGCAGTGCCTGAACTTCTTCCGGGCTGTCCAGAGAAGGCTGTTCTGACTTTGCTTTCTGTGCTTTTGCTTCGGTTTCCTGTTCTTCGGCCTCTACATCGCGTCCGAGCAAAGATACTCCATAAACGATCCCTGCAAGGCAGAGGAAAGGAATGGTGGGCATACCGGGGACGATTCCGAATACAACAAGGATGATGGATACCAGCTTGAGTGCACGGGAATGAAAAGTAAGCTGCCCGATGAATTCTTCACCCATCTTAGCTTCTGCGGCTGCACGGGAAACAATGATACCGGCGGATGTGGAGATGATCAGTGAAGGGATGGTTGATACCAGACCGTCACCGATGGTCAGCAGGGTGTAGGTCTGGGCTGCGTCGGTCCAGTGCATTCCTTTCTGCAGGACACCGATAAGGATTCCGCCGATGATGTTGATGGCGGTGATGAGCATACCTGCGTTAACGTCCCCCTGTACGAACTTACCGGCACCGTCCATGGCACCGTAAAAGTCTGACTCGCGGCGCAGATTAAGTCGCTGGGAACGTGCTTCATCTTCATCGATTAGGCCGGAGTTGAGGTCAGCTTCAATCGCCATCTGTTTACCGGGCATTGCGTCAAGAGTGAACCTTGCAGCAACTTCAGCAATACGGGTAGTACCCTGTACGATAACGGTTTTGTTCAGGATGAACAGGATCATGAAAATTACAATACCGATGACGTAGTTGCCACCGACAACAAATTCACCGAAACTCTGGATAACGCTACCCGCGGCAGATGTACCTTCATCTCCGTGGAGAAGGATGGCACGTGTTGTCGCTACGTTAAGAGCCAGCCTGAGCAGGGTGGTTACCAGCAGAAGTGAAGGGAAAATTGAAAATTCAAGGGGTGACTGCAGGAACATGGATGTAATCAGGATTACCAGTCCCAGTGAAATACTTACACTGAGCATGAAGTCGATAAATATTGTCGGCAGGGGGATGAGCATAACGAAGAGAATAACTACAACGCCGCCCGCGAGAAGAATATCGCCCTGCTTGGCAAATTTTTGATAATTTATCGATTTTGTTTCGGCCATGATTTTGACACCCCTTTCAGGTTGTTTTCTGGTGGTCTTTCGGCTCACCGGAAGAGGTGCTCAGGCCTTTATCTGCGGGTAAATTTGTTCAATTTGGCAAGTATCGCCGCAACAGCCTTATAGAGTTCTTCCGGAATGATGTCACCGATCTCAACCTGTTTATACAAGGCCTGTGCCAAAGGCTTGTTCTCACGGATCGGTACTTTGTTTTCGCGGGCAACTTCCTTGATTCGCTCCGCAACTTTGTTCATCCCTTTGGCAAGGACCAACGGTGCTGGGGCTACCATAGGATCATACTTCAAGGCAATGGCGTAGTGGGTAGGGTTGGTGATGACCACGTCCGCTTTAGGCACCTCCGCCATCATGCGTTGCTGGAGGATTGCCATCATTTTTTGCTTCTGTTGTTGCTTGATCGTCGGGTCACCTTCAGCCTGTTTACGTTCGTCCTTTACTTCGTCTTTGCTCATTTTCATCTCTTCTTGATAATTCCAGCGTTGATACCAGAGGTCCGCCAAAGCAAGGACGAGCATTGGCAGCATTGTATAGGTGACCATTTTATAGCCGATCTGCAGCATGTATATACCCAGTTCATGGGCGCTGGAATAAAAAAGAGGCAGGAAATTTCCAACTTCATTTTTGATGACTATGTAAGGGGCAATTCCAACTATGACAGCGAAAAGCATGCTCTTGACGAGTCGAATCACTGTTTTTACGTTGAACATAAGCCGTTTCAATCCTTGAACAAGATTGAACATCTTTGAGAATTTTGGTTTGAATACCTTAGTGGTCCATAATTTGCCTACCTGAAGGCGCAGGACAAGAAAGGCTATAAAGGCGATAAACAGGAATAGCGGCAGTAGTATGAGAGCCAGTTTTTGTGAGCACCATTGAAAAAGCTGGTAAACAGATTGTTTATCTAAATCAATGAATATTCCTTTGGTTAAGAACCAATGGAATATTTCATAGAATTGCTCATAGTACATGTCCATAATGACCCGCAGGCAGAGTACTCCTGCGATAAGGGTCATTATTTTGCCCATCTCTTCCCCTTTGGCGACGCTCCCGTCTTTTCGAGCCTTGTTTATTCGTTTGGGTGTCGCCTTCTCAGTTTTGCTAGGATCTTTAGCCATTCAGCTCCTCCTAGTTACCGATTGGCAGGGCCGGTGGGCTGCCGGCTTTGATTATGCTTAATAAATATTTGGGCATGTCTGCCACAAATTCTCCCACATGTAGGGAGAGGACTGTGAATACAAGACTTAAGACAAAGAAGCCTGCTAAAATTTTGAGAGGGAAGCCGAGCATAAGAACGTTCATCTGCGGAGCCATTTTACTGATCAAGGCAAGACCGAGGTCGACAACGAAGATGGTCGCGATGATGGGCGATGCTACTTTAACAGCCAGAACGAATAAGTCCTTGGAAATAGACATTATTTGGCTGGTCAAGGTGGAGGAGATGAAGATCTGCCCCGGTGGAATGTATTTAAAGCTCTCCACCATGGCCGACATCAGGTAAAGGTGCCCGTTGATGCTCAGGAAAACCAGAATCGCACACATATACAGGAAGTGGGCGGTGACAGCCTCATTGGTCCCTGTCAGCGGGTCGAGGACG
Organism: Maridesulfovibrio sp.; assembly: GCF_963666665.1. Classification (NCBI taxonomy): domain Bacteria; kingdom Pseudomonadati; phylum Thermodesulfobacteriota; class Desulfovibrionia; order Desulfovibrionales; family Desulfovibrionaceae; genus Maridesulfovibrio; species Maridesulfovibrio sp. Next base: position 626,770 of record NZ_OY762999.1, read on the forward strand.
TTAACCATGGAAAATCCCATCTGTACCCCGATGAGGTTACCGCCGGTTTGGATGGCGGCAAACATTACATGAACAGCTATTCCCATCACCAGGCCCAGTACCATTTCTCCCAGAATCATGAGGGCAATATTGTAAGGGCTTGCCGGCATGAGGCTACCATCGAAGGTTACGTGGGGCCAGATTCCAAGTGTCAAAACAATGGTCAGAGCGGCCTTAACTGTTTTGGGAATGGAGTTTCCTCCAAAGAAAGGCAGCAAAAACAGCACGATACTCACCCTGAATAGGGTAAGATAAAAGCTCATCAGATCACTGGGATTGAAATTAAAAAAAGTCATGCTGTCCTCGTTTTAGACGGGTCTGCAAAATCAGGACCCATTCTTTACGCTCTATTATCATTAAGAATCGTGGAGAGCAAAGCCCGGTTGGTCATATATGTAAATTTTTTTAACAAATCCAATAAAAAAGGTCCGTAAAGTTTTGGCTTTACGGACCTTGGAATCTAATTTTGCTGCGGCTTAGTTAAGTATGTAACGCATGGGGTTTACCGGAACTCCGCCGAGTCTTACCTCATAGTGAACGTGCGGGCCGGTGGAACGTCCGGTGTTACCTGCATAACCGATAAGTTCGCCACGGGTTACCTCCTGTCCTTTCTTCACTATGGGCTGTTTCATGTGCCCGTAGCGGGTGGAAAGGTTGGCCCCATGGTTGATTTTTACTAGCTTACCGTAGCCTCCCTGAACGCCGGAAAAGGAGATGGTTCCTTTGGCCGGAGCGTAGATGGGGGTTCCAGTGGGGCAGGAAATATCAATACCTTTGTGGTATTCACGCTTTCCGGTAAAAGGAGAGCTTCTCCATCCGAAAGGAGAAGTTACCCAGCCTTCAGCCGGCCAGATGGACGGGGTTGCATCCAAGGCATCCTGTTTGGAGCGCATGGAGTGGATGATTTCCTGCTGGCGGACTTCTTCCAGTTTCGCTTCTGTGCTGAGCTGGGCGAGGAAGTCGTGCATTTTGCGGACAAGCAGTTCCTGTCTGTACAGCGGCAGGTAGCTGTTGGAAAAATCTGCTCCGGTTGATCCCCCCTTGGGGGCTACGTTTTGAACATTGCCTTGGTCAAGGTTGATCATAACGCGTAATTTGGAGTCAAAGTTATGGACCCGGTCAAGGTCCTGCGAAATGTTCTGCATCTTCTGTGAAAGAGAGATGAGCTGAGCCTTTTGTTCCTGGACAGCCTTCTCGGCACGGGCCAGATTCTTTTCCAGACCGGAATAACTTTGGTAATACTTCCAGAGGTATACGTTTCCTCCGGCTAAGCCTGCGATAAGGGCAAAGATAAAAAAGAATATCCAGCCGCGGAGCTGAAATTTGCGGGCATTGTCGCAGGGGTTTTTAAATATAACTACGTGGTATTTTTTTGATAGCATGATTCGTTTTTGGCCTTGCTTATTATGACGTTAAATATGTCTCTGGTTAACAGGCGCAATAAATTTGAAAAATTTTTAAGATGTTTTTATGTTTAAGTCAAGCTGCCAGCGTCTTAAAGCATTGAAGGTGTTGTTTCTGGAGCCGGGCATTTTTCGCCATTCTTCTTCCAGCCAGTTGTTGATTTCACTGCGCTTGGTGTTGTCATTGGAGGGGCATTTGTTGTTCCAGATGGGGAGTTCCCACTGACGTGCTGCCGCTTTGATATATTTCTTTTCAAGCATTAGCGTCGGGCGGATAACTTGCAGTTTTCCTTGAAAAAAAGATTCATTGGCAGATAGTCCTTCAACCCGTCCGTTCTGGAGCATGTTCATGTGAAATGTAGTTACCAGATCGTCCGCAGTGTGTCCGAGAGCGAGGTGGGTCAGATTGTATTGGTCACACAGTTCGAATAGCCTTTTGCGCCTCAAACGGCTGCAATAAAAACATGCAGATTTTTTTTGGTTTTCAGGTCCGTGTGCTCTTGGTCCGTAGTCGGTAAGCTCGATGTGGGAGGCGACGCCGTTTTCACGGCACCAGTCTGAAAGAGGGTAGTGGCTGTCGAGAACAAATCCGGGGTTAACGTGCAGGACCATGAGTTCTATATTAAATGGTATGATGGCTTGCCGGATGAGCATGGTGCGGATGAGCACAAAGCTATCGACGCCTCCGGAGACGGCAATACCGATACGGTCTCCATCGTTGACCATTTCGGTCTTCTGCATGAGCATACCTACAGTGGATACGCATTTTTTCTGGGCAAAGCTCAGTTTTCCCCATTTGGCCATTTCTTGCTCCAAATCTATCTAATAAGTTGTGGAAAAATTCGTATTTATAATTTATTGATACCAGATTAGCGTCGTTGTCTATTCCAGACCGACGGGATGGGGATTCTGCCTTAAAATAGGTTGACATGCAAGTTTATATCTCTTATTTTAGCAAATTGCTCCGTTGTTGAATAATGTCGTGAGTCTAGTAATCCCAAGGTGCTGTTTGTGCTGAAAAGGTTTTTTATATTTTTGACTCTGGTCTCCATTGTTTGCGGAGCCTTTTATTTGAGTTCGCCGAAAAAACCGGTTGAACGAGCTGAGCCTGTTTGGCCTGTTCTTGATAAGGAGCAGGTAGACAGGCTTGACGTGTGCTTATTGGGCGAGAAATGTTTTTCCCTTGTCCGCAGGACTGACGGTTGGGGAGTGGTACAGCATGGCTGGAACGGTACGGTTGAGGCTGACCTGAAAAAAGTAAACTCTCTGCTTGATGTTTTAGCTCAGGATAAAGCACTGCGTTTTATGGGCCGCATCGCGGATCCTGTGCCGGCTGAATATGGTTTTGAAGCTCCCCGGGTGCGTATAGCTGCCGGTGGAGGACAGGAGCTGGCTATTTCTGTCGGTTCTGAAGACCCTTCCGGTGAAGGCTTTTATGCGCTGAATTCCAAGGAAGAAGACAGTCTTTTTCTGCTTGGGGAAAAATTTGTTAATCGGTGTGGGTTTCCTGCCGAATATTATTACAATCTGCATCTGGCTTCGGGAAAGCCGGACGAGGTTGTTTCTATTTCTTTGGGGCATGGCGGTTCTTTTTCATGGACTCTGGTCCGTAAGGACGGGTCATTCATGTTCTCTTTTCCCGCTTCCCTTGGGGGAAAGCAGGCTGGTGGCAGTGAAGTGGATCTTTTTCTCCACTCTTTGCTAGAGGTGCCTGCGAAAGGTCTTGTTTCCGGTATTCCGAACAAGGAAAGCAGGACTCTTTTAAATATTGAAATTTCATTATCCGGTAAAAAGGTTGAAACCCTTGAAATTTTGGAACCGGGTGATGGAGAGAAATTTTATTTTGCCCGATCATCATCCCAGAGCGGATATCTGGTTCTCAGTAAAGAACATTACGAGCAATTGGATAAACAAGCTTTTGCAATGCAGCAGCGGAATGTTGTCTCCATTGCTACCGGAATGCTTGGATCTGTTAGGGTTGTGCAGGGCAATCAGACTTTTACCGGAATCAAATCCGATAAGAGTTGGATTAATTTTGAGGATAAAAAGCCGCTTCTGGGCATTGACATGTCCTTATGGCGACTTAATGAATTAAAATTCGAGGCGGAACCAAAGGCTTCCCTTTCGGAAACTTCCGAAAAGGTAATGGATTTGGAATTAATGGATGATAATGGCGCACGCGTTGTTAAAGTGTCCTTTTATTCAGATCCTGAACTGCCCGATGGTCAATGCTGGCTCTCTTTAGGCGATGGCAGCGGATACTATCCAGTATCCGACAAACTGCTTGAAGACCTTCAGGGCCAGATTCCTCTCAGAAAATAACCGGAATACCCGGTAAAACCATTGTGTTGGAGATCGCATGGCAAGAATCACAGTTGAAGATTGTCTGGCTGAGGTTGGTAACAGATTCCTTATTGTCCAGATGGCCATTAAAAGAGTGAAGCAGTACCGCGAAGGTTACACTCCTCTTGTTGAATCCAAAAACAAAGAAATAGTAACCGCCCTCAGGGAGATTGCCGCTACCAAGGTTATCCCCGAGAGCTACCACACTGCTGATGGTAAAAAGCCCGGCAGCGAATAAGTCATGTCAAAACGTTGTTATTATGAAGTTTTAGAAGTTTCCAGAGAAGCCCAGGAAGGGGAAATCAAAAGGGCCTATCGCAAGAAGGCCATGGAATTTCACCCTGACCGTAACCCGGGTAATGCGGAAGCTGAAGAAAAATTCAAGGAAGCCGCTGAAGCTTATGACGTTCTGCGGGATCCTGAAAAAAGGAGCCGTTACGACCGCTTCGGCCATGCAGGCATGAACGGCGGATTTGGCGGATTCCAGTCTTCCGAGGATATTTTCGGTGCATTCGGCGATATCTTCGGCGATATTTTCGGTTTTGGCGGCGGTGGTCGCGGTGCAAACCGCATGCAGGCCGGTTCCGACCTGCGTTACAACCTGACTGTGTCTTTCCGTGACGCAGCCAATGGAACCGAAGTTGAGCTGAATATCCCGGTAACCGATACCTGTGACACCTGCGATGGCAGCGGTTCCGCTCCCGGAACTTCTCCCGAGACCTGCTCCCACTGCGGCGGCAGGGGGGCTGTAGAGCAGACTCAGGGCTTTTTCCGTATTTCCGTTCCCTGTCCCGCATGTAACGGACGGGGTAAGGTTATTACCGATCCTTGTCCTGACTGTCGCGGTGCCGGATATGTGCGCAAGCAGAAAGACCTGAATGTGCGTATTCCTGCCGGTGTGGACAATGGCTCACGCCTGCGTCTGCGCGGTGAAGGTGAAGCCGGAATGAACGGCGGCCCTCACGGTGACCTTTATGTGGTTATCACTGTGGAGCCGGACAAGGTTTTCAAGCGTCAGGGACAGGATCTGGTTCTGAGCACTGAGATTACTTTTGTTCAGGCTGCGCTGGGATACAAGCTCGAAGTTCCTACTCTGGATGAACCCATTCAAATGGACATTCCCAAGGGAACCCAGTCCGGTGAGGTCTTCCAGCTCCGTGGGCTCGGTCTTCCTTACCTCGGCAGCTCCCATAAGGGAGACCTGCTGGTTGAAGTTAAGGTCAAGACCCCGACCGGCTTGAACAGCAGGCAGGAAGAGCTTCTCAGGGAATTTGAAGCCCTTGATGAAGAGAAGCCCATGAAAAAAGTTAAGAAGCTTTTTAAAAAAGCGAAAGATAAAGTGATGGGTGAGTAGCATGAGTGAGTTTTCCCACATTGATGCCGAAGGCAATGCGACAATGGTGGATGTGGCCGCTAAGGCTGACACCAAGCGCACTGCCATTGCCAAGGGAAGGGTTATCCTCAATGAGGAGACCTTCAATCTTCTTAAGCATCAGGCCCTTCCCAAAGGGGACGCCCTTGCTTCTGCAAAGATTGCCGGCATCATGGGGGCAAAGGAAACTCATCGTCTTATTCCGCTCTGCCATCCTATTGCCCTCAGCTACGTTGATGTGCGGTTTGCAATTAACGATGACGAACTGACCATTGAAGTTGAAGGCGAGGCCCGCTGTACCGGTAAGACCGGGGTTGAAATGGAAGCGCTCGTGGCCGTTCAGGTTGCCTGTGCCACCATTTACGACATGTGCAAGGCCGTACAGAAGGATGTAATTATCTCTGATGTAAGACTCGTCTACAAAGAAGGCGGCAAGTCCGGAGTGTTCAAGGCAGAGTAAGCTTTTTCATATTAGATTCATTAAAGCGGCAGCACTGATTAATCAGTGCTGCCGCTTTTCTTTTTCAAAGCTACTTGCGTTTATTCATTAAAATGATTAGTTCGTAGACCAAAGACAATTTCCCTACTGATCTGGAGGCTTTTCAGTAGTTATGTAAATCTCAAAACAGAGGTTCAGTTCATGTCAGAACATGTAGTTGTCATCGGTGCTGTTGCACTTGGTCCCAAAGCTGCCTGCCGCTATAAAAGAATCAGGCAGGATGCCCGCGTTACCCTGATCGACAGGGACGAAATTTTTTCCTACGGCGGTTGCGGTATCCCTTACTTTGTCTCCGGAGACGTGTCCGAAGCCAACCAGCTTCGTACCACCGCTTTCCACATGGTTCGTGATGAGCCGTTTTTCAACGACATCAAAGGCGTGGAAGTGCTTTCTTCCACCGAAGCCACCAAAATCGACCGTGAAAACAAACAGGTTCACATCACAAACCTGAAAACAGGCGAAAAGAGTGTACTTGATTACGATCAACTCGTAATCGGTACCGGAGCCACTCCCCGCAAGCTTGGGCTTCCCGGTGAAGATCTTGAAAATGTTTTCTATGTCGGCAACATGCATGACGCTGAAAAGATCAAGGAAGGCATCACCAAAGGCCAGTACGGTAAAGCTGTCGTCGTCGGTGCCGGTTTCATCGGTCTTGAGATGGCTGAAGCTTTTTCCGATATGTGGGGTATTGAAACCACTGTTGTAGAAATTTTCGACCAGATTCTGCCCCGTATGTGCAGCCCGGTGCTGGCAAAGATGGGGCAGAGGCATATGGAAGAAGAGGGTGTTTCCTTCAAACTCGGCCAGACTGTTTCCCGAATTGAAGGTGACGGCAAGGTTGAGCGCGTAATTACCTCTGACGGTGAAGTGGAAGCTGATATTGTAATTATATCCGCAGGCGTTATTCCCAATGATAAGCTTGCCCGTGAATGCGGTCTTGAGTGCAGCGAGCGCGGCGGTATTATGGTTGATGAGACCATGCGTACTTCAGATCCCCTGATTTTTTCCGGCGGTGACTGCGCAATTATCAAAAACGCTGTTGACGGCTCACCTCTGTTCCTGCCCATGGGATCCATGGCTAACAGGCAGGGCCGGATAATCGGCGGGAACCTCGCCGGTCGCAAGGAAATTTTTCCTGCGGCAGCCGGTTCTTGGTGCGTTAAGATTTTTGAGCGGGCGATGTCTGGTACCGGGATGAGCCTTGGCGCGGCCAAACAGGCAGGATTTGATGCTATAAGCGTCATGCTGATCATGGCTGACCGTGCTCACTTCTATCCTGAAAAGGACATGATGACCCTTGAGATGGTTGTTGATCAGACAACCCGCCGTGTTCTCGGTATTCAGGGTATTTCTGCCGGTGGCGACGCTCTCGTCGGTCGTATCAACGCAGTGGCTGCGATTATGAAATACCAGCCCAAGATCGAAGATGTCAGCAACCTTGAAGTTGCTTATTCCCCGCCGTTTGCTTCCGCCATGGACGTTCTCAATGCTATCGCCAACATGGCCGATAACGCGATTAATGGTATGAACCATGGTCACGGTCCAGATATTTTCGCCCAGTATTGGGATGCACGTGAAGGCGGTGAGTACTGCTTCCTTGATGTTCGTGAAAAAGCCGATGCCGAACCTTTTCTCGAAAAGTATCCTGAGCACTGGCACAATATTCCGCAGGGTGAGATTCCCAGAAGGTACGAAGAGCTGCCCAAGGATAAGAAATTGGTGCTGGTCTGCAATACCGGTGGCCGTTCCTATGAAGCTCAGATCATGCTTGATGCCCTCGGTTTTGAAGAGGTCCATAACACTCAGGGTGGAATGGCGGTCATCAAGGCCTACGGCGTTGATATCTAGCCTTAATATGGTTCTATCTGAAACGCCGTCTCTTTTATGGGACGGCGTTTTTTGTTTTAAAATAGTATGTTGGCAGATTATTAGGGTATAGTTGATCTGTTAGCAAATATGGATGTATTTTTTTGAATTTCAAGTTGCTATGGTTTTTTATTTATTTTATTGTATAGAGTAGAAATTAAACAAATTGCAGGCCTTGAACTATACCTAACTTTGATACTGTTTAAGTGAGGGGATATGAGGTTTCTAATTATTGACGATGATGAAACCGTCCACATGTACCTGAGTAAATTGCTCTCACCATATGCCCGGTGTGAGGCAGTGTTCAATGGAGTTGATGCCATTGATCTTTACAAGAAGGCTTATGAAGACAAGGACCCGTTTGATACGGTGTTTATGGATATTCTTATGCCTGAAATGGACGGTCATGAAGCGACCAAGAAGTTGCGTGATCTGGAGAAGGAACTGAAGGTTGACGGGCCGGATGAGTTCAAGCTGGTCATGATTACTTCCTTGAAGGACACTAAAAATGTCAGTCAGGCCTTTTTTAAGGGATATGCCAGTTGTTATATAGTAAAACCTTTTAGTAAGGTGCAGGTCATGAATGAGCTGCGTGAGAATAACATTCTTTAAAAAAAATTTCGACTAGACAAGCTGTTTTGAAAAGCGGAGCCTGTGGAGGGCCCCGCTTTTTTATTACAGAAGCTCGTCAATAACGGCAATGAAGAAGCTTGCCGCAACAGGCAGGATTTCATCGTTGAAATCATATTTGCTGTTGTGCAGGGCGGCGGACTCTAAACCGTTGCCGATCCAGACATAACATCCCTTGGTGTGCTGCATGAAGAAGGCGTAGTCTTCTGCAGCCATGGATGACTCCATGTCTGTAACGACGTTTTCCGCGCCGACAACCTTTTCTGCTGCTTTTAAGGCTAGTTCAGGGACTGAGTTAACCAGTACAGGGTGTTTGCGGACATAATCCAGTTCCGCTTTGACTCCGTACATGGTTGCAGCACCTTTGGCTACCTGACCTATAGATTCTTCAATGAGATCCTGAACCTCTTCGTTGCAGGTGCGTACGTTACCCTGAACCATTACACGGTCGGGGATACCGTTGCGCATGCTTCCTCCATGAACCTGAGTAATGGAAATTACCCCGCGTTCGTGAGAAGGAACCTTGCGGACGATTATGGACTGCAACCCTTTGATGATATCCGCAACAGCGGCAAAAGGTTCGTTGCTGACGTGAGGCATGGAAGCGTGTCCGCTTTTCCCGGTCACGTAGATTTCAAAGCGGTCTTCGGAAGCCATGCAGGCACCGTTGTGAACGGCAATTTTTCCGGTTTCAAGTCCGGGCCAGTTATGGAATCCGAACATGTAGTCCACTTTGTATTTATCAAAGAACCCGTCTTCGATAACCTTGAGCGCTCCTTCGTATCCTTCTTCTCCTGACTGGAAAAGTAGGAGTACTGTGCCGTTAAAATTACGGTTCTTGGAGAGGTAGGCTGCAAGGGCGATCAGAGAGGTGCAGTGTCCGTCATGACCACAGGCGTGCATCCTTCCTTCAACTTGGGATTTGTGGTCGAAGTCATTTTCTTCGTCCATCTCAAGGGCATCGAAATCAACACGGAAGGCCACGGTTGTGTCGCCTTCTCCTCCCTTTACTTCAGCTACAACAGAGTTCACACCGCAATCTGAGTAGGGAATACCGTATTCATCAAGTTTGGACTTGATAAGCTTTGCAGTTTCCACCGTTTCCAGTCCAATTTCCGGGTTGCGGTGGATATTGCGGCGGAGTTCCTTCATTTCGTCAAGAAGGGCAAGAACTTCGGAATTCAAAGCCATTTAAATGTCTCCCATGAACTTGAGAACGCTCTGGGCAATGGCAGCGGAGCCGATGTAAGTTGAGATCATGACAAAGATACTTACGATGACAATGCGCCAGCCGCTTTTCTTAAATGTTTCAAGGTCCTTACCGATGGAAACACCCGCATATGCAAGGATTGGAGTGGTTAAAGCCAGAAAGTGAACTTTGGCTACATATGCGTTAACGGTTTCGGACATGGGAAATCCCGGGAGGCTGACAATTACGCCGTAAGTGATGACGAAGAGAACAGAAGGGATTTTTTTGAATACAAACATGTTGGTGGCAACACCGGCTACACAGAGCAGGAGCAGGATGCCCATTCCGGGCAGGGCTTCCACTATGTTGTTGTTGAAGCCAACATAGTTACCGATAAGAACCATGATGCTTACCAGTACGAGAACGGCTGCGGATTCTATAACGTTCTGCTGTTTAGTCATTATACGGCCTCCGGAGCAGTTTTATATTTGAGTTTGTAAATATAGTTGTAGAGCTTGTTGGACATGGGCAGGGCCAGAATAAGGGACATGTATACACCGTCGATTCCTGAGAGGGTGTTACTTGCCACACCGAAAGCCTGAATCTGCTCAGCCATTGCCGGATATGCGGCACTGAGGCTGCCAACTGATGCAGTCATCATACTTGCGCTACCTACGCCGGAGGCCATTGCCAGTGCATAGGGATGGAAGATTTCAAAGGCTGCAAGGAAAGAAGCCATCAGACCGAAGAAGATGGTTCCGAAAACAGTACCGCAGATGTATACGCCCATTACGCCGCGTCCTTCTGCTGAGTCGAGACCGTATATGTCACCGATAAGGGCTACGTTGGGTTCACGTGCGATAGAATGCGCTGCGCCGACGGCTTCACGCTTCAGTCCGAGGTACATGGCAATGGGTACACCGAGAATCAAAGTGGCAATGTTACCGAATTCCTGCAGAATCAGGGCAGGGCCGGCTTTGAGGATTTCAAAGAATTTCGGACCTACGAGTGTGCCGTAACGGGCCATGAGCAGGAGCAGGGTAAGACCTACAAGTGTGCTGGCCTGAACCATATCCTTCTCCTTAACGACCTTGCAGAACTTGGGTCCGAGGAAGATACCGATAAACATTGCATACAACATGGGCAGCAGGACCAGTTTACCAGGTCCGACCTTAAAGGTAATAATTCCTATGAGTTCGGAAACTACAACCAGAGCGAGAACCACAAGGTGCAGTTTAACATTTTTCACAGCTTCATTCATAAAACACTCCACTGATGCTGGCTGCACTGGGCAGCCGGAAAGTTGGTTAACAAAATGCCTTTGCAGGCAAGGCCTTGAATTTTTTTCGGACACGACATAAATGTGTCCGAAAATGCGCCGAAAAAATCAGATTCCTCTAAATCAGCAGGCGGACCATCTTTTTGGGACGGCCTACCTGGTTTGCCACTTCCCTGCCGTTGATTTCAGCAAAACCACTGTCCAAGAACTTTTTTAAGACTCTTCGAGCACTGCGCTCGCCAATTCCAAGGCAGGCAGCAAAGTCCGAAGTGTCAAAGGTGTCTTTGCGGGTTTTGTCCATGAGGGATCTGATCTTATCCAGATAGCTGGGGCTGATGCCTATTTTTTTAGACATCTCAAGCAACCTGTCGTCAACGACATGTGTACTGTACTCCAGCTCATCTTCCTCCCCGATAGGGCCGCGAATCTGGGTGCCCTCGACAATAAAAAGCCCTCCTTTGTCGAGTTTGGCGGCATTATCCAGAGCCTTGCGGGCTGATTTTTCAGCTTCAAAGGCCGTTGCCCCGATACCGATGCCGGAAGAAAAAATTATATTACGTTCCCGACCCCATTTGAGCAGTCTTTCGAAGTGTTGGCGGTGCGGGGTGCTGTCTATGAGGCCGCGGGTAGCGAAGATTACGTATTCTTCAGTTCCGAAGTTGAAGAGACTGCCCTGAATGGCGCGGACATATTCCAGGAGTTCCAGATAAAATCTGCCTCCGTTCTTCATGTCGTCGTATTGGTTGATGGAACTGCGGGTGATGGATTTGAGTTTTACCAGCTGAATGGCGATACCGGCAGAGCGCAGGCTCAGATTTTTGATGCGCCCGGTCAGTCTGCTTAATGAATCCCTTATCTGCAGGGTGCTGGCGTAGAGCCTGAAAACCGGAAGATTTCTTCCTCTGAGTTCGCTGTACACATATCCGAACCCTGTGGCGATCGCTTCAACTTTTCCTGATTCGTATAGCTCAATGTGACGGTTTAAATATTCCTGCTCACTAAGGTGCAAGGCAAAAGGCATGGAATGGATGTCTTCCAGTTCCACTCCGAATTCGCGTACAACTTCAACAAGAATGTCGTCACTGACTACGTCAATACTGAGTCTGCCGGATTTGATTCCTTTCCGGTTCATTTCCGACAGTACACGCAACAGGCTGTATCCACCGCGCTGGATGTGTTCATAAGGATTTGTAATTGTTCCCCGGGCCTTGGCTCCTTCCTGAACCGCAATTCCGGTAAAAAGGGTTCCGCTGGTTTCGCGCTGACATTGTTCAAGCACTTCCCATGAATCTTCGGCCCGTTCTCTCACATAGGTGAGCAGGGTGATTTCCGGGCAGCATCTGGCGGCTACGTCTTTGACAAGATTAATGGAGTCTGAAGGGCCGATACAGCCTATTTTCATTGCTGTCATTTGAAGTGCTTAGTTTAATTAATTTGGTTGCGGATTGCGTAGTGTTTTGTCTAAAGTCTAATTTAGGCTGTGTCACAAATATGCCCTAAATAAAGTTCACTCTGCCTCCTGATGAGAGGAGTGTCAAGCGGCTTGGAAAAGTATATGCTTAGCTCAAGCACGTTATTATGTGGCTTTGATGGTGTTTTGCGCTAAGTCTGGATATTTGGATTGCTGGTTGCTGATTAAAAAGTTGCTTTAGTTTCGCATATCGTAAAAAATAAATTTGAGGCCATGTTCCCGCTATAAATAAATAAGTGTGAGTGCTTCTATGAGCTTTGCCGTTGATTAAAGTGTTTTGATAGACAGAGGGACTCTTAAGGAGTTGTTGACCCTTCTCAGGTGACAGGATAATTAATTAGGCAAATATTTATGCCAAGGAGTTGCATTATGTTGAAAAATAGAATCTTAGCTTTCAGCCTTGCTCTTTTTATGTGTGTTGCTGTTTCCGGCTGCGCGGCTGTTGTGCTTGGCGGGGCTGCAGCAGGCGGCACATATGTTTACATAACAGGTCAGGCTAAACAGAAATATAATGCCGATCTGGGTAGCACTTATAAGGCGGCACTTAAAGCCTGTCAGGATTTGAATCTGACTGTGAAAGATAGCAAGAAAAGACTTAGCGATGCATCTATTAAGGCTTTAGACGTTGATAAGGATGTGTTTATCGACCTTAGTTATGTCTCGACAAAAGTGACGGAAGTTACGGTCAGGTATGGCATTTTAGGCGATGAAGATGCCTCCCGGAGAATTTTGACAGCAATCAATAAAAACTTCTAATCTTTTCAAGGCATACGTAATCATAGGCATCCTGCTACAAGTAGGGTGCCTTTTTTTATCTTCATCCCCCCTTTATGGTCCTGTTTAAAAGGGGGGATCTACTGTCTATGTCTGTTCTGAAATGGGAGGGAATACGGTTGAGACCATTTATTTCTTGTCCCGAGCTGAGTCCATCTGGCGGAAATCCGCATTCATAATGAAAGTACGGTTGTCCTGAGTGTTCCAGTTGTCGCTTGAATTCATAATCAGGTCGTTCTTGTTCTTCAAGTTCATAATCGGACAGGCCGTTACTTTGGGCTTTGTTTCCGGAGTCTTCTTCTGTTTCATGATTTTCTCCGTTGGTTAAAAGGTGTTTCACCTATCTAGAAGATAACCTCTACAGGGGAACAAAACAACGCTTCAAAGTAAAAAAAATGGATATAATTTCAATCTTCTTGAATTGTATGGATATTTTTATTTTCCAGTGTAACTTATTGAAATAATACATGTAATTGTGGTGATGTTGTATAGCAATATGAAATATAACGACTAATCAGATTCTGCTTTTGCCAGTTCAAATAAAGTCAGCAAAGTCCGTTGAACCGGGGAGAAATTATCATCTGAAATAATATAAATCCATTGGGTTCCAGTATTGTCAGTGATAATGTCCATGCCTTCATAATTGTCGCGGGGAATGGGGAGATTAATTTCGCAGAACAGTTCAGGGAAAAGTGTGGCTCCAGCTCTGATTTTATCTTTCTCTACGGTGCAGAAGCGGATTCCAAGAGTTCCCGGTCCTTGGTATTTACGTTCAAGAATAAGGATCCTTCCGTCAGCAAGGTTGCCGGCGGAGGTCGGGCGATAGGCTGAATTCCGTTTGTACCTGAAGAGAGTCCATTTGCCGTTTTTCAATATAGCGGCTTCAGAAAACTGGTCTGTGGAATCATCGCCTTCCGTCAGGACAAATATGCTTTTGTCCGGGAGCAGAAGCATGGTTTCAATTCCACCGTTTTCAGGGACTTTTTTTAGTTGAGCAGGAAGAGGAATGGCTGTCGCTTTACCGGATAGGTCGAGAGTTTTTTCTGAATCATAACGGTTAATACGGTGAACCCTTTCAAAAGCGACAAGGTAGCCGTATTCAGGGGCTCGACATAGGGCTTCGCTGTCAGCATAGTATTTTATTGCGAAAGTTTTGCCTTCGGTATTGAGCAGTTGGCCCATTTCAGCCTTGCGTTCTACTCCTTCTAAAAAACCAGACTGAGTATAATTGAGGGACCCCTTCAGCCAGAATCCCATGTCGCTGATGGCCAGAAAATTTTTGCGGTCATCACTGAGCAGCAGGTCCGAAAATCCTCCAAAGGCCGGATGCGGACTATTTAAAAGCAGAGTTCCGCGATACTTGAGTCTTGGGTTTGCAAATTTAGGGATTTCTTCTGCTTGCGGGCCTTCCTGTTCACTTACCAATGAAATCGGGATCGGGTTAAGTTCCGGCTGGGCGGGATTGTTCAGTTCTGTGGATGCGCCGAAAAGCATGGTGAAGGGCATGCAGCAGAGAATGAGAATAAAGATAATGATTTTTTTCATTTTTTCCTCTCGAAGAAGGAACTTTACGATTATAAGGTATGCAGATAACGTAAAAAATGTTTAAATACGGTACGTTTCTTGTATGGTGTAGTAACTGGGCAGGGAGGGCTTTGATGTCCTGAAATTGTTAAGTAATCTCAGCAGTCCCTGTTTTAGATGCATATTAACCGGAGAACATGAAAAGTGAAACAAATATTCACTGTAACTTTTCTTATTTTAAGTATATTTTTTTCTTCCGTCGCTCTGGCTGAAAGTGAGAAGCGTAACGTCCTGTATCTGAACTCCTACCAGAACGGATACAGGTGGTCGGATGATATTCTAGATGGTTTGCGTGATACATTTGCAGCCAGCGGGCTGAATATTGACCTGCACATCGAATATATGGATACAAAGCGTTTCAAGGATCGGGATTTCATGGAAATTCTGCATTCATATTACGTATTTAAATATCAAAAGTACAAGTTCTCAGCCATTGTTGTGTCTGATAATAATGCCTTGAATTTCATGCTTCGTTACCGGGATTCTTTTTTTCCCGGTGTTCCGGTTATTTTTAGCGGGATTAACGATTTCCGTCCTGAGCTTATTGAAGGTCTCGATAATTACTGCGGCGTGCTTGAGAATCCTGATATTAAGGACAATCTGGAGCTTGCCTTAAAGATTAATCCTAATGTTCGAAAAGTTGTCGTTGTAGGGGACCAGTCCGTTACTTCCCGTGCCATCAAGGCACAGATTATGAAGGCTGAACCTCTATTCAAGGGAGTGATAAAATTTGAATATTGGAATGATATGCCGCTGGTTGATTTGCTGGCTCATTCCCGGACAATGACTAAGAATGAAATCCTGCTTTTCACTCCTTTCTACAAAGGTGCTCACGGTGAGCTTCTTTCTTCCGAAGAAGTGCTCAATATTATTTATCAAAATTCTCCGGTGATGATTTTCAGTGTCTGGGAGTTTCTGCTTGGACACGGTATTGTCGGTGGTAAATTGCTTTCCGGTAATGATCAGGGTCGTAAAGCTGCTGAGATGGCCTTGCATGTGCTTAAGACGGGTAAGATGCCGAAGCAAAGGGTGATCAAGGCTACTAACGAATATTATATGTTCGATTATAACGTGCTGGAACGATTTAAAATTAACAGCGATATTCTTCCGGAAGACAGTGTTATAATCAATGAGCCGGACTATTTTTACAAACTGGATAAACAGGTATTCTGGATAATTATCGTTTCTATTCTCGGATTGAGCCTTATTCTGGTGATGTTGATCATTTCAATTCTGCAGCGGCGTAAGGTTGAAAAGCGCATCAAGGCTCAGCTTTCCTTTCAGGAAATCCTTATGGATACCATTCCGTTGCTGATCTGCTGGAAAGATAAAAAGCAGCGTTATCTGGGAGCCAACCATTCTTTCACCGATTTTTTCGGGCTAGGTTCGCCGTGGGCGCTGGTCGGATTAAATGATTCGGAGATAGATCTTCATCGTAGGTTTGCGGAACAGGCTGCGGTCTGGGATAAGAAGGTTTTGACGTCCGGCAAACCGCGTATGGGCATCAACTGGTCTCTTATCCGTGATGGTGAAGACCCGGTTTGGTTGGAGATTAACAAGGTTCCCCTTTACAATGAAAAAGGGGAGGTTGTGGGGACTCTTTCAACTGCTGAGGATGTGACCCGCAAGGTCAACCTTGAAAAGCAGCTTCTGCAATCGCAGAAGATGGAGGCTATCGGAACTCTGGCCGGTGGTATTGCACATGATTTTAATAACATCCTTACTTCAATCATGAACTCTGTCGAATTGGCCCTGAGTGATATTGAGGAAGGTACCATTACTTGGAAAGACCTTGACCGGGCTATCAAGGCTGCCCAGCGTGGTAGTAGGGTGGTTAAGCAGATTCTGACTTTCAGCAGGCCGTCACAGGAAGGATTCAAGCCTACTGATATTGGTGAGGTTGTTAAGGAAACTGTCGATTTTATTAAGGCTTCACTGCCGCGTAATATTCGGGTATCAGCCATGGTCCCGGAAGGTGCTCCGCTGGTTATGGCCGATCCCACCCAGATTCATCAGGTGATAATGAATCTGTGTACCAACTCTTTTCATTCACTTAAAGGGCGGGGCGGAAGCATTGACGTTACCCTGACTACTGTTGAGGTTGAGGATGAACAGGCGCAGTTCATGCGCGTTGCCCCCGGCGTGTATCTTCGTTTGGAAATTTCTGATAACGGACCGGGAATTCCCGTTGAAATACTGGATAAAATTTTTGATCCCTTCTTTACCACCAAGGGAAAGGCTGAGGGAACAGGGCTGGGGCTGGCAGTTGTGCACGGTTTGATTAAAGGACATGGCGGAGGTATTTCCGTTAGCAGTACTCCTGATGTTAAGACTTCATTTGAGATTTATCTCCCGGTACAGGGGCAGCTGCGGGATATTGCCCGCAAGAGTTTCAGAGCCTTGTCCATGGGGCAGGAGAATATACTCTTTGTGGAAGATGATGAAGATCAGCTGGAAACTACACCACGGATTCTGGAAAGTCTCGGATATATGGTTACAGCCCTTGCTTCGCCTGAAAAAGCGTTTAATTTGATTGTGGACGAGCCTGGACGGTTCGATTTGATGATAACAGACTACGATATGCCGCAGACCAATGGTCTTGAATTAGCCCGTATGGTTCAGGATGTGGCTCCGGATTTGCCGATTCTGGTGGTTTCCGGCAGACGCAATGTGCTTAGTTATGTAGCTGACGTTGAATATGATGTTAAAAGTGTTAGGAAGGTTTTGATGAAGCCTTACAATAAAACAATTATTGCAGACGCAATTCGAGAAGTTCTTTCTTCTACGGAGAACATAGATGGGTAGAATTCTGATTATCGATGATGATGTTCAGGTGTGTGAAACAATTGAGAGTCTTATTGCCCGTGCAGGGCATGAGTCAGTCAGTTCTTACAATTTGCGAGACGGTCTTTCCAAGGTTCAATCTGATGATTTTGATCTTGTATTCCTAGATATTTCCCTGCCTGACGGGAATGGTCTCGATTACTTGCAGCAGGTTAAGGATTCTTCGGGTAATCCTGAAGTAATCATCCTGACCGGTAAGGGGGACGCCGATGGTGCCGAGTTGGCTATTCAAGGCGGAGCTTGGGATTTTCTGGTTAAGCCTTCTTCAGTAAAGCAGATAACTCTCTCTATGCGCAGGGCCCTTGAGTTTCATGAGGAAAAGCAGAACAAGGCTCAGTGTGTGGCCCTCAATCTTGATAATATCGTAGGTAAGAGTGTCGAAATTAAAAATTGTTATGATCTTGTCGCTCATGCCTCCGGTTCTGATGCCAATGTGTTGGTCAATGGCGAGACAGGAACCGGTAAGGAACTGTTCGCTCAGACTATTCATGAAAATTCCAAGCGCTCCGGTAATAATTTTGTAGTGGTTGACTGTGCCTCGCTGACTGAAACTTTGGTTGAGAGCACTCTTTTCGGGCACAAACGCGGTTCTTTTACCGGTGCTCAGGCCGACCGTAAGGGGCTTATACCTCTGGCGGACAAGGGAACCCTGTTTCTTGATGAAGTAGGTGAGATGCCCCTTGCAGTTCAGAAGTCCTTTCTCAGGGTATTGCAGGAGCGGACTTACCGTCCGGTTGGCGAGAACAGGGAATTCAAGAGTGATTTCAGACTGATTGCCGCAACGAACCGCGACCTTGAGGCTATGGTTGCCCGCGGAGAATTCAGACAGGATC
The DNA here is from genome assembly GCF_963666665.1 of Maridesulfovibrio sp. Taxonomy (NCBI): domain Bacteria; kingdom Pseudomonadati; phylum Thermodesulfobacteriota; class Desulfovibrionia; order Desulfovibrionales; family Desulfovibrionaceae; genus Maridesulfovibrio; species Maridesulfovibrio sp. Next base: position 644,896 of record NZ_OY762999.1, read on the forward strand.
TGCTTTACCGTATTCAGACTATCCATATTCATTTGCCGCCCCTGCGCGAAAGGGAGGGGGATATCCGCGAGTTGACCTCTTTTCATCTTTCACGTCTCAGCGCACACTATGGAGTGCCGCCCAAGGTAGCCAGTTCTGACTTTTATGATGTGCTCGACAATTATGATTGGCCCGGCAACGTGCGCCAGTTGTTTAACGTTGTCGAACAGGCTTTTGTTGCATCCGGTTCAGGAAACACCATCTACGCCATGCACCTTTCTGATGCCTTGCGCATCAAATTGGCTCAATCAAATCTTGAGAAGAGCGGTAAAGGTTCTTTGGGAGAAGGGGGCGCAGCTGTAAAAGCTGCTGCTGAGTCAGCTATTCAATCTGTGTCTGAAAAAAAAGACTCTCCTAGACTGAACCAAGATTCAGTGCTTGGCGGAACTGTATCTGATATACTCACCGAAGAGCTGCCGCCTCTTAAAATTTTTAAGGGTATGGCCGAGAAAAAATATCTTGAAGAATTGCTCCTGAGACATGAAGGGGATACAACGACAATCCTTAAAATATCGGGTCTTTCGCGGTCACATTTTTATGCTCTTTTGAAGAAGCACGGTATCAATGATTAACGTTAGTAAGTACCTGTTGTGAATCGTGAAATATAAAATAATCATTGAATAAGTGTTCAGTCTGGTTTTTAAGACTAAGCCTTGTCTTTTTTTGAGGACAAGGCTTTTTTTATGTGCTGTGGACGAGAATCGTTGGGATGCGGGCTTTTGTTCCAATGTTTCAGTCCGGTGACAGGTAAATGCTTTTTATAAGGCGATTTTTGAGTGTCTTAAAAATCGGACATAGATGAGCGTTCACTTATGAATGTAAGGAGTAAGGCAAGTTAACTGCCCGAATATCCGAGCTTTTGTTGTTTGTCAGAAACTTGGCACGTAAATTGATAACTGGGGCTTATGTGAGTGTTCAACCTTGCGCCTTGGGTTCCGATTGTTTCAGCAAGGTTTTTATTACTCGGTGAGGTTACTACATTAAAATCTCTTAAGGAGCTTACTTAATGGCTAAGAACATGAAAACTATGGATGGTAACACAGCTACTGCTCACGTATCTTATGCGATGAGCGATACTGCTGCCATCTATCCCATCACTCCTTCATCCACCATGGGTGAGGTTGCAGAAGAGTGGGCAGCACAGGGCCGTAAGAACATCTTCGGTCAGGTTCTCAACGTAAAACAGCTTCAGTCTGAAGCTGGTGCCGCCGGTGCCGTTCACGGTGCTCTCGCAGCAGGCGCACTTACTTCTACTTATACTGCATCGCAGGGTCTCCTGCTTATGATCCCCAACATGTACAAAATCTCCGGTGAACTTCTTCCCGGTGTTTTTCATGTTTCCGCCCGTGCACTCGCAGCACAGGCTCTTTCCATCTTCGGTGATCATCAGGACGTAATGGCTTGCCGCCAGACCGGTTTCGCGATGCTGGCATCCAGCTCTGTACAGGAATGTATGGACATCGCCCTTATTTCCCATCTCGCAGCCATCGAATCCAGCGTGCCTTTCCTGCACATGTTCGACGGCTTCCGTACTTCTCATGAAATTCAGAAGATCGAAGTCATCGACTACGAAGACATGAAGTCTCTCGTAGACTGGGATGCAGTTGCAGCTTTCCGCGCAAGAGGAATGAACCCTGAGAACCCCGCCATCCGCGGTACTGCTCAGAACCCTGATATTTACTACCAGGCACGTGAAGCAGCTAACGGTTTCTACGACCAGCTCCCCGGTATCGTAACCAGCTGCATGAAGAAAGTCGGCGACCTTACCGGTCGTTACTACAAGCCTTTCGACTACGTGGGTCACTGCGAAGCTGAAAGAGTTATCGTTGCTATGGGCTCCGGTTGTGAAGCAATTGAAGAAGTTGTTAACAAACTCGTTGCTGAAGGCGAAAAAGTCGGTCTCATCAAAGTCCGCCTGTACCGTCCTTTCCTTACCGAGTACTTCCTCAACGTTCTGCCCGCAACCTGCACCAACATCACTGTACTGGACCGCACCAAAGAGCCCGGCTCCCTCGGCGATCCCCTGTATCAGGATATCTGCACCGCATTCATGGAAAGCGGCATGAGCCCCGTAATCACTGCCGGCCGTTACGGTCTCGGTTCCAAAGAGTTCCGTCCCAACATGGTTAAAGCAGTGTTCGACAACATGAAAGCTGCCGGTCCTAAGAACCACTTCAACGTAGGTATCGAAGACGACGTTACCAATACTTCCCTCGCAGTAGGTCCTGATATGGACACCACTCCCGAAGGAACTGTTCAGTGTAAATTCTGGGGTCTCGGTGCTGACGGTACTGTCGGTGCTAACAAGCAGGCTATTAAAATCATCGGTGACAAAACCGACATGTACGCACAGGGATACTTCGCTTACGACTCCAAGAAGTCCGGCGGTATCACCATGTCTCACCTGCGTTTCGGTCACAGCCCCATTCAGTCCACTTACCTTGTAAGCAGCGCGGACTTCATCGCATGCCACAACTCCAGCTACGTACACCAGTACGACCTGCTTGAAGGCATTAAAGATGGCGGAACCTTCCTGATCAACTCCCCCTGGTCTGCTGAAGACATGGAGAAGGAACTTCCCGCTGAACTGCGCCGCACCATCGCTAAGAAGAACCTCAAGTTCTACACCATCGACGCTGTTAAAATTGCAGCTGAAGTAGGTCTCGGCGGTCGTATCAACATGGTAATGCAGACTGCATTCTTCAAGCTTGCTGATGTTATTCCTTTTGAAGACGCTGTTGCGTACCTCAAAGAATCCATCAAGAAAGCTTACGGCAAGAAAGGTGACAAGATCGTCAACATGAACAATGCTGCTGTTGACCAGGCTGTTGCCAACCTTGTTGAAATCAATGTTCCTGAATCTTGGAAAGACCTCACTGATGGTGAAGTGGCCGTTTCTGATGATCCGGACTATATCAAAAATATCGTTCGTCCCATCCTGGCTCAGAAAGGTGACAACCTGCCTGTCTCCGCTTTTGAGCCTGACGGCCTCGTCCCTCTTTCCACCTCTCAGTACGAAAAACGCGGCGTTGCTATCAACGTTCCCGAATGGCTGCCTGAAAACTGCATTCAGTGTAACCAGTGTGCATTTGTTTGCCCGCACGCAGCTATCCGCCCCGTACTCGTAACTGAAGAAGAGCTGAAAGACGCTCCTGAGTCCTTCGTAGCTGTTGAAGCGAAGGGTAAAGAACTCAAGGGTCTCAAGTACCGCATGCAGGTTTACGCTCAGGACTGCCTCGGTTGCGGTAACTGCGCAGATATCTGCCCCGCAAAGACTCCTGCTCTGGAAATGAAGCCCATCGCTTCCCAGTTGCCTACTGAAGTTCCCAACCTTGATTTTGCCATGACCATTCCTGAAAAGGATGGCCTCATGACCAGAACCACTGTTAAGGGTTCCCAGTTCCAGCGTCCGCTGATGGAATTCTCCGGCGCATGTTCCGGTTGTGGTGAGACTCCCTATGTTAAAGCTCTTACCCAGCTCTTCGGCGAACGCATGATTATTGCTAACGCCACCGGTTGTTCCTCCATCTGGGGTGCATCCGCTCCGACCACTCCTTACTGCACCAACAAGAACGGCCACGGTCCCGCTTGGGGCAACTCCCTGTTCGAAGATGCAGCTGAGTTCGGTTACGGTATCGAAATGGGTATTTCCCACCGCCGTGAAAAACTGGCTGACCTCGTGACTGAAGCTGTCGAATCCGGTGTTCCCGCTGAACTCGAAGCAGACATGAAGGCATGGTTGGAAAACAAAGACAATTCCGCTCTCTCCGAAGAGTACGGTCAGAAAGTTGTGGACGGCATCTACGGTGCTCCCCAGACCGAACTCCTCGCTGAAATCGCTGACATGGAAGACCTGTTCACCAAGAAATCCCTCTGGGTATTCGGTGGTGACGGCTGGGCATACGACATCGGCTTCGGCGGTGTTGACCACGTTCTCGCTTCCGGTCGCGACATCAATATCCTCGTAATGGATACTGAAGTATACTCCAACACCGGTGGTCAGTCCTCCAAGGCAACCCCTCTCGGCTCCATCGCCAAGTTCGCAGCTGGTGGTAAGAACACCGGCAAGAAAGACCTCGGCCGCATGATGATGAGCTACGGTTACGTATACGTTGCTTCCGTATCCATGGGCGCTAACAAGCAGCAGTTCATGAAGGCAATCCAGGAAGCTGAAGCTTACCCCGGTCCGTCTCTCGTAATCTGCTACGCTCCCTGCATCAACCAGGGTATCAGAAAGGGTATGGGTAAAACCCAGCTCGAAATGAAGCTCGCAGTAGATTCCGGTTACTGGCCGCTCTACCGCTACAACCCCCTGCTTGCTGAAGAAGGCAAGAACCCCTTCGTTCTGGAGTCCAAAGCTCCCGACGGAACCATGCAGGAGTTCATGGCCGGCGAAAACCGCTACGGCCTGCTTGAGCGCATCAACCCCGAAGCATCCAAAGAGTACCGCGCTAAAATCGAAAAAGATTATAACGAAAGGTACGAAATCTTGAAATACATGGCTGACGCTGATTACAGCGGAAGCAAATAGCACCACCCGCGCCTGCGGACGGGCCTGCACAGGTGGCCCGTCCGCAGCACCCCCTCTAGCTGCGAATTGTGGAAGGTGTCGTAGTGAGAGGAGGGCAGGGCAGAAGTCTTTTCAACAGACTTACAAAAAAACGTTGAGCCTGTGCCGTACTTATGTGGTATGATGGGAGTGTTCTCATCAGAGTGCGGCAAGAACACAAGTGATTTTTCACTGCTTAAGGAGGAAACATGTCTGTAGGAATTTTAGCCCTCGTTGCGATCATCCCGATCGTACTGGCACTGGTACTGATGGTCGGCATGCGCTGGCCTGCTACTAAAGCTATGCCCGTTGCATGGCTCTCTGCTGTTGCAGGCGCAATCGCCGTCTGGAATCTGCCCGCAGCTTACGTTGCTGCTCTTACCGTTCACGGTTTCATTACCGCTATCGGTGTCCTGATCATTGTATTCGGGGCAATCATCATTCTTTACACCCTGCAATATTCCGGCGGTATGGAAACCATTCAGTACGGTTTTCAGGGTATCAGCCGTGACCGCCGTGTACAGGTAATTATCATCGGTTATCTGTTCGCAGCATTCATCGAAGGTGCCGCAGGTTTCGGTACTCCCGCAGCTCTGGCAGCTCCGCTGCTCCTCAGCCTCGGGTTCCCCCCCCTGTGTGCAGTAGTAATGTGTCTGGTATTCAACTCCTTTCCTGTAACCTTCGGTGCTGTTGGTACCCCGGTTATCCTTGGTATGAAATACCTGACTTCTTATGTTGATCAGGCTGTTGCAGCTGCAGTTCCCGGTCTGAACTTCCACTCCATGGAAGCTTTCGATGCTATCATCGGCCAGTGGTCTACTGTAATGCACCTGCCCATGATTTACATCCTGCCCATCTTCATGCTCGGCTTCATGACCCGTTTCTTCGGTGAAAACAAGAGCTGGTCTGAAGGTTTTGGAGCATGGAAATTCTCTCTTTTCGCATCTACCGCTTTCACCGTACCTTACCTCTTCACTGCATGGTTCGTAGGCCCCGAATTTCCTTCCCTTATCGGTGGTCTCGTTGGTCTCGGTATTGCTGTCTTCGGTGCTAAAAACGGTTTCTGCGTGCCTGAAAAAACTTGGGACTTCGGCGCACCCTCCACTTGGGATGCTGAATGGACCGGTTCCGTATCTGCAGAAAACTCCGGTGAATTTAAAGCTCACATGAGCCAGTTCAAGGCATGGACCCCTTACATCCTTATCGGTCTCATCCTTGTTATCACCCGTATTCCTGAGCTCGGCCTCAAAGGCATGCTCGCAGGTGTTGCAATTCCCTTTAAGAACATCCTCGGTTTTGCATCTGTAAACAACTCCATCAAGGTTCTGTACCTCCCCGGTACCATTCCTTTTGCACTGGTTGCAGTACTGACCATCTTCATCCACGGCATGCCTGCTGATAAAGCAGCTACCGCTTGGAAAGAAGCAATTGCAAAAATGAAGAACCCCACCATCGCACTGTTCTTCTCCGTAGCGCTGGTATCCATCTTCCGCGGTTCCGGTATTGCCGATGCAGCACTGAACCCCAACGGTTACATGTCCATGCCTCTGGCACTTGCTGAAGCTGTATCCGGCCTCGCAGGTCAGACCTGGCCCATGTTCGCATCCTTCGTTGGTGGTCTCGGTTCCTTCATCACCGGTTCCAACACTGTCTCCGACCTGCTCTTCGCTGAATTCCAGTGGGGTGTAGCGGCACAGCTCGAACTGCCCCGTCAGATCATTGTATCTGCTCAGGCTGTTGGTGGCGCAATGGGTAACATGATCTGCATTCACAACATCGTTGCAGCATGTGCAGTTGTCGGCCTCTCCGGTATGGAAGGCGCAATCCTCAAGCGTACCGTATGGCCCTTCCTCGTATACGGTGTAGTTGTAGGTGTTATTGCTTGTGTACTTTCCTTCGTGATGTACCCGACTCTGTTCTAATTAAATAACGTCCCCTCAGGGCCGGAGACGGCTCCGGCCCTGAGAGTTTGATTAGTTCAGATTGATTCATATAAATGATTGTTTTTTAGATTCAGGAGCAAAAAAAACATGTCCAACGCTAACTTAGCAAAAGACTTTGAAAAGATTGTAGGTGCTGGAAATGTCATGCACGAAGAGGCTGACCTCCATGCGTACTCTTACGATTCCGCGGTACTCGATCCCCAGGTGCCCTCACTCGTAGTTAAACCTACCACCACCGAACAGCTTGGTCCTGTAACCAGGCTTTGTAATGAGCACGGCCTGCCCATGACCGTTCGCGGCGCAGGAACCAACCTCTCCGGCGGTACCATTCCCCATCCCGGCGGTGTTGTTGTTCTGACAAACGGTCTCAACAGAATCCTCGAAATCAACGAGCAGGACCTCTACGCAGTAGTAGAACCCGGTGTTGTAACTGCACAGTTTGCAGCACAGGTTGCTTCTAAAGGACTTTTCTATCCCCCGGATCCGGGTTCCCAGGCTGTTTCCACCATCGGTGGTAACGTTGCGGAGAACGCAGGCGGACTCCGCGGACTTAAATACGGTGTTACCAAAGATTACGTCATGGGCATGGATTTCTATGATGTAAACGGTGACCTGATCAAATCCGGTTCCCGCACAGTTAAATGTGTAACCGGTTACAACCTTGCAGGCCTTATGGTCGCTTCCGAAGGAACTCTGGGTGTGTTCTCCAACATTATCCTCAAGCTCGTTCCGCCGCCGAAGGCATCCAAGGCTATGATGGCAGTGTTCCCCGATGTACACAAAGCATCTGAAACAGTTGCTTCCATCATCTCCAACCACATTGTTCCTTGTACTCTGGAATTCCTTGATAATTCCACCATTCGTTACGTGGAAGACTTCACTAAAGCCGGTTTGCCCACCGATGCCGGTGCAATCCTGCTCATCGAAGTTGACGGTCATCAGGCTGAAGTCATCGAAGATGCGGAAAAGGTTGTTAATATTTGTAAGAAATGCGGTGCTAACGAAGTTAAGATGGCTGAAACCGCTGAAGAGCGTGAAGCTCTCTGGACTGCTCGTCGTAACGCTCTGCCTGCTCTCGCACGTGCGAAACCGACTACTGTTCTCGAAGATGCTACCGTTCCCCGTTCCCAGATTCCTGCAATGATGGAAGGTCTGGAAAAGATTGCTGCTAAGTACAAAATCGACATCGGAACCTTCGGTCACGCCGGTGATGGTAACCTTCACCCCACCATTCTCTGCGATAACCGTAACAAAGAAGAGTTCCACCGCGTAGAAGAAGCAGTTAACGAAATCTTTGATGTTGCTCTTTCCCTCAAGGGAACCCTTTCCGGCGAGCACGGAATCGGTATGGCAAAATCCAAGTGGATGGAAAAAGAAACTTCCAAGGCTACCCTTGAGTACTCCTTGAAAATGAAGCGTGCTATTGATCCTAAGGGCATTCTGAACCCCACCAAGATCATCGGAGACGTATAGCATGGAAGATCTCAAGCAATTAGCTAAAAACCTCATGGAGCTGGATGACCAGATGGTCGCCTGCATGAAGTGCGGTATGTGTCAGGCCGTGTGTCCTGTTTTCGCCGAAACCATGCGGGAAGCTGATGTGACCCGCGGCAAGATTGCTCTCCTTGAGAAGCTTGCCCACGAAATGGTTAAGGACGCTGATCAGGTTAACGAAAAGCTTAACAGATGCCTTCTTTGCGGCTCCTGTGCGGCTAACTGTCCTTCCGGCGTTAAGATTATGGACATCTTCATGAAGGCGCGTGTTATCGTTACCTCCTACAAGGGACTTTCTCCCGCTAAGAAGATGATTTTCAAGGGACTGCTTACCCGTCCCAAGCTCTTTAACACTCTGACCGAAATGAGTGCGAAGTTTCAGGGCCCGTTTGCAAAAATCGCCGACCAGGCCTCCGGTGCTGCGAGCTGTGCCATGCTGAACCCGCTTCTCGGTGAACGTCACTTCATGCCTCTGGCCAAAAGACCTTTCCGCAAGGATTATCCTGAACTGGATACTCCCCGCGGCAAGAGCGGCCTCAAGGTAGCTTTCTACCCCGGCTGTGTTGTGGACAAGATGTTCCCCAAAGTCGGTCATGCGGCAATCAAGATTCTTGAACACCACGGCGTTGGAATCTTCCTGCCCAAGGGACAGGCATGTTGCGGTATCCCCACACTGGCCTCCGGTGATGCTGATACCATGGTTGCGCTCATGAAACAGAACATTAAGGCTTTCGAAAACGGAACCTTTGATTATCTGGTGACTCCCTGTGCTACCTGCACAGCGACCCTGCATGAAACCTGGCCTAAAATGATTGATAATGAAGATCCTGTTTTTGTAGAAAAAGTTAAGGATCTCGCAGCTAAGACTATGGACATTAACGCATTCCTCGTTGATATCGTGGGCGTTAAGGCTCCTGCAGAACCCAAGAAGGGTGGTAAAGTCGTCACCTACCACGACCCTTGCCACCTCTCTAAGTCACTTGGCGTTACTGCACAGCCCCGTACCTTGCTGAAGCAGAATGAAAACTATGAGTTCAAGGAAATGAACGAAGCCAACCGTTGCTGCGGCTGCGGTGGTTCCTTCAACCTTTACCACTACGACCTCTCCAAGAGCATCGGTGAGCGCAAGGCAGGAAATGTCCGCGCTGCAGGTGCACAGGTTGCGGCAACTGGTTGCCCTGCATGCATGATGCAGCTCGGTGACATGTTGTCCCAGACCGGCGGTGGAGTAGAGGTGAAACACGTTCTTGAAATCTACGCCGATTCCCTGAAGTAGTATACAAAAGTAGTCCAGAATGATTTCATTCTGGACTACTTCACTAAAAAAAGTTCAAATAGGGATTGGCTGGAAGCAATTTTCCGGGTTAGTAGGATCGTCCAAGTTCAGATCCGGCCCAAGATTAACTAAATGAAATAGCGTGGACTCTTCAAATGCGGCTCTGAAGGTTCCAGCCGTTCACGCTTTACACAGGAGATAATCCCAGTGTCTAAAAACCTTTACATCACAGCCACCGAAGAGAAGAGCGGTAAATCTGCCATTGCTCTCGGCGTGATGCAACTGTTGCTGAGAGACCTGCAGCATGTCGCCATCTTCCGTCCTATCATTAATGATAACCAGACCGGTTCCCGTGATCACGATATCAATCTGATCATGGAATACTTCAATCTGGATATCAAATATGAAGACACCTACGCTTACACTCTGAAGGAAGCACGTGAACTCATCAACAGCGGCAAACACTCCCTGCTGCTGGAGAATATTCTCAACAAGTACAGCCAGCTTGAAGAGAAATATGATTTCGTGCTTTGCGAAGGAACCGACTTTCAGGGCAAAGACCAGAACTTCGAGTTTGATATCAACGCGGAAATTGCCGCTAACCTCAGCTGCCCCGTTCTTCTTGTTGCAAACGGAAGAGGGAAGAGCGCTGACGACATTATCGCATCCACCCAGCTTGTTATTGATGCACTCGAAGACAAGGGCGTAGACACCGTAGCCGCAATTATCAACAGGCTTACTGCTACAGGCGATGAGAAGAAAGAAATTCTTTCCAGCATCAAATGCAAAACCAGATGTACTCAGGAGCTTCTCGTTTACGGTATTGATGAGAACGAAAGCCTCGGCAACCCCAGCATGAACGATGTTCGCAAATGGCTGAACGGTTCCGTACTGTACGGCCACGGAAGACTTGATACTCTCGTTGATGACTATGTTATCGCCGCTATGCGTATCGGCAACTTCCTTGAGTACATTGAAGACGGCAGCCTTATCATCACTCCCGGTGACCGCTCCGATATCATTCTGAGCTCTCTGGCTTCCCGTCTTTCCAGCTCTTTTCCGGATATTTCCGGTATCCTGCTTACCGGTGGCCTGCAGCCCAGTGCATCCGTACATCGCCTGATCGAAGGGTGGACCGGTGTTCCTACTCCTATCCTTTCCGTAAACACCAACACCTATCGTACCACCCAGTTGCTGAGCGAACTGTACGGAAGAATTGATCCTGACGATCAGCGCAAGACTGCTTCTGCTCTCGGTACCTTTGAATCAAATGTAAAGACTGATGAACTCAGACATCGTCTGATCACCAGCAAGTCCAGCAAAGTTACTCCCAAGATGTTCGAGTACAAGCTGGTTCAGAAGGCAAAAGCCAACAAGCAGACCATCGTACTGCCTGAAGGAACAAGTGAAAGGGTTCTTCGTGCAGCTGATATCCTTACCCGCCGCGGCGTTGCAGATATCGTTCTGCTTGGTAAGGCAGATGAAGTTGCCGGTAAGATTTCCCAGCTTGGCCTTGAAATGAACAATGTGCGTATCCTTGATCCCGAGTCCGCACCTCAGTTCGATGATTACTGCGAAACCTACTTCAAGCTTCGTGAACACAAAGGCATCCGCATGTCCGATGCACGTGACCGCATGCTTGATCCCACTTACTTTGCATCTATGATGGTTCATAAGGGTGATGCAGACGGTATGGTTTCCGGTTCCATCACCACCACTGCCCAGACTATCCGTCCCGCTTTCGAGTTCATCAAGACCAAGCCCGGTGCGTCCATCGTATCCAGTGTATTCCTGATGTGCCTCAAAGATAAGGTGCTGGTCTTCGGTGACTGCGCTGTTAACCCGAACCCCAATGCGGAACAGCTTGCCGAGATCGCTCTGAACTCTGCTGAAACCGCAAAGATCTTCGGTGTTGAACCCCGCGTGGCTCTCATGTCTTACTCCACCGGTCAGTCCGGCAAGGGTGCTGACGTTGAGAAGGTTAAGGAAGCAGTAAAAATCGCCAAGGAACGCAACCCCGAATTGAAGCTCGAAGGTCCTATCCAGTACGATGCGGCTATCGATCCTTCCGTAGCGAAAACCAAGCTTCCGGATAGTGAAGTTGCAGGCCAGGCAACCGTTTTTATTTTCCCGGATCTTAATACTGGCAATAATACTTATAAAGCTGTACAACGCTCCGCCGAGCAGTCAGTCGCGATCGGCCCTGTACTTCAGGGTCTCAATAAGCCTGTGAACGACCTGTCAAGAGGCTGCACTGTTCCGGATATTGTTAATACTGTCGCAATCACAGCAATTCAGGCTCAGGCCGAAAAAGGACTTATTTAATGAAAATCTTAGTTATTAACGCTGGTTCCTCTTCTATCAAGTACCAGCTTCTGGACATGTCTACCGGTAATGATCTTGCTTCCGGTATCGTTGAACGTATCGGTGAAGAGATGGGTAGCATCTCCTATAAAACCGGTGAGAAATACACCGCTGAACAGCCTTTCCCCACTCACAGGGAAGGTATGGTTGAAGTCATCAACCTGCTGACCTCTGCTGATAAAGGTGTTGTTAAAGACAAAGCTGAAATCGCAGCTATCGGTCACCGCATTGTTCACGGTGGTGAGCTTTTCTTCGAGCCCGTTGAAATCGACGATAAAGTTCTGCAGGGTATTCGCGATTGTATTCCTCTCGCACCTCTGCACAACCCCGGTCACGTTATCGGTATTGAAACCGCTATGAACTGTTCCCCGGTGTAAGACAGGTTGCCGTATTCGACACCTCTTTCCATCAGACCATGGAACCCAAAGCATACATGTACGGTGTTCCTTACGAGTACTACGAAAACTGGGGCCTCAGAAGATACGGTGCGCACGGCACTTCCCACAAGTTCGTTGCCCGTGAAACCGCTAAACTTCTGGGTAAGCCTCTTGAAGAATCCAACATCATTACTGTTCACCTCGGTAACGGAGCTTCCATTTCCGCAGTTAAGAACGGTAAGTGCTACGACACTTCCATGGGCCTGACCCCTCTCGGCGGTATCATCATGGGTACCCGTTGCGGTGACATCGACCCCGCAATCGTAGGTTTCATTGCTGAAAGAACCAAAGAGAGCGCTGCTGAAGTTGTTGCTACCCTGACCAACGAATCCGGTCTTAAAGGTATCTGCGGTTCCAACGACCTGCGTGATATCCACGCCCGTATCGCAGAAGGCGACGAAAAAGCTAAACTCGCTCTGGACATGGCTTGCCACCGCGTACGTCAGTTCATCGGTGCCTATGCATTCGAACTTGGCCGTGTAGATGCCATCGTATTTACCGCAGGTATCGGTGAAAACGACGAAGTTTACCGTGCTAATTGCCTCTCCGGCCTTGAAAACTTCGGCATCACCATCAACAAAGAAAAGAACGAAAACTGGGATAGAACTCCCTCCTTCATCAGTGAAGACGACGGTGCTGTAAAGGTAGCTATCATCGGCACTAATGAAGAACTCGAAATCGCTAACGATACTGTCAAGGTTCTCGGACTGTAGACAAGTATATATTGTAAAAGAAACCGGGGTGAAGTGTGGAAGACTTCACCCCGGTAGAAGAATGGACAGGCGTCTTTATTTTTTGTGACAACCGAAAATTCATATTGATGAATTTGATAGGCGCATCACTAAGAAGCACTGCCTGAAGGAAACGGTCCGTAGCAGCCTTGAAGGAATGGCTGTGCCGCCGATCTTGTGGAAGGGATAAGGCGGTTTTACGGAAATATTAACGGACAATGTGTGGAAAACACCGTCCATCGTATTTGGGGGAAAAATGACAGCTAAATCTGAAAGTGTAAAGCTTTTTACCGATAAAGCTGAACTTGTGTCTGCTGTAGTAACAGAGATTTCTTCTCTGGATGAAGCATACAAGTACACAATGGATCTCTGCGGAAAAAAAGAAGCCTGTAAAATGCTTATTTCCGGTTGTGAACAGAACCTCTCCAGCAAGGCTGAGCAGCTCTGTGCAACTAAAATCGGCAAAACCATCGTCGCTCCAGCTCTGGCTAAAAAAGAAGCCGCAGCGCTTGAAAAGCAGTGCGAAGAAAACGGTTTTACCCTGATTAAAGACAGCGTCCGTAACCATCTCGGCGGCATTGATATCGCATTTACCTATGCTGACCACGGCATTGCCGAGACCGGAACCATCGTAGTCAACTGTCCCAGTGAAGAATTGAGACTTGCCACCATGATCAGTGAAGTTCACGTAGCAGTTCTGCCCAAGTCCAAGCTTGTGGAGAATTCTTACGATCTCGAGTCATGGATGGAAGGCAACATGATGAAAGGTGATTACACCGCATTCATCACCGGTGCCAGCCGTACTGCCGACATTGAGCGCGTTCTCGCTATCGGTGTTCACGGTCCCCTTGAACTTCATATTCTTCTTCTGGAGGACTAATCATGCAGGACGCTAAGAATCTTAAAGAATACAGGAAAGAGATCAGGGAATCCCTTGATAACGATTTTCTTAGAACCGCAATGGATAAATTTGCTGTTGCCTATCGCGGCAGCCGCGCCAATGCGTTTAAAGATATGGACGAAAAAGCTCTGATCCGTGAAATCGCAGATGCTAAAGATGCAGCTGCCCAGAGGATCGACGAACTTTTCGCCAAGTTTAAAGAAGAAGCAGAAAAGCGCGGTGCTGTAGTTCACCTTGCCAAGGATGCTAAAGAAGCCAATGAAATCATCGGCCGCATCGCTGTTGAGGAAAACTGCAAGACTATCGTCAAATCCAAGTCCATGACTGCGGAAGAGACCCTGCTCAACCACCATCTTGAAGATGATCTCAACCTCAAGGTTGTTGAAACCGACCTTGGTGAGTGGATCATTCAGATGCGTCATGAAGGTCCTTCCCACATGGTTATGCCTGCGATTCACCTTTCCCGTCATCAGGTCAGCGACCTTTTCTCTGACGTGACCGGCCAGAAGCAGGGTGATGATGTTCAGGCACTTGTTAAGGTTGCCCGTCGCGAACTTCGTCAGGCTTTTGTTGATGCTGATATGGGCATCTCCGGCGGTAACTTTGCTATCGCCGAAACCGGTTCCATCGGTCTGGTTACCAACGAAGGTAACGCCCGTCTGGTTACCACCCTGCCCAGAGTTCATGTAGCTCTCATGGGTCTCGATAAACTGACTCCCAAACTTCATGACGCTCTGCGCGTGCTGAAAGCACTGCCCCGTAACGCTACCGGGCAGGCAATCACCTCTTATGTTACCTGGATCACCGGGTCCAACGAGTGTGCTGCGGCTGAGGATGACAGGAAGAAAGTGCACTTCGTGTTTTTGGACAATGGAAGACGCGCTCTCGCAAAGGACCCGGTGTTCTCTCAAGTTCATCGTTGCGTACGCTGTGGCGCATGCGCCAACGTTTGTCCTGTCTACCGTATGGTCGGCGGCCACAAAATGGGCCATATCTATATCGGGGCTATCGGCCTCATCCTTACCTACTTCTACCACGGTACTGAGAAGGCTAAGAACCTTGTTCAAAACTGCATCAACTGTGGAGCATGTAAGGAAATCTGTGCAGGTGGAATTGACCTGCCCGGCCTGATCAAAGACATTCAGGCCCGCATTCTGGAAGAAGAAGGACATCCCATGTACTCCTCCTTCCTCGCGAAGATGATGAAGAACCGTAAACTGTTCCACAAGTTCCTGCGCATCGCCAAGACTGCACAGAAACCTGTGAAGGGTAAAGACGGTTTCATGCGTCACCTGCCCATGATCTTCATGCCTGATCATGATTTCAGGGCACTGCCTACCGTTGCTGAAGTTCCCTTCCGTGACATGTGGGCCAAGGTACAGCCTGCAAAGGTTGCCGCTCCCAAGTACAAAGTCGGTCTTTTCTCCGGTTGCGTACAGGACTTCGTATACCCCGAACAGTCTGTTGCGACTGTAGAAAGTATGCGTAACAAAGGTGTTAACCTCGAATTCCCCATGGATCAGTCCTGCTGCGGTCTGCCGCTGCAGATGATGGGTGAAGTGACTGCCGCAAGGGATGTTGCTATCCAGAACATGGAAGCTTTCGAAGGTACTGACTGCGATTACATCCTGACCATGTGTGCCTCCTGTGCATCCCACCTGAAGCACAACTATATGAAGATGCTCGGCAAAGATCCCCAGTACGCAACCCGTGTAAAGGAATTTGCCGACAAGGTCATCGACTATAGCTCCTTCATGAACGATGTACTCGGTGTTGAAAAAGAAGACTTCCTTGATTCTGCCGGTGAAGCAGTAACCTATCACGCTCCCTGCCACCTCTGTCGCGGTCTGGATGTTAAAGCCGCTCCCCGCGAACTGATGGCTAAAGCTGGATTGGACTACAAGGAAAGTGCTGAAGAAGAAGTATGCTGCGGTTTTGGTGGAACCTACTCTGTGAAGTTCCCCAAGATTTCTGAACAGCTGCTTCAGAAGAAAGTTAATAATGCGAAGGAAAGCGGTGCAAAAATACTGCTTACTGACTGCCCCGGCTGTGTAATGCAGATACGTGGTGGAGCCAAAAAGCAGGGTGTTGACCTCGAAGTTAAACACATTGCTGAATATATGGCAGCTCGCAGAAAATAAACATGACACACGCTCACTGTCCGCGACTTTGTTTGCCGGTCGCGGACAGTGGTTTAAGCTGCGGCATGTAATAATGCCTCCAAACCCGGTACCTTCACCTCGCAACTGAAAACGCCGGTTACAGGCCGCACATCTAAGGCTTTTCCATTCGCTCGCCCGATGGAAAAGCCTTTTTTATGATCATGTCAGCAAGAGTTTCACGATGTCGTTTTTCTCTTTTTATTTGAATATGCAAGCTGCCAAAGTCTTATGTTCTGTTGTTATGTTGACGATATATGTGTATCGTGACTCTTGAGTTGTAGAATTTGAGGGCTGGCACATGGTGACTTTGTAAATATGTGCGTCAGGGGTAATCCCGAATTTGAATTTTGGAGAGTGATATGTTGAAGAATTTATCGATTGGCGGACGGTTTGTGTTGTTGTTGGCCTCAACGCTTGTGTTTATCATAATCTGTGGCGGAATGTTTCTTTTAGAGATTAATTCTGTTGTCGGTATAGGAATTCACGAAGTTGAAACCGGCATGATGCAAGGACATAAGGATAAAATTAAAGTAGCTACAAATGCAGCCGCTGATATGCTGGGTGCGCACCTTAAAGATATTGATACTGAAGATGAAAAAATTGCTTATGTGCGCAAGGTAGTAGATAACTTCCGTTTTGAAAAAGATAAGTCGGGATATTTCTTTGTGTACCGTGGAACTAACGTTGTTACTGTCCCCACAAAAAAGTCATTGCAAGGTAAGGATTTAAGCGGAGCAAAAGATAAAAATGGTGTGTTCTTTGTAAAAGAACTTGCAAATGCTGCCCATGATGGAGGCGGGTTTGTCGAGTATGTATTTGATAAACCAGGTAAAGGACTCCAGCCTAAGCTGGCGTATTCGACAATGATCCCTGGAAGTGATTTATGGATCGGAACCGGCGTTTATATTGATAATGTTGATGCTGAAAAAGCACGAATCAATCAGGAACTTGGTGAGGCCGTCAAGAAGGAAACACTAAGAATTGTATTGATTATGTTAGGTTTGTTGCTTTTTGCCCTTACTCCGCTTTGCATCGTTATCGTCCGTTCTATTGTTAATCCTGTAAAGGACGCTACTGATGCTGCAAGCCGTGTTGCCGAAGGCGATCTGACCATTACCCTCAATCCGACCGGTAGAAGTGAAATTTCCACTCTGCAGCGGGCTATTAATACCATGACCACCACGCTCGATGAGAACCTTACTGATATTAAACGTAAGGAAGCTGAGTCTGCTGAACAGGCTCGAGTTGCTCAAAAAATGGCTGCCGAGGCAGAAGAGGCCCGTCAGCAGGCAGAAGGTGCTAAGCGTGAAGGGATGTTGGCTGCGGCCACTAAGCTTGAGTCAGTTCTGAATAATATCGTGAAAATCTCTCGCGATGTTGAAAGATCTACCAATGAAATTATGAACGGCAGTGAATTTCAGAAGCAGCGTATTGCTGAAACAGCAACTGCCATGGAAGAAATGAACGCCACTGTTCTCGAAGTTGCCCGAAACGCCACCGAGACTAACGAAGATACTGAGCAGACCAGAGATAAGGCTACCGAAGGGCAGAGTGTGGTTCAGGGAACTATTGAGTCTATGGTCGCCATTCAGGGCCAGACCAATGAGCTGGAAAGGCTTATGGATCAGCTTAATACCCAGTCCATTGAGATCGGAAATGTTATGAGCGTGATTAACGATATCGCCGACCAGACCAACTTGCTGGCATTGAACGCAGCCATTGAGGCAGCCCGTGCCGGTGAAGCCGGAAGAGGATTTGCTGTTGTTGCGGATGAAGTTCGTAAACTGGCTGAAAAGACCATCGGTGCTACTGACGAGGTTGATAAGTCCATTTCTTCCATTCAGGGACTCGCGAAGCAGAACATTGAGGGTATGCGTACTGCGGTTTCGGCAATTGGCGGAGCAACCGAACACTCCCGTGCTTCCGGTGAGGTACTTTCTGAGATTGTAAAACTGGCCTCAAATGCCGCAGGACAGGTGCAGTCTATTGCTACTGCAGCAGAAGAGCAGTCAGCAACTTCCGATGAGATTAATCGCAGCATATCTGAGATTGATTCCATGACTGAAGATAACGCACGTAACAGCATGCTTGCTGCTGAAGCAGCCACTGACCTCTCCCGCGAGGTTGATGCATTGGTTGCTTTGGTGGAAGAACTTAGAAGTTAAGTTTATTTGAGCTTGTGGAGCCTGTAAAAATAGGCTCTAATGCAGCTTCAAAATACATAATCCATTGTCCTGTTCTTCATATGCACTTAAGGAACGGAGGAAAAATGATCAAACATATCGTAATGTGGAACTTGAAAGAGGAAGCTGCCGGAGCATCCGCTGCTGAAAATGGAGTTAAGGTCAAAGAAATGATCGAGGCTCTTAATGGTAAAATAGACGAGCTCAAGCATGTTGAAGTCAGTGTGGATGTTTTTGAAGCCACACAGAAGTGGGATTTAGTGCTTTATTCTGAATTTGACAACAAGGAAGACCTTCAGGCTTATGCAGTACATCCTCTACATCAGGAATGTGTTGCATTCATCAAAGAAGTAGTCTCTTCACGAGACGCAATAGATTATGTAATTTAAATATAGCTGGATACGCTTTAAAAGGCCGAAGACGATATGTCTTCGGCCTTTTTTGTTGCTGGTGTTTCCAATAGTAATGCTTATATTTATAAAAGGAGATGTTTTGAGTGGAGAAAAAATGCACTAGTGTATGTTTTAAGAAAATAATGTTTCGCAAAATTGTTATTAAAAAAATTGAATTTCTCCACTAAAGGTGTATATTTTTAGTAAGACTTGGATTTTGTCCTGCCACAAGGGTGGGGCATCTTCATCAAAAAACTACAAAGAAGGGGGGAGGGCCTATGTTAAAGAATCTGTCGATAGGAGCACGATTTTTCCTATTACTGGCTTTAATGGTGCTTTTCCTGATTGTAACCGGATTATTTTTTATGGGAGCCATTCGGGATGTTACAAATCTCGGCGTAAGCAATACCGCAGAAATAATGTTCCAGGATCAAAAGGATAAGGTCAAGGTGGCAACCCTCGCTATGGCCAAGTCTATTGGCATGGAAATTAAGGGTATTACTGATGAGACTGAGAGACTTGAATTCATCCGCGCAGCTCTGGATCCTGTTCGTTTTGAAAAGGATGATTCCGGTTATTTCTTTGTATACAAGGGAACTGTGAATATGGTTATGCCGCCTAAGAAGTCTTTACAGGGTCAGGATCTTGGGGGGCTGAAGGATCAGAATGGGTTGCTGCTTATTCGGGAACTTTCCAAGGTTGCCCACTCCGGAGGCGGTTTTGTTAAGTATTATTTTGAAAAGCCCGGATCTGGGATTCAACCTAAGATCAGTTATGCCATGCTGATTCCCGGTACTGATATGTGGATCGGTACAGGAGTCTACATCGATAATATCGAAGTAGAAACGGGTAAGATGGATGCCTTGATGCATGAAAGTTCCAATGCCTTTACTATGAAGATTGTCATGGGAGCCGGTGCTGTACTGCTGTTGGTGGTTTTGCCGCTTTCCATTTACCTGATCCGCTCAATTGTTAATCCTCTGACTGAATCAACTGAAGCTGCAACGTCTGTTGCCGAAGGTAATCTTGATGTTTCCCTTAATCCTGAAGGGCGCAATGAAATATCCACTCTGCAGTCTGCTTTGAATACCATGGTGGCGACTTTGTCCGCCAACCTTGAAAGTATTAAGGCTAAGGAAGCCGAAGCTCAAGAACAGGCACGTATTGCTGAAGATGCTGCTGCCGAAGCTCGTGAGGCCCAGATCAAGGCTGAGGGTGCCAAGAAGGAAGGCATGCTTGCCGCAGCAGATAAGCTGCAGGCAGTTGTTGAGCGGGTATCTAGTATTACCGCTGAGGTTTCCAGCAATGCTGAAGAAATTCAGCGCGGAAGTGAGTTCCAGAAGCAGCGTGTAACTGAAACCGCCACTGCTATGGAAGAAATGAATGTGACTGTGCTCGAAGTTGCCAGAAACGCTACTGAAACCAATGAAAGTTCCGCCCAGTCTATGGAAAAGGCCAGCGAAGGGGCCAAGGTTGTGCAGGATGTTATCTCGGCTATGGGCAATATTCAGGAACGAACTGCGAGTCTGAAGGAATCTATGGAGCATCTTGATAATCAGGCAGTGGAAATCGGTAATGTACTTGGCGTCATTAACGATATTGCCGATCAGACCAACCTGCTGGCGCTGAATGCTGCTATTGAGGCTGCCCGTGCAGGTGAAGCAGGTAGAGGCTTCGCGGTTGTTGCAGACGAAGTGCGCAAGCTGGCTGAAAAGACCATCGGTGCTACTGACGAGGTAGAAAAGAGTATCAGCGGCATCCAAGCTTTAACCCGTGAAAATGTTAAGGGTATGGATGCTACTGTCGAGGCTGTGGCTAGTGCCACCAAGCTTTCACGTTCCTCCGGTGATATGCTGGATGAGATCGTTGATCTTGCAAGGAATTCGGCTGATCAGGTCCGTTCAATTGCAACTGCTGCAGAAGAGCAGTCCGCAACTTCGGACGAGATCAATCGCAGCGTAGGCGAAATCGATACCATGACAGAAGAAAATGCACATAACAGCCAGTTGGCTGCGGAAGGAACACGTTCACTTTCCGCTGAAGTTCAGGAACTTCTGAATCTGGTTGAAGAGTTACGTAGTGAAGATTAATATTCAGTTATAGGGGCAGATTTATCTGCCCCTATAACGGTAACCCCGGAGGGTCTCATGGGTTCTGAACTGATCGAGATCGTAAAGAAGCACCTGCTTGAAGAAGTGGGTCTGCCCTCAGATACCCTTGTTGATTTTTTGAAAGAGACATCAACTCATCTGAAGGGGCTAATGGACGCTCTTGATGAGGGAATCGATGAAGGGCAGTTTGAAGTTGTCGTCTCAAGTGCCCATACCTTGAAAGGAAGTCTTGTAAATCTGGGTCTTGATGAATTGAGTAAGATCGCGGGGAATATTGAAACTGCCGCATTCAGCACCTCCCCCCTGTATTTGAGTTGCTACTTTATGCGACTACGCAAGATGCTTATTCCCCTGCTTGATTATGCAGATAAAAAATAAAAAATCCCGGGGCAACCGCTCCGGGATTTTTTATTACGTATTCAGGAATCTCACAGTTCTGTCTTCTGACCAGAGCTGTTTCTCTATGGGCAGGTCGGCAAAACCGACATGTCCTCCGTACTTGGGAATTTGCAGGTACAGGTGCTGGCTATTTTCCGCCTGCTCAAGAGGGTAGCATTCCGGGGTCAGGAAAGGATCATCTTCTGCACTTAGAATAAGGGACGGCACTTTGATATTCTTCAAGAATTGTTTGCAGGCTGATTGGCGGTAATAGTCTGATGCATCTGCGAAACCGTTGATTGGGGCTGTATAGGCGTTGTCGAAATCAACGATATTTTTGATGGAGGATAGTCTGTCGAGAGGGTATAGATCTGGAAATTGTTTATTTTTTATTTTTATTTTCTGCTTCAATGATCGCAAAAAATAACTACTGTAAATAAAATTGGACTTATCACAGAGTCTTACAGCAGAGGCTTCCAGATCACAGGGTACGGAAATGCCGATAGCCCTTTTTACTTTAAAGGGAACTTTATCAGGGTCTTCACCCAGGTATTTCAGGACGTGATTGCCGCCCATGCTGAAGCCTATGAGGGCTGCGTCATCGTAAATACCATGGTTAAGTCCGTATTCAAGTACGGTGTGTATATCCCGGGTGTCGCCGCTATGGTACATTCCGGGTTTTTTGTTTGGCTCATTGCTGCAGCCGCGAAAAGTGTAAGTAATGCAATCCCAGCCTGCGAGCACAAGGGCGCGGGCCATGCCGAGTACATAAGGTCTGCGGGAATTACCTTCAAGTCCGTGCGCAATGACAGCAAGGCGTGAACTGCTTGCAAGGTGCCAGTCTATATCAAGAAAGTCGCCGTCAGGAGTTTCGATTCTTCTTTTTACTACGGGCGGGAGGCTTACTTTCCGAAAGAGGCGGGGAAATATCGTTTGGAGATGACCCGATTGGAGAGGGAATTTGGGTTTATAGGGAGGGGGTTGCAATAAAGGCATTTGGTAAAAATATCCATCCTTTGGCTTGCTCAATTGAAGCCGGTTGATTGTTGTTTACAGTTCAGTTGAGGATATACGCTTGCAGGTCCTCTGTCAAAAGGGTTATGTGCAAAGTAATTAATATCCTTTCCAAGATAGTCAAGTAGTTACTGTAGAAGCAGCTTCAGTCCGATCAAAATGAGAACTGTTCCGCCTATCCTTTCAGCAATATGGCTGTAACTTGAAGCTTTGGCAAATGATTTGCCCAGCCAAAGACCGAATGAGGTCAGCACCAGCGCGGTAATCCCGATCATAATGCAGGGGAATGTAATGGGATAGTCCATTATGGAAAAGGAAAGTCCTACGGCTAAAGCATCCAGACTGGTGGCAACAGAGAGGAATACCAGGGAAAGCCCCTTGGTGGGGTCCTTATATGTATCGCAGGAATCGTCTTTTTCGAAGGATTCCTGAATCATTTTTCCGCCGACAAATGCTAACAGGAAAAAGGAAATCCACGGAGCATATGTTTCGACCATGGATTTTACAGTAAGTCCAGCCAGCCAGCCTAAAAGGGGCATCAGGGCCTGAAACAGGCCGAAATGGAAAGAGAGCCTGAAGTTCTGCCGTTTGCTGACTTCAGGCATGCACAGGCCGCAAGCAACGGCAATAGTGAAGGCATCCATGGCAAGAGCCACGGAGATAATGAAAATTTCGTAAAAAGGCATGGTCGGATTGGACTCCTTAAATGATCTAGGTGGTTCTCATACCTTTACTACGTTTGTTTGTTAAGTGGAAATGGTGATAAAAAAGGCGTAACCGTATACCCGGCTACGCCTAGACATACCGGTGGAGGGACCAGCATGAACTTTACGTAAATATCAGAATCCCGCTGCTTTCAGAAAACGCTGCGAGACAAGGCCGCTGGCAATATAGCGGCGGGTGTCTCCGGAAAGTTCGAGTCTCCCGTCAACATCTATGGGGTGGCTATTATATGCTTCCTTGAGTACTGCTTCGAAATTACTTCTGAGCTTGAGGAAAGATTCTTTTACTTCTGGATAGTCGGAATCTCCCCGCCAAGGGAGCATCAATTTGCCGCTTGTTTCCCCGGTTTTGTGGTCCGGTGTATAGATACGGTATGTGGTACAGTCGCAGCCGTTCCGTTCACATTTTCCTGGCAGGCAGCTTGCAGACCATGAATCCGGTGGTTCCGGAATGTTTGATTCCAGCACTACCTGCGGCAGTCCCAGTTCCTTTTCAAAATCTTCCAGACTGATTGTGTAAGTCAGTACCGGACGGAAGTTCCCGCGTTTTTTATTTATATTCCATTCGATGATCATTTTTTCCCTTATAAGTTTAAAATTAATAGGGATTCTTAAGAGGCTTAGCTCCTTTTTATCTTAACAAACATCAATCATTTCGCCGAAAGGCGGGGGGTATCCCGCACCGCCTGTTCTGGCCCAGATCACCGGGTAGTCCGGCTCGCACTCAGGAAACTGACCGCATTCCATGTCGCTCAAATAAATCAGACAGGCCGGATCGATGTTTTTACTATCGATAAAATTAAATACGGGCCGAAAGTCTGTTCCTCCGCCTCCATGAGGTTGCAGTTCAAGGGGCAGGTCCGCACGGGTAAAGGTTTGTTCACCAGTTACTTCGAGATCGCACCAGACAACCCGGAGGGTGGTGTCGTATACTTCCAGAATGGAGGACAATTCTGCTGCAAATTGCTCCAGTTCCTGCGGGGTGATACTGCCGGAAGTATCAACTGCCAGCACTACTTCAGGCAACTGTTCTGTTGAAAGCGAGGGTAGATACAGGCCCATGTGCAGATGTCGGCGGCTGGGAGGCGTCCAAGCATAGTCGTTGCGTGCTCTGGCACTGATGAAGCGTTCAAGAAGTTCTCGCCAGTCCAGCTTCGGATAAAGCAGCTTTTCCACCAAACGTTCAAGTCCACCGGGCAGATCTCCGCAATCACGGGCCTGATTGGTTGCCTGCGCCAGCGCAAGCAGCCAGTCTTTATCGGTTTTTTCGCCGGAATCACCGTAACCGGACTCTGCATCATCTGCATCGCGGACTTCTCCGGTTCCACCGGGATCGGCTGATTGATCCTGATCGGTTTCTCCTTCGGAATCCTCTATTTCTTCCGAGTCCATGCCTTCTGAGGATGATTCGCCATTATCTCCGTTCCGGGAACGTTCTTCCTCATCGTCGGATTCAAGGTAGTTGCCTTCGCCTTGGCCATCCTCGTATTCTACATCGATGCGTTTAGGGCCGTCTTGCTGCTTGCCTATTTCCGGGTTGCCGGACTGGTCGAAGTCTTTTGTCAGTGCAGTAAAAATTTTTTCTGCGTTTTTGTCGTGGTATTTTTCGTCATCCAGAAAACCCTCAGGTAACTGGAATCCTGCTTCCAACAGAATCCAATTAATGGAGTAGTCGCATGCCATATTCCAGAGTCGTACATCACGGTTGCCGCGTCTTTTGTGGTGCTGACAGGCCGGATGCATGATGGTGTGAGCCAGTACTCCCTGCAATTCTTCATTGGAAAGCTTGTCTACAAAGTGCGGATTGTAGGCGAAGGTTTTACCATCGGTCCATGTGCCGTCACAGGTGCGGTCCTCCTGTGGTTCCATGCGCAGGCATAGGGAACCGAAGAATGGGTGCTTTAGGAGCAGGTCGGCACGGGCCTTGAGCAGTTTACGGTCAGCATTCATTGGTAAAATCCTAGAACAAGATGTCCGAGTTGGCGGTGGCCCAGCGGTTGAAGTCCTCTGACTCTACAATGGAGCGGTCTTTTTTGACTGCGTTGCGTACCAGTAATACAGCGAATTCAGCAGGCAGCCTTGAGGCAAAGATCATGATTGATTCCGCATGTTCCGGGGCTGCTTTGGAGGCTACGGATTCACAAAGAGCATATGCCGTAGCAGGATCTTCGGGTATAGCTACTTTGTCCGGTGATTTGAGCACGAATTCAGGGTCGGGAAGCTTGCGGTAGATTTTGCAGAATCCGCTGAATTCAGCTGCGGCACCTTCGCCGACTGTCCCCTTGAAGAGTTCATATTCAACTTCCGGGCTGGGTGCAGACTTGATGATCCCGGATACAAATTCCCAAGAGCGGGGAGAAGGAAACGCTTTCTCATTGCGGGCAGGATCAAAGTCATGCAGTAAGCCGGGTCTGAACTTTATAAAGGCGAGCAATTCTTCAGCAATGTTATTTGCAGCGGCCCAGTCCAGCCAGTCCGGAGTGCTTACTTCAAAATCGAGATGCACGAAGCGGTTTGCAAGAGCAGAGGGCATACGGTGAGTTACAGCTTTATCCGATTCCCTGTTTCCGGCCGCTATCACGGTCCAGCCTTCAGGAAGAGTGTATTCGCCCAGCTTGCGGTCAAGGACCAGTTGATAACAGGCGGCCTGCACCAAAGGAGGGGCAGCGTTAAGTTCATCAAGAAAAAGGATACCTTTGCCGTTTTTGGGCAAGAATGAGGGCGGGCACCAGCTTGCATCACCCTCATCGGAAATGCGTGGAAGACCGCGCAGGTCAACCGGATCAAGCAATACTGCGCGCAGATCTACCAGCTCAAGGTCCAATTCGTCAGTGACTTGGCCGACAACCTGACTTTTACCAACTCCGGGAGGCCCCCAGAGGAATGTGGGCTGTTTGGTTTTAATCAATGTACGCAGTGAATTGGCTATTAGTTTTGGGTTCATATGCTAAATCTCAGGTGTGTTTGTTTTGTTGGTAGAAGAGATTTCTTGATATTGAAAACGATTTTCGATGTCAATTAAGAAATATGAAAAAAGCCGAATAAGTTTGCATTCGGCTTCTTCATTTTCTTAAAGAAAGAAGATTATTCCACAACCGCTTCAGCTTGATCGCGGTATTTGCGGTAGATTTTGAATCCCAGCAGGGTGGATATAACGAAGAGTATCACAGCCATGATCATGCGGAGGGTGGATGAAACTTCCACGCCGCTGCCGAAGAGGGCAAAGACCATATTCTGGGGTACGTATCCCACAGTGGAACCGAGTATGAAGGGCATGGCTGGAATGCTGGTTACTCCTGCCAGCACATTGGTGATCACGTTGCTGCCTAAGGGAAAAAAACGGATCGTCAACGCCATGTTGAAAGGACTGCGGCTCAGGAAATCATCTACTTTCTGGATGCGTGTACCGAACTTTCTTTTGATGAAAGAGCGGCCTACCAGTCGGGAATAGATGAATGCCCCTGCACAACCGAGTCCGGTACCGATGCTTCCGAGCAGGGTTCCAAGGGCGAAGCCGTATGCATATCCGCCCATGAAGCAGATCACCTGTCTGGGAAAACCGACAGCCGAAAAGAATGCCGCCAATCCCACATAGGTGAGTACTCCGGTGAGGCCGCGAGAACGCACATGCTCGTCCATCCAGTGAGTATCGAGGGCATCGGCAAGTCCTGCATAACGGATCAGGTAGACCGAAAGTCCCAGTACGCTGAGCATGGCAAGTCCTTTGATCAGGGCTTTCATGCTTACTTTTGATTCACTGCTTACTGCACTCATTTACTTGTCGTCGCTACGTTCTTTTACACTGTATGAAAAATGACGACCCAGCAGCCAGCGCACACCCAGCAGGTCATACCCACCGGCAATAGCGCGATCGAGGGTGCCGTATTTGGATTCACCTTCGAAGCGTGGCCGGTGGTTTACTTTCATCTCAGCAACGGAAGCGCCCTGCATTTTCATGAGTGTGGGCAGAAAACGGTGCATGCCGTTAAAGCGGGGGATAGCCCGGACCATGGCAGTATCCATGATTTTAAGCGAGCATCCGGTATCCTTGACAGTCTCGTTGGTCAGCCTGTTGCGAATGGCGTTGGCTATTTTGGAGCCAATGCGTTTGATCCAGACATCCTTGCGCTTCTGGCGCCAGCCGATGGTCATGGTGTGTCCTTCATTGTAGAGGGCATACATAGCCGGAAGGTCGGCAGGATCATTCTGCAGGTCAGCATCCATTGTGGCGACACGCGGCGCACGGGCTTCATCGAAGCCGGCACAGAAGGCAGCGGACTGTCCACGGTTTTCCGCAAATGAAATATAGCGGGCTTTGGGATAGGTTGATGAAATATCCTTGAGAACGGCGAGGCTGTTATCCTTGCTTCCGTCATCTACAAATATAACTTCATATGGAATATCACTCGGTTCTAAGGCCGAATCGATTTCCTGCATTAGTTTTCGTAAATTGTCCTGTTCATTATAGACAGGGATTACGAGAGAGAGTTCGTAGTGGTTTGTCATATCGAGAGATGAGATAAGAAAATTTAAATAATTTGTAAATAGCTGTTGACAGGAAGTGGTCTCATCTGTAGAACCTCTTCCTGTGACGCGGGGTGGAGCAGCTTGGTAGCTCGTCGGGCTCATAACCCGAAGGTCGTTGGTTCAAATCCGGCCCCCGCAACCACCATGCTTCATCAGAAAGGCTCAACCGAAAGGTTGGGCCTTTTTTATTTTTTTAAATTGTACCGCTAGTTATCATGCATACACACAACTCGATCGCGTCCTCGTGCTTTGGCGCGGTATAAAGATTCATCCGCCATGCTGATTAAGGCTTCGGCATTCTCTCCGTTCTCCATGGATGAGCATCCAAAGCTGGAAGTTATATAAAAACTTTCCCCGGTTTCCGTGATAAATTGGAAAGTCTTAAGTGCAGAACGAATCTTTTCAGCCGTAACTCTGGCTCCTTCTATGTCCGTTTCAGGCAATAAAATAACAAATTCCTCTCCCCCAAAGCGGGCTGCGTAATCTGAAATACGTATGTGTTCGGTTAAAATGCGGGCCACTTTTTTGAGGACTTTATCTCCCATGGGATGCCCGTATGTGTCGTTTACCTTTTTGAAATGGTCTACATCCATCATAATACAACTGAGGTGAGATCTATGGCGCTGCGCACGGGCAGTTTCGGCTTCAATATGCTCAAAAAAGTCTCTTCTGTTTTTTAGACCTGTAAGGGCATCGGTGACAGCCATTTCCGAAATACGCTGCATTGCTGCATTAAGTTTGTTCATGATGTTGAAAATAAATCCGTACAGCAGGCCAAGCAAAAGGACTAATGTAAACATACATAAGACGATAATGTTTTTATTATCGGTTTCCAGTGCTGCATGTGCGTCAGAAATATCGAATTTAACACTGATCCCACCCCGCACTTCTCCTTTTGCTCCTGTATATCCTTGTTTTGAATGACAGGGCAGACATGGATTCTCGGTATAAAGCGGTGCAATATAGCGGAAATACGTTCGTCCGTTGATGGTTTCTTCTGTTATTTTTTCTAATTCTCCAGATTCAAATGATTTTAATGCCTCGGTTTCAAATTTGTCTGGAGCATTGTCCGGATTGAGAGGCTTAAGGCTGGTGATGTGAAAGGAGTACAGACCTTCTTTGTCAGCCAAGACAGACATTTCTCTCGTCATAAGGGCAGGGTTTTTCTTGGTATAAACTTTACCATCAATAGTGTGAATGTCGGGATTTGCTAAGTATGGGTTGGATTTTATTCCCTGTTTTTTTTCAACAAAGACTCCCCCGTACTGTGCATTCCAGCGCCTGGCTAGAAGAATATTATGAAAGTGAGCGCGGGCACGAGCTTCTATTTCGTATTGTATAAGATCTTTATTGCGGATGAAGATACCTACAAAAATACCAAACACGATAAGAATCACAATTGCAGTAATGCTTGCGATAAATTTTCCCCAAAGGGTAAATTGAGTTTGTCTAGCGAACATAGATATTAAGCGATAGTATGTTTTGGTTCAATAAAGGCTACATTTTATGATAAATGACAATATAACACGCGTCGAGGTAAAATTTAATTATTATTAGTAGTATTTAGGTGGCATAATAAACACAGGCATTTTTTGAGGCTTTGGAGACCGTATTAAAGTGACTGTCTTGTATATCTGACTTAGTTAGAAATTTAGTTTTTTCCAGTTTTTATAGTGTGAATGGTCGGATGTGGCTTGGGATGGGCATTCGTTCTTCATTAAGAAGCAATTTGATTATCGAATCGATTGCGCAAACGTTTCGATGGTGTTACAGGTTGGTTACTTTGTCCGTTTAGGGATGCTTTTTACATAGGAGAGAACATGAAAAGAACAGGGCTTCTTAATTCTGAATTATCATATATTATATCCAAGCTGGGACATTTTGATGCGTTGACCGTCTGCGATGCAGGATTGCCTGTTCCTGAAGGTGTGCAGCGCATTGATCTGGCCGTATCTGAAGGGATTCCGTCCTTTATTGATGTGGTTAAAGCTGTGCTCATGGAAATGGAGCTGGAATCAGTTGAACTGGCTGAAGAGTTTAGGTCAGAAAGCTCCGCAAAGCATGATGAGTTGTTGGCCCTTCTTGAAGAGGAATCCAAAGAACGCGGAAAAGATATTCCGGTGGATTACGTTCGCCACGTAGCATTCAAACTCAATACTAAAAAGAGTGTTGCCATTGTCCGCACCGGAGAGTTCACTCCTTATGCTAACATAACTTTCAAGGCCGGCGTTGTTTTCTAGGGGGGAAACCATGAGTTTTCTGCTCAGGTTGGAAGGAATAGAAAAAAGCTTTCCGGGCGTTAAGGCTCTTGATGGCGTGAACCTGAATGTTTCCGCAGGCAAGGTAATGGGGCTTGTGGGTGAGAACGGCGCAGGTAAATCTACGCTTATGAAGGTGCTGACCGGAATTTACAGGTGCGATGCAGGCTTCATTAATTATCTCGGTCAGGATCGCAACTTCAAGGGGCCTCGTGATTCCCAGCAGGCCGGAATCAGTATTATCCATCAGGAACTTAACTTGCTTCCTGAGCTGTCCATTGCAGAAAATATTTTTCTGGGCCGGGAAAAAGTTGGGGTCATGGGCCGTATTCTTTGGAAAGATATGTATGCCAGTGCCGACAAGCTGCTTGAAAAGCTGGGAGTGAAACGGTCTTCCAAAACCCGGCTGGGCGAGCTGGGCATCGGTGAGCAGCAGATGGTTGAGATCGCCAAGGCTATTTCGTTTGAGTCCAAGGTCATCATCATGGACGAACCCACCGATACTCTGACAGGACCTGAGACCGCAGCCCTGTTCAATGTAATTAACGAACTTCGCGATTCCGGGCATGGCATTGTTTACATTTCCCATCGTTTAAAAGAAATTTTTGAAATCTGTGATGACGTTACGGTAATACGTGACGGTCAATTCATCGGCGAAAGTCCTGTTGGCGAGATTGACGAAGACCGTCTCATTGAAATGATGGTCGGACGCAGACTCGACGAACAATTCCCTCGTGTGGATGTTCAGCCGGGGGTGGTCAGTCTTGAAGTAAAAGAGCTTTGTGGACCGAGGTTGGATAATATTTCCTTTTCCCTTCATGAAGGCGAAATTTTAGGGGTTTCCGGCTTGATGGGTGCAGGACGTACTGAATTGATGAAGGCCATTTACGGGGCCTATCCTGTCATAGGCGGTTCTGTCTCCCTGTTCGGCGAAATAGTGAAAATAAAATCCCCCCACGATGCCCTTGAGGCCGGGATCGCTTACATCAGCGAGGACCGCAAGGCGGACGGTCTGGTTCTCGGACTTTCAATTAAAGAAAACATGACCCTCGCCGCTTTGCGTGAATTTTCTTCCGCTGCAGGGCATATTCATCGCAGCCGTGAAAAAGAGGCGGTGGATTCCTACATCAATACTTTCAATATCCGCACTCCTTCGCGGGAGCAGTCTGTCGGCAACCTTTCCGGCGGTAACCAGCAGAAGGTTGCCATCGCTAAGGGACTTATGGATCGACCCAAGGTTTTTATCCTTGATGAACCTACTCGCGGGGTGGATGTGGGGGCTAAAAAAGAAATCTATCAGTTCATCAACCGTTTCAAAGAAGAAGGGATGAGCATTATCCTTGTTTCTTCTGAAATGCCCGAAATTCTGGGTATGTCCGATCGTATTCTCGTCATGCACGAGGGGCGCATTTGCGGGGAATATAAAGCGGAAGAAGCTGATCAGGAAAAACTCATGGCCTGCGCCATCGGCAGGGGCCGATAGGCAGTGAATTTATTTTTAAGTACGGGACAGGAGGTCGCATGAGCGAAGCAGTTAACGGACAGCTTAAAACAGTGTCCATCAAAGATAGATTGATTGAGCAGAAAACACTCATTGCACTTGTGGTAATGATCGTCATTGTTTCTTTTCTCAATCCCAATTTTTTCACTATCGGGAATATCCTGAATATATTGCGCCAGACTGCCATTAACGCGGTCATGGCAGTGGGTATGACCCTTGTTATTCTCACCGCAGGTATTGACCTTTCTGTCGGTTCGGTACTCGCCCTTTGCGGTGCCATCGGGGCCAGCCTGATTGCGGCCCAGATGCCGGTAAGCGTAGCTGTTGGTGCGGCCCTTGGCGCCGGGGCGATTCTAGGCGGAATCAGCGGGATCATTATAGCCAAAGGTAAGGTGCAGGCATTCATTGCCACGCTGGTTTCCATGACCCTTGTGCGCGGTCTGACCCTTGTTTATACGGACGGACGGCCCATCTCTACCGGATTTACTGAAGTGGCCGATTCCTTTGCATTTATCGGCACCGGTTATCTGTTCGGAATTCCTTTTCCTATCTGGATTATGGCCTTCACCTTCGGTGCAGCGTGGTACCTGCTCAATCATACCCGTCTGGGGCGTTACATTTATGCGCTGGGCGGAAATGAGGAGGCTACCCGTCTTTCCGGTATCAACGTGGATAGGATCAAGATTGCAGTCTATGCTATAGCCGGATTCCTTTCGGCTTTGTCCGGGCTGATCGTTACATCCCGTCTTTCCTCGGCCCAGCCTACTGCCGGATACGGTTATGAGCTTGACGCCATCGCCGCCGTTGTTCTCGGCGGAACTTCTCTTATGGGTGGTAAAGGCACGATTATGGGGACCCTGTTGGGTGCGCTCATTATCGGCTTCTTAAATAACGCACTGAATTTGCTTGATGTATCTTCCTACTATCAGATGATAGCCAAGGCGCTGGTCATCCTTTTAGCGGTTCTGGTGGATACCAAAAGCAAGTAATAAAAACATTAGGAGTGTAGGATGAAAAAACTTATGACCCTCGCCATGGCTCTGGTACTTACTCTGGGCCTTAGCGTTTCCGCACAGGCTAAGGAAACCCTCGCACTTGTAGTTTCCACCCTGAACAACCCCTTCTTCGTCACCCTCAAGGACGGTGCTGTTAAGAAAGCTAAAGACATGGGTTACGAACTTATCGTGCTCGATTCCCAGAATGACCCTGCAAAGGAACTGGCTAACGTTGAGGACCTTACCGTACGCGGCGTAAAGGCTATCCTGATAAACCCCACTGATTCCGATGCTGTTGTTAACGCTATCCGTCTTGCCAACCGCAGCAATATCCCTGTGCTGACCCTCGACCGTGGCGCATCCGCAGGTAAAGTTGCTTCCCACATTGCTTCCGATAACGTCGCAGGTGGTAAAATGGCTGGTGATTTCATGGCAGAAAAACTGGGTAAAGGCGCAAAAGTTATCCAGCTTGAAGGTCTGGCCGGAACTTCCGCAGCCCGTGACCGTGGTGCAGGATTTGCCAAAGCAGTTAAAGCTAACGATTTTAAAGTGCTTGCTTCACAGCCTGCTGACTTTGACCGTACCAAGGGCCTGAACGTAATGGAAAACCTGCTTACCGCTAACGGCGATGTGCAGGGTGTTTTTGCTCAGAATGATGAAATGGCACTCGGCGCTATCCGCGCTCTTCAGGCCGCTGGTAAGAAAGTTGTGGTTGTAGGTTTTGATGGTACCGATGACGGTGTTGCAGCAGTTAAGCGCGGCGACATGGCCGGAACCATTGCTCAGCAGCCCGCACTGATCGGTCTCCTCGGCGTGAAAACCGCCGACAAGGTCCTCAAGGGCGAAAAGGTTGATGCTTACATCCCCGTCCCCTTGATGGTTGTAAAATAATTGAATATCCCAAGGCGTGTCGATTGTTATCGACACGCCTTGTCCTTGAGATGGAGAGTGTTATGGCTTCGCCCAGATTAATCGTTCTCGGTAGTGTAAATGCCGATCATGTTTTGCAGGTGGATAATTTCCCGCGTCCCGGCGAGACCGTTACCGGGCATGGTTATCAGATCATACCCGGCGGCAAGGGAGCTAATCAGGCGGTGGCTGCGGCCCGTCTTGGTGCGGATATCGGTTTTATTGCCTGCGTGGGTGATGATGATTTCGGACGGCGTATGATCAATGAATTTCAGCAGGACGGTATTGAAACTTCTGCGGTAATGGCTGTAGAAGGTCTGCCCACCGGAATCGCTTTGATCCAGATTGCTGCCAGCGGCGAGAATGCCATCTCCATTTCAGCTGAAGCCAATGCGGCTCTTACTCCCGAAGCTATTAAGCCTCATCTTGATTTGATCCGTGAGGCTGAAACTCTGCTCATGCAGCTTGAAAGCCCGCTGGAAACAATTGAGCTTGCTGCAAAAGAAGCACGTGCAGCCGGAACAAAAGTTATCCTCAATCCCGCACCGGCCCGTGTCTTTCCTGATTCATTGCTGGCTGATCTTGATATGATTACTCCCAATGAAACCGAAGCAGAACTGCTTACCGGAGTTAAGGTGGAGAGTGAGGAAGACGCTGTAATGGCCGCCTGTGTGCTGCACGGAAAAGGCGTTGAAACGGTATTGATTACCCTTGGTGAAAAGGGGGCGTTTTTGAGCCGTGCCGAAGGGAAGAAGCTTATCGGTGGTTATTCGGTTAAAGCTGTAGACACGACTGCTGCCGGGGATACTTTTAACGGTGCTCTGGTTGCTTCCATGCAGAAGGGCGCAAGTATCGAACAGGCAATTGGTTTTGCCCACGGTGCGGCAGCGATTTCGGTAACCCGTCTTGGAGCTCAGACTTCCATTCCCAGCCTTGAAGAAGTGAATCAATTTATAAAGGATAATTCATAAAATTTTATGGCGACCATCAAAGATGTAGCAAAAATGGCGGGTGTTTCCACCTCTACGGTATCTCATGTTCTAAATCGGACTCGATTCGTCAGTGACGAAAAGCGAGAGTTGGTTGAGCGGGTTGTGGAGGAGTTGAACTATCGTCCGTCTTCCATTGCGCGCAGCCTGAAAGTTCAGCAGACCCGGACTTTGGGCATGCTGGTTACTGCCAGCCGCAACCCGTTTTTTGCCGAGGTGGTGCATGGAGTTGAGCGCCGTTGCTATGAGCGTGGGTATACTCTTTTCCTGTGTAATACCGAGGGTGATATCAAACGCATGGAAGCCAACCTTGATGCTCTTGAGGAGAAGCGCGTAGACGGTTTACTGCTCCTTTGCAGTGAAGTTAACGATGAGATTATCAATCTGATTGAAGCCGAACGTAGCGTTCCCATTGTTGTTTTTGATTGGGGACCGGAGTCGGATAATGTGGACAGGATTTATGATAATTCACTCAGCGGGGCACGGCTGGCCACTAAATATTTGATCGCCAAGGGACATACCGATATCGGTTGCATCGCCGGACCGCAGGACCGCCGCTCTGCCAAGGAACGTCTGGAAGGTTATCGACAAGCTATGGTTGAGACGGGTCTTGTCGTGCGCGAAGAGTGGATCGTGGAAGGTGATTATGGCTGCGAAGGCGGAGTTGAAGCCATGCGCTATCTTTCAGGACTTGATGAACTGCCCAGTGCCGTATTTGTCTGTAACGATATGATGGCTATCGGTGTGTTGAGTGAAGCGGCTCGCCTCGGCGTCAGGGTGCCGCAGGACCTGTCTGTCATCGGTTATGACAATGTTTATATTTCCCGCTTTACAGCTCCGGCATTGACAACCATCCACCAGCCGAAAAAAGAAATTGCTGCACGTGCAGTGGATACCCTTATCGATAGGTTGTCCAGTAAACGGACTAAGGGATTGCAGATAAAGGTTGAACCGAACCTTGTTGAGCGCGAGTCGGTGAGCAATCTGAAAGAATAATTTTTAGAGTCCGTTTCACGTAATAATACCCTCCGGCGAAAATGTTTCGCCGGAGGATTTTTGGTTTTTATGAGGTGATCATTCTCCGTCGTAATAGAGCTATTCCGGCCAGTCCTAAGCTGAAAAGCCACACTGCACCCGGAATGGGGGTCGGGACAGAATATGCAAAGTCACTGTCCGATGCGGTCATTCCGGCATAATCTATGCTTTGAAATCTGGCGATGAATTGATTCAAGGGTGCTTCCATTTCTCCGTCCACATCAAACAGGAATGTAGCTGTCCAGCCGACTTCCAGCCCAGTTTTAGGATTGCCTCCCTGAAAATTGCTGCCGGTATAAAGCACTGTGTTCAGCCCTTCGTAATATTTCATAGGTTCCGCATTAAGGTTAGTGCCTTCAGCAGAATCAATGCTCCAGTTCTTTGTGACTTGTACGGGAGTGGAGACTGATTGAGAATAGTAGGAGACTTCCCGCAGGGTCAGTGTTACGTCTGGTGCAGTGAATAGAAGTCCTCGCAGGGTTGCTGAATCTGCAGGCGAAGTATTTTTTACAGTCAGCAGCAGGCTTGAATCTGCAGGTGAGTATGAGGTCGTAATGTCTGCTGTTACGTAATCAGGATGTGTCCAGCCTGAAATGGTTGCGGCCTGAGCTGTAGAGAGTATAAAAAATACTGATAATATTGATAAAAATAATATGTTTTTCATTTTTCCCCCTCCCGTGAATTACTCCAAATCTCCCCGTAAATTAATACATAATTATATTCTAGCATAAGATAGGCATACTTTAAATATAGTCATCGTTTTCTAATAGGCCATGCAGCCGATACGAATAATCATTATTAATTTGCTTAGCAGAATGATTATGACTGAAATAGGCTTTTATTGATTAAGATTATTTTTGGGACGGAAGCATAATATTTTTAGTTGAGGTCTTAAAAAAAGTAGTTTGGAAATTTACTGGTATCAAACTGTCTCATGAATGAAATAATTGTATTATCCATTTTTAACGGAAAAGATTAAAGAAATTGTTTTCGCAAGTGAAAATTTATCCCTGTTAATAAAAATAATTTTAATGTAACCGAAAAAAAACGCGTTCATTTGTCGACAATGTTTATCAATTGATTTAATGTTGCCACCACGTATGGAACTTAGAACCAGAGGTGATTTTAACTATGAAAAAATTGATCAATGATGTGGAAAATGTGGTTAAGGAACAGCTTGAGGGTATGGCCCTCGCTCACCCCGAACTGAAAGTTAACTACGATCCCTACTACGTAGTACGTGAAGATGCTCCCGTTAAAGGGAAAGTCGCCATCGTATCCGGCGGCGGTTCCGGCCACGAACCCATGCATGGAGGTTTCGTCGGTAAAGGTATGCTCGACGGCGCCTGCCCCGGTGAAGTTTTTACTTCTCCCACCCCTGACCAGATGTACGAATGCGCCAAGGCCGTAGACAGCGGTGCCGGCGTTCTTTTTATGGTTAAGAACTACACTGGTGACGTAATGAACTTTGAAGCTGCAGCCGAGCTGGTTGCAAGTGAAGGCATCAAAGTCCAGAATATTTTGATTGATGATGACGTAGCCGTTAAGGACAGTCTCTATACCGCAGGTAGACGCGGTGTTGGTACCACTGTTCTGGCTGAAAAAATTGTCGGTGCGGCTGCCGAAGCAGGTTACGACCTTGAAAAATGCTCCGATCTTTGCCGTAAGGTCAACCAGTACGGCCGTTCTTTCGGCGTAGCCCTGACTTCCTGCACCGTGCCTGCAGCAGGCAAACCCACCTTCGAACTTGGTGAAGACGAAGTTGAAATGGGTATCGGTATACATGGCGAACCCGGTATTGAGCGTATGCCTCTTAAGTCTGTCGATGAAATGACCCAGTACGCAGCTGAGCAGATTATTGACGATCCCGCATACAGCCGCACTGTCCGTGAGTGGAACGGCAGCGAATGGGAAGATAAAAAACTCACCGATGAGCCTTTTGCCAAGGGTGACAATGTTATCGCGTTCGTTAACAGCATGGGTGGAACCCCTGTTTCCGAACTCTACGCTGTGTACAGAAAGCTTGATGAAGTCTGCAAAGCCAAGGGAATCAATATTGTCCGTAACCTGATCGGACCTTACATCACTTCACTGGAAATGCAGGGCTTCTCAATCACCTTGCTTAAGGTTGATGATGAAATGCTTAAGTTCTGGGATGCTCCTGCACAGACTCCCGGTTTTGTTCGCTAGGCTTAAATTTGCTTAATTATTAGTTTAAAATGCGCAGGCGTGGGAGTTCTCTTTCACGTCTGCGTTCCAGTTTTAGAAATAAGACCTCTTTTTAAAGAGTCTTTCCGGGCTGACGCTGTTATCGTATATGCCCACCGTAATTTTAACCTGACCCAGTTTTTAATGGCGTCATCTTTTGGAGGATAGAAAATGTCCATGAACAAAGCTCAACTTATTGCATGGTTCGGAAAGCTTAACGAAGTTTACGCCGACAAAAAAGAATACCTCACTGAACTCGATGCCGCCATCGGTGATGCCGACCACGGAATCAACATGAACCGCGGTTTCGGCAAGGTAATGGAAAAGCTGCCCACCGTAGAAGCAAAAGATATCGGCACTATCCTTAAGACTGTCGGCATGACTCTCATGTCCAGCGTTGGCGGTGCCAGCGGTCCCCTGTATGGTACTTTTTGGATGAAGGGCGGCATGATCATGGGTGGTAAGGAAGAACTCAGTTCCGAAGATTTCGCTAAAGTTATCGAAGCTGGTGTTGAAGGTATCCTCCAGCGCGGTCGTCCTGATCTTGGTGACAAAACCATGTACGACCTCTGGGCACCTGTTCTCGAAGTTATCAAAGAGAAGGCCGGAAACGGCGATGATGTTCTCGCCATAGTTGAAGCTGCACTGCCCGTAGGTGAAAAGGCTCTTGCCGATACCATCCCCCTGCAGGCCAAGAAAGGACGCGCCAGCTATCTTGGCGAACGCTCCATCGGTCATCAGGACCCCGGTGCAACTTCCTCTTACTACATGCTTGAGACCCTGAAAGAAGTTTTGTCTTAATTTATTATCCCCACCATATTTAAAAATATGGTGGGGATAATGGAGTATTACATG
Source organism: Maridesulfovibrio sp. (assembly GCF_963666665.1). NCBI lineage: Bacteria > Pseudomonadati > Thermodesulfobacteriota > Desulfovibrionia > Desulfovibrionales > Desulfovibrionaceae > Maridesulfovibrio > Maridesulfovibrio sp. The sequence continues at coordinate 682,869 of NZ_OY762999.1, forward strand.
GTAGGATTAGTAATTGTTTCCCATAGCCAGATGCTGGCTCAGGGTGTTTTGGAACTGGCTGAGCAGATGACTCGTGGTTCTGTGGTCATGGAAGCCGCAGGCGGCATTGATGATCCGGACAACCCCATCGGTACCGACCCTATGAAGGTCATGATGGCCATTGAATCCGTTGCCGCGCAGTCCGAAGACGGCGTTCTGGTCATAATGGACCTTGGCAGCGCGCTTATGAGTGCTGAAACTGCGCTGGATTTTTTGCCTGATGAGGTCAAGGAAAAGGTTCTGCTTTGTTCCGCTCCTATTGTGGAGGGAACCATGGCTGCGGCAGTGCAGGCTTCAGTTGGAGCTTCTCTTAAAGAAGTTAGTGCTGAGGCTGGCGCAGCCTTGAATGTGAAGATTGAACAGTTAGCTCCGATTACCGGAGAGAGTGTTCAGGCTGCCGGTTCTGCGCAGGAAGAAATTTTGGAAGGCGAAGAGGTCAGTTGCGACCTGCTGGTCATTAATAAGATGGGATTGCATGCTCGTCCGGCAGCGAACCTTGTTGCCGTGGCCGGTAAATTTCAGTCTACCATTCAGATTAGCAAGGACGATAAGACTGCATCCGGAAAGAGCATCAATCAGGTTGCTTTGCTGGCAGTCAAGAATGGCGAAATCATTACTGTCACCGCGACCGGACCTGATGCGCAGCAGGCTATTGAAGGCTTGAAGGCTTTGCATGCCGATAATTTTGGTGAGCGTGATGAAGACGTAACTGAAGTGCTCATGGAAACTGAACCGTGCAAGGTTGGCGGCGAAGGATTTGTTTTCGGTGCTCCGGCATCAACAGGTTATGCCGTCGGTCCGGTTTATGCCCATCTGGCAACATTGCCCGAAGTGGAGCGGATTGAAGTTTCAGATACTGATGCCGAAGCTAAGCGCCTTGATCAGGCAATAGCTGCCGCGCTAGCAGATATTCAGGCTTTACAGCGTGAAACTGAAAAGACCGCAGGCAAGGCTAATGCCGCAATTTTTGAAGTGCACGGCTTAATCCTCGGCGATAAGGATATGCGTGACAACGCTGCGGCCCTTATTTCCGCTGAAAAGGTCAATGCCGAGTTCGCATGGTTTCAGGTCATGTACCAGATGGCTTCTGATTACCGGGGACTTGATGATGCCTACATGCAGGCCCGTGCCGCAGACGTTATGGATTGTGGCGGGCGTGTGCTTCGCGTGCTGACCGGAGAAGGTGAGCAGGCCATAAGGCTTGAACGTGAATCCATCATCGTGGCTCATGATCTTACACCGTCCGATGTTGCCGGAATGGACCCTGAAAAAGTGCTGGGTATTGTTACCGAGATAGGTGGGGCAACCTCCCATGCCGCAATTCTGTCTCGTTCCATGGGGATCCCCGCGGTTATAGGCACAGGGGAATGCTTCCAGCAGGTTTCCGATGGTCAGATGATTGCGCTGGATGGTTTTGAAGGTGTAGTTTGGACCGCACCGGATCAGGACAAGCTGGATGAAATCTCTGCTAAGCGCGATAAGTGGCTGGCTGATCGTGAAGAAACCAAGGCTAAAGGTGCTGCCCCGGCCAAGACTGTAGACGGCACTGAAATTATGGTTATGGGTAATATAGGCACCCCCGCTGATGCGCCGCGTGTGCTCGAATATGGAGCAGAGGGCGTAGGGCTTTTCCGTACCGAGTTCCTTTTTCAGGACCGCGATCAGGAACCGGATGAGCAGGAGCAGTTCGAAGCATACGTGGAAGCTGCCAAGGCCATGAACGGCAATCCGGTGATCATACGCACCCTTGATATCGGCGGAGATAAGCCGGTTAAATATCTCGATACTCCGGTTGAAGAGAATCCGTTTCTTGGCGAACGCGGAGTACGTTTCTGCATGGCCCGTCCCGAACTTTTCCGTACTCAGTTGCGTGCTTTATTGCGTGCTGCCAGCGAGGAAAATATCTGGATCATGTTCCCCATGATTTCCGGGGTGGAAGAGCTTGAAGGTGTGCTCGCATTTCAGGCTGAGGTCCGCGAAGGACTTCTTTCTGAAGGCGTAAAGATCGCCGATAAGATTAAGACCGGAATCATGATCGAGGTTCCGTCCGCTGTTGCAGAAGCTGAAAAGCTTGGTGCAATCTGCGATTTCTTCAGTATCGGCACCAATGATCTTACCCAGTACGTTATGGCTGCGGACCGTGGTAACAAGTCTGTTGCCAGGATTTGCGATAGTCTCAATCCTGCTGTCTTGCGTATGGTCAAAATGACTTGTGATGCCGCTAAGATTTGTGGAATTGAAGTCGGCATGTGTGGTGAGTTGGCCGGGAATCCTAAGGCCTCTGCATTGCTGCTCGGACTCGGACTTGATGAGCTGAGCATGAGCGGACCTTCCATTCCTGAAGTTAAGGAAGCCATTCGAGCTGTCTCCATGGATGATTGCCGTGCTTTGGCTGAAAAAGCTTTAGCTGCAAAATCCGGCGATGAAGTCCGTGACTTGTTGAAATAGTTTTTGATTGTATTCGATAATTCTAAAGGCCCGTTCTTTTGCACGGGCCTTTTCTTTTGTGCTGTCGATTTTTGATTAATCTGTCTCTTTTAACCTTTTCATATTTCAGCTAAATAGCATTCTGTCCTATTCTTGTTTTCTCCTTTTCAAGTAATTTTCCTCATGTTGGAGGTTTGTATATGAGCGGTTTTATGCGCGGCGTTAAAGCTAATGTTACGCTTTTGCCCAGTGTCGTTGCATATGCAGGGGTGTTGGGTGTTCTGGCAGCACAGAAGTCCATAAGCTGGACCGATATGATGGCCTTGAACGTCTTCATGTTTGCTGGTTCGGCGCAATTTGTGCTGGTGGATATGTGGAACGCTCCGCTTCCGGTGCTTGAGATGGCCCTTGCGGTGGTTGTTGTGAACCTGCGTTATGTCCTTATAGGTGCTTCTCTTAAAGATTTATTTGCCGGACAGGGGGTGCTGAAACGCTTGGGGATAATGCACTTCGTGGCCGACGAGAACTGGGCCATGACCATGGTTGCGGCTCGCAAGGGGGAGGGTGATGTGTTCCACCTGCTTGGCGGTGGTGTGCTGCTCATGCTTTTCTGGAGTGCTGGGACTATGGGGGGAATGTACTTCGGTGGATTGATTCCCGATCCTAAAATACTGGCCCTTGATTTTGCATTTACCGCAGTTTTTACCGCGTTGGCAGTTTCTCTTTGGCAGGGCAGACAGGACGTATTGCCATGGCTGGTAGCCATCAGTGCGTCGGTGCTTACCGAGCATTTTGTTCCCGGCAAGTGGTATATTCTGGTCGGCGGCATTCTCGGTGCAGTCTGTGCTGCGTTTATCAATGAAGCTGAACCAAGCGAAGAAGGGGAAGGAGAGGCATAATGGATATTTACAGTCATGAAAATGCGATTCTGGTTATCGCTCTTGCCGCTCTCGCAACTTATTTCATGCGCGTGGGCGGTCTGTTGCTGGCCGGATATCTACCTACGGGCGGACGTTTCGGCAGGGTCTTGAAAGCTTTACCCGGTACCATTCTCATCTCTCTTGCCGCCCCCGGTTTCTTTAATGAAGGCTTGATCGGATTCGCAGGCGGTCTAGTCACCGTAGCGATTACTTTCAAAACTAAAAATGTTTTTCTAGCTATGCTGGCAGGGATGCTGGTCGTGGCTCTGGGCAGGCAGTTTATTTAAACACTCATGGCCTTTTCAGCCAGATTCCATGCGATAAACCACATGGTCAGGCAGACTGCGCTATCCAATACCCGCCACGTTACGGCCTTTTTAAACAGTGGTGCAAGAGCCCGTCCGCCGAATCCAAGGGTATAAAACCATACAAAAGATGCGGTCATTGCTCCGAATCCGAACATGTAACGATCCAGACCGTCATATTGTCCGCTGATTGAACCCAGCATGACTACCGTATCCAGATAAACATGCGGATTAAGCAGAGTGATGGAAAGGGTCAGCAGGATTATTGATTTCAATCCTGTCTTGGCAACATCTCCGGTTTCCAGATGTCCGCCCTTGATGGCAGAGCGTAAAGATCCGAATCCGTACCATGCTAAAAACGCAGCTCCACCCCATGCCGCTGGTTTTAGCAGCATCGGATTTGAGGCGATAAGCTCTCCTGTTCCCAATATCCCCAGTGTAATCAGCAGCGCATCACAGATGGCGCAGACAAGGCATATGGTCATATGATGGTTTTTTCTGATGCTCTGGGTAAGCACAAAAGCATTTTGCGCTCCGATGGCAATGATCAATCCTGCCCCTGTCCCGAAACCCTGCATATATGGAATAAGTGATGACATTGTTTGCTCCGTTTGTTTTTCGGGAATATAGGGGGACGATAAAAATTAGTACAATTAAATATTTTCATTTCTAATAAGTTTAACTTATAGTGTGTGCATGCTTGATAACATTTTTCTGGAAGCACTGGCTGCGGTAATCGAAGAGGGTGGATTTGATAAGGCTGCACTGAAGCTGAATATTTCCCAATCAGCAGTTTCACAGCGCATACGAAATTTTGAAGAACAATTGGGCCGGGTGCTAGTGGTCCGGTCCAATCCTCCTGAACCCACAGAGGACGGCCGCAAGCTGATTAAGCACCTGCACACTATCCGGCTTATGGAGCATGACCTGAATGATTCCATGGGCCTTAATCCCAGCGGTGAATTTGTGACTTTACCTGTGGGAGTTAACGCGGACAGCCTTGCTACATGGTTTCTGGATGCTCTTGATGGTTTTTTAAAAGAGCACAATGTGTTGTTTGATTTGTATGTAGATGATGAAAACAGGACCCATGAGATGCTACGTCGGGGGGAGGTTGTAGGCTGCATTGGAACCGTTTCTAAACCTGTGAAAGGCTGTCGCAGCGATTATCTGGCAACTTTCGATTATCTGTGTTTGAGTACACCTGATTTTTACAAACGTTGGTTTAAAGACGGATTTAATCGTGAGTCGGTTGCAAAGGCTCCGGCAGCTGTTTTTAACCGTAAAGATGAAACTCAATCGCAGATGCTGGCAAAAGTTTTTCCGGGTGAATCGGTCGCACATCCAATCTTTTATATCCCTTCCACAGAATCCTTTGTTGATATTATCTGTCGTGAACTTGCATACGGTATGGTCCCTGAGTTTCAAGTGGAAGAAGAACTGGAGTCCGGGCAATTGATTGAGGTCGTGCCAGAGGGTAGAGTACCTGTTTCGCTTTACTGGCATTCTTGGAATGTTGAAACTACCTTGCTTGAAGGTTTGCGCCGGGAATTGGTGGGATACTTCAAAAATAAGGCCTAAAATTTTGGGTTATTGCACGAATATACTTTAAAATTCATTTTATTTTAATTTTTAAGTTGACTTCTGTAGGGTGTATCTGTAGTTGTTCTCTTCTCAGTGACGCGGGGTGGAGCAGCTTGGTAGCTCGTCGGGCTCATAACCCGAAGGTCGTAGGTTCAAATCCTGCCCCCGCAACCACCTATATTTCCGGTCATGACGGGGATGTTTGCGGCAAAAGCCAGTGATGCTTCCAGCTTCAACTTTTTTGACTGAGTTTTGGGATTTTGTGTTTAGTGCATGTTTAAATCCTGAAAATATTTGAAAAATAATTTGCAGAATGTTCAACTTGTAGTTGACAGCAAATTGCAGAGCATGTAGACATGCTCTCACAGTGACGCGGGGTGGAGCAGCTTGGTAGCTCGTCGGGCTCATAACCCGAAGGTCGTTGGTTCAAATCCGGCCCCCGCAACCACCATGCTTCATCAAAAAGACTCAACCGAAAGGTTGGGTCTTTTTTTTTGCCCTCATCATCGTTTGAAATGCGAAGGTGGGGATTTTTTTCGGCTTCGCTTCTGCCTCTCTATCTCGAATGGGAAATCTTTTCGTCATCACGCTGCAATTTATGTTTCAAAATTGGGACATAATTTTCATTATTTTGATCCCTTAGAATTTGTCTATAATAAATAATTAATTATTTTAGTATGTTAAATTAAGTTTTTGAGTTATCAGGGAAAAATAAAAAAGTTTCAAATATGTTTATTTTGCCCCTAAACACAGCTGAAAATCTGTGTTAAGGGGTAAGTATCTATCGGTGTCGATTGCGTATTAGAGTGGGGTATAGGCTGCCTTAAGATTATGATTTTACACTGTTTTTCAATTTAAATCACGGGAAGGTACGTTATGGTAACTGAAAATGATCTCCGCGAAATTGAGAATGGTTTAATTGATATTATTGGTGAGAGAATTTCTGCATCCGCATTGGCGGAGCAAATTGAGCGATTCAAGATTGGATTTGAACCGACAAAGCTTGAGCGGGCCTGTACTTTGAACGATGGAATTTATCGGATTAGGCCCGCTGAAAGAGAAGAATTATTGGATTGCTTTGAAGAAGCAGCTGACGAAGGACGTTTTACCAAGTTCGTTCCGGCCTCAGGAGCAGCAACTCGGATGTTCAAGCATTTACTCGCCAAGCTGAAAAACGAGGAGCTTTCCGATAAGGATGCGGAAATGGTCCAGACTTTTATGGATCTGCTTCCGGTGCTTCCGTTTTATCATGATTTGCAGGAAGTCATGAGGGAAGATGGTGTAAATCTTGAGGATGCATATGCGGATCAGGATTATGGACAGATCCTCGAATACCTGCTCACAGAAAAAGGGTTGAACTATGCGGCAATGCCTAAGGGGTTGATTCCGTTTCATAGTTATGACGACGGGTACCGTACTCCTTTTGAAGAACATATTGCCGAAGCTGCTGCCCATATTAAAGATCGTCGTGGTAAGGCGAAATTACACTTTACTGTTTCTCCGGCTCATGAGCAGAATATTCGTGATCATATTGCAAAGGCCGTTCAGAATTATCCTGATTGCCATTTTGAAATTGATTTTTCCCAGCAGTGCAGGAAGAGTGATACTGTTGCCGTAGATATGAATAACGATGTGTTCCGCACTGATGATGGAAAGATCTTGTTCCGGCCGGCCGGGCATGGCGCCTTGCTGGATAATTTGCATAAGCTGCGTGGCGATCTTGTTTATCTGAAGAATATTGATAATGTTGTCCCTGACAGCATGAAGGGTGCGACTATTGAATATAAGAAGCTTCTCGGCGGTTTGTTGGTAAAGTTGCAGGATCAGATTTTTGAGTGTCTGAATATGCTTGAGAATCATAATTGCAGTGAATTTGAAGTCGCAGCGGTAGCCATCTTCGCCGTTTCCTATCTCTCCATGCAATTGCCTGAGAATTTCGGTCAGATGAGTCTTGATGATAAGATAAGCATGTTGCGGGTTCGGTTATCCAAGCCTGTACGTGTATGCGGAATGGTTAAGAATGAAGGCGAACCGGGTGGCGGGCCTTTCTGGGTAGACGGTCCTGACGGCTTTATCTCTCCGCAGATTGTTGAAAAGAGTCAGGTGGATATGGATGATCCCGAACAGGCTGCGATTGTACAGACTGCAACTCATTTCAATCCTGTTGATCTTGTTTGCGGTATGAGAAGCCCTCGTGGAGAGTGGTATGCCTTGAAGAATTTTACTGACCCCGAAACCGGATTTATCTCACACAAGTCCAAGAATGGCCGCAAACTGAAGGCAATGGAGCTTCCGGGACTTTGGAACGGTTCCATGGCTGATTGGATTACTGTATTTGTAGAAGTTCCGCTGAGTACTTTTTCTCCTGTTAAGACTGTAAATGACCTATTGAAGAAGGAACATCGCGGTTAAGCGTAAATTTATAAGTGTCTCAAAAATGATTCTGCCTCTGTATATTGTACAGGGGCAGATTTTTTTATCTGTACGGTTGCTACAAGATTGAGTCCATTATTGGAGAGGTTCTTTTTTGAAGATGCCTTTTTGTGCTCTGTTGTTGCGGGAATGTGAGTTCATATGTTACTTATGATTATGGCTGATAATATTGGTATCTCTGAGTAATTACAGGCACGAATTATATTTTTAAGTGGTGGAGGTCTACGTGAAAGAAGTTTTGGCGATGAGAAAATTTGTTGCTCCTGAACTTGTTTTCGGTGTGGGGTCTTCCAAGCTTGCCGGGCAATATGCTGAAAATTTCGGTGTCTCCAGGGCTTTGATAGTGACTGATCCCGGTATTGTTAAATGCAGTTGGGTTCGGGCAGTTGAAAAGAGTCTGAATGATGCCGGCATTGAAACTTTTATCTTCAGTGACGTATCTGAGAACCCCCGTGATGTTGAAGTCATGAGCGGGGCTGATTTTTATCTGGAAAACAGATGTGACTGCATAATTGCTGTTGGCGGTGGAAGTCCGATGGATTGTGCCAAAGGAATTGGGATTGTCACTACAAATAATTCCCATATCTTGAATTTTGAGGGCGTCGACATGGTTGATGTCCCTGGACCTCCTCTGATCTGCATTCCTTCCACTGCCGGGAGTTCTGCTGATGTTTCCCAGTTCGCAATTATAACCGACACTGAACGGGATGTAAAAATAAGTATCGTCAGTAAGGCCATGGTCCCGGATGCAGCCCTGATTGATCCTGAACTTACATCAACCATGGATGCGCAATTGACAGCGGCTACCGGAATGGATGCATTGACTCATGCTATAGAAGCTTATGTCTCGAATGCTAACTCAGCTTTAACAGATCTTCTGGCCCTTGATGCTATTGAGCAGGTTACAGGTAATCTTGCCGCTGTTATCAAAGAACCCGGTAACCTTGAATTACGCGGGCAGGTCATGCTTGGCAGCATGGAGGCAGGGCTTGCTTTTTCCAATGCAATTCTTGGCGCTGTGCATGCTATGGCTCATAGTCTTGGCGGTCATTTGGATTTGCCGCACGGTGAGTGCAACGCTATCCTGCTTCCTTATGTGATCAGGGTAAATTTTCCTTATGCTGTTGAAAGATACTCCCGTATTGCCGAAAAAATGGGCGTATCGGTTTCCGGTAAAACAGATGAGCAAATCTGCAATGAGCTGGAGCAGGCGATTGTGGCGTTGAGCAGGGCAGCGGGTATAAGTATGTCACTTAGTGATTTGGGGCTTACCCGTGATGAAATTCCTAAATTGGCTGAAATGGCTTTGAAAGACGCCTGCATGGTCACTAATCCGGTTGAACTGAGTCAGGAAGATGTAGAGAAAATTTATGAAGCGGCGCTCTAAAACGAACTCCAACGAGAATGTCCGCAATAAGCTTATCGGGCTTGGCGAGACATCCATGCGCAAAAGTTATTATCCTGAACTTCGGGAAAGGATTAATGAGTTGGAGCGTTTTAGAGCTTTAGTGGAAAATGCTAATGATGCCTTGTTCGTGCTTGATGCATTCTCATGGAGTTTTGCTGACGTCAACAAAACCGCTTTGAAGAAGACGAACTACAGCAGGGATGAGTTGCTGGACAGCCCTCCGGAACTGGTCTTTCCCGAGGATACCTGTTTTTTGCTGCACGAAGTTTTGATTGATGACGATGTTTATTCGTCATGGGATAAAGAAGATGTTTCCATGACTGACCTGCTCGGAAAGGGGGGCTCTCGTATTCCTGTGGAAATGACTCTTCGAGTGCATTTCGTGGGCGGCAGGCTTTATATTGTCATGGTTGCCCGTGATGTGAGGCGCAGGCTTGCCGATCAGCGGGAATTGCAGCGGACCCGTAACTACCTTGGTAATGTTATCAACTCTATGCATTCCGTACTGGTAGGTGTGGATGAAAATTCAAATGTAGTGCTCTGGAATGATTATGCTCACGAGGAGACCGGACGGGCTGCCGAGGACGCAGAAGGTAATTTTGTTTACGAGATGATGCCGGAATTAAGTCGTTTTGAGCATTTGATTTCAGCAACAATCCGCGGTGAAGTTGAAGGTGGTACTGAAATTTTCCATATGGATCGGGAAGGATACAATGTCTTTCATGAAATTGTAGTGTGTCCGTTCAAAGGTGATGAGGCCGGGGCTGTCATCCGTATTGATGATATTACTGCCCGGACCCGTATGGAAGAGGTTATGGTGCAAACCGAGAAGATGATGACTGTTGGCGGGCTTGCTGCCGGCATGGCCCATGAAATTAATAATCCGCTTGGTGGCATTCTTCAAGGTATCCAGAATATTCAGCGTAGGATTTCAGGGCATTTGCCTAAAAACTATGCTGCGGCTGATGAATTGGGAATACCTTTTAACTCTATCCACGAGTATTGCGAGAAAAGAGGGATTCTCGACAAGCTTGAATCAGTCAGGGAGATGGGTGAAAGGTCTGCACGTATTGTTTCCAATATGCTTCAATTCAGTCGCCAGTCCGGCGGGGAAAGGGTTTGTTCCGATATAGAGCAGATTGTTGAAACAGCTATAGAGCTTTCATTCAGCGGTTATGACTTTTACAGCAAATCCGGTGGGGGGGGATTGGAGATAATCAGGGAATACGATGATTCTCTGCCTCAGCTTTTATGTTCACCCTCTGAGATAGAGCAGGTTCTTATTAATCTGCTTAAGAATTCCGTGCAGGCAATCCTTGCTGATCAGGCAAGGGTAGTCGATGATATTGCCCGTATTACTATACGGTTAAGAAAAGAGTCAGGTTTCGTTCGTCTGGAAATTGAAGACAACGGCCCCGGAATGGGGCCTGAAATCCGCAAAAAGGCTTTGGAACCTTTTTTTACGACTAAACCCGTTGGTGAAGGAACAGGGCTCGGTCTATTTGTCTCCTATTTCATCATTACCCAGAAGCATAGCGGGACTTTTGAAATTGAAACCAGTCCGGGGGAAGGAATGAAGATTATTATCAGAATCCCATCCGAGTGTTAGATCCAATTACATCGATTTTTCTATTGCTTCTGCTCTCTCAACCATTTTGTCTGCAAGGTAGCTCAAGGCTTCGCCTCCATCAGCAATGGCTTTAAGTTTTTTCTCATCGTTATGAACTCTCCTGAAAATCCACTGGGCTATGTAGAATGAATCGTCAGGCTTGTCGCATTCTCCTGCGCAATATGACTTTATTTTCTGTGTGATACCGGACTTTATTTTTTCCCTGATAGTAATGGCTTCTTTGAGAATTTTACCGGAATGGGCAGCTTTGTTTTTTGCCGATTCAGATTGGGTGTTGCGGGAATTGTCCAGATCAAGCTGGAAAATACCATTTGCGGAATCTACTCGTTTTTCAGCTTTGATATAGCTATCCAGAGCCTGCAAAAGGTCTGGGTTATCAGCAACTGCTTTGAGAACAGACGCAACATGGCGTAGCGGTTGGCTGTTTGTGCGGAACATCTCTGCTCGTTGTTCTCTAGTCAGTTCATGCAGAGAGGAGCTGTCCCCTTCCGCAAATGTTCTTTCTGCAAGAATTCCTTTTTCCTCAATTAGATCAAGCAGCTGTCCTGATTCTGATTTTGAAAGAACAGTCAGCTTTCCCGGTGTAAGCAGATAGGACCAGATGGATTTTTGAGCTGTTACAAGGTTCTCGGCATCAGGCATAAGGCCACGCAGGTTCAGTCCGAAGTGCATATTGACTCCTTTGAACGACGCTGAACTGAACCCTTTTTGGGATTTATAAGGCAGTGAACCTGCCGGATGATAGCTGTCTGCAATGTACTGGGCCAGATTATCAAGAAAGACCTCGGTGATGATAGTATCCTTTATTTTATCCACGGTTTTTTGGACCGGAGATTGCTCAGTCTTATTTGCTGCGGAAGCCTCGGTTTTGCTGTCCGCAATTGCTCTGTCATCTTTTGGTGGTATGGGTTCTGTTTTATTCTCCAGTGCGGGCTTAATTGAATCACCGGATTTGGCCACCTTGTCGGATACAGGAAGTTTCCCGCTGGAACCATTTTTGTTTACCCATGCGGGAGCGTTTACTTCGAGGTCTGATTTTTCTCCCAAATCTTTCTGAACATAAAAATACAGTGCTGCTGCAGAAGCAACGAAAACAACAGCGAATATGATTGCGGGAATTTTAAATTTGTTCATTGCGGCTCCATTTTGATTACCAATGGCGGTTCCATGCGAATTTAACGGTAGTGGTCGGGCAGCCCACGCCGGAGTCCGGCCTCATAGCAGTAAGGTAGACTGCGCCTTTGGCTGCCTGCCTTGCTATGCGTCGTATCTTTGAAAAAAGTTCAAGCTGTTCAACCATTTCTGGAACCGGAATGTTGCCTGTTCCTCCGGCAGAAAGCAGCTTTGCTTTCAAGTCATGGTATGCTGATAACATGTCATGTATCATATTGTCGATTTTACAAAATTCATCGGAACATGGCTTTTCTGTAACATTTAAGACGCCGAGGCATGAGTTGCGGAAGACAGTGACCATGTCAGCGTCCTGACCAAGCAGATCAAGAGCAGGTTTGAGTCTCTTCTTTTCCAACGAGGCACAGAGAGCTCCGGCGGTACGGAAATATTGCAGTACGCGCAGGGCGGTTGCCACTTGTTGTCCCTGTTGTTCGGTAAGGGGACGGGATTGCAGTTTGGCACAGAAAGAGCGGGCAGCCTCAATAAGGGTGTCCTGTGCATCTTTATCCGCAGGGAGTGCGCCGTATCCAAAATCGGAGTTAAGGCCTTTGCGCACAATTCTGCGGGTGAGCTGCCCTATACGTTCCATTTCAAGGGTCAGAGCGTCAAGGGCAAGTGCAGGGGTGCCGATGACGTTGTTATCCAGATATTTGGGGCGCCCCCGGTCATCTCCAAGTGAAGCGAATCTCTTTTCGATAAAACTAACAAGCTTATCAGTGAAAGGCCAGAGAAGCAGGACTCCCAGAAAGTTAAACAGAGTGTGGAACAGGGCCAGAACAACAGCCGGTTCGTGATATATATTCATAATGTCCATGCAGAAAAGAATGGATTTTATGAGTACCGGCAGCATTATGAGGGCGGCAAGGGCTGTGATCAGGTTAAATATGATGTGCCCTGTAGCAACCTTTTTGGCATTGATGGTAGCACCGATGACGGAAAGGGCTGCAGTGGAAGTCGTTCCTATATTGGTTCCGATTACAGCGGCGGCTCCCTGGTTGAGGTCCATCAGTCCGCTTACTGTTGCGGTAAGCACAAGGGCCATAGCCGCGCTGGAGCTCTGCATGAGCAGTGTAAGCATCAAGCCTATGCCGATAAATATCGGGATGGAAAGAGCTCCCATGGATGCAAAGATTGAAAGGTCGATTGATGATTCAATACCTTTGAAAGACATCTGCAAGGTGGAGATTCCCATGAGGAACAGGCCGAATCCGGCAAAAGCGTCGCCGAAAAAAGCGCGTCGTGATGTCGGACCTGTTAAACGTAGAATTGCACCGATGGCGATGACGGGAAGCGCAAAGGCTTTCAAGTTTACGCTGAATCCGACGGCAGCAACAATCCATCCGGTTACAGTGGTTCCGATGTTACTGCCGTAAATGACTCCGATGGACTGAGAAAGAGTGATGAGCCCGGCATTTACAAAGCCGATAACAGCAACGGTAACAGCGCTTGAAGATTGGACCAGTGCGGTAATCAGGAATCCCGAGAATAATCCGCGTCTCGGGCTCTTGGTCCATTGACCGAGTATTTTACGTAAGGATTTACCAGCGGCTTGTTTCAAGCCAGTGGTCATCAAACGCATGCCGATCAAAAAAAGTCCAAGTCCGCCGAACAGATTTCCAAATAATGCTAAACTCATATCAGATCGTTAACTAGCTTGTTGAAATTAAGAGATAAAATGGACTTTGATAATCTCCTGTGCGGTGGGAAAAATCAAGTGAAAGGTTGAAGACGGTATGTAAATACAGTTGTTTTGTAACAAAAAATCCTCCTGAAACCTAAGTCTCAGGAGGATTTTTAAGGTCTAATGGAATCAGCCGTAATTATTCGGGCTTGATTTTAATGTCCATTTTGTTCATTGATTCGATGATCTTGTCGCTGATGTCAGCAGATTTGTCGTAGCTGATAGCAGATTCGGTAGAGAGGATCACGGAATAGCCGTTAGCCTGACGGTAGTCATCAACAGCTTTGGTAAAGCCGCCCTGCAGGGCTTCTACGATGCGATTCTGCTCTGCGCCCATTTTGTTCTGGTATTCGCCGAGTGCTTCCTGGAACTTGCGGGTGTTCTCTTCAGTCTGGTTTCCTGCAAGGGTTTTCTGCATTTCAGTGAATTTTGCCTGAAATTCTTCGCTTGATTTTTTAAGGTATTCCATACCTTCGGTGCCGGCTTTACATTCTTTGAAAACCTTATTGGTATCAACAAATCCTACTTTGCCGCCGGAAGAGGCCTGTTGCTGGCATCCGGCGATAAAAGCTGCCATGGCAATAATCAAAGCTAATTTCAGCACGTTTTTAAACATTTAATACTCCGTTAGTTAAAAATATTTTCATTTAGAGTTATTCGGTATAAACTCGGAAAGGTGTCATGTAAAATAAAAAAAACATTTGAAGCAAATTAGAAAGCATTGAAATTAAAATTTTGTACATTTCCGAAAATTATGTTAGTAATATTTTCGAAAGTGAACATCGGACAGAGGTGGATCCGAATTTTTCCAATCAATTGGGGACAGTAAAATTTTACCCAAATAAAATATTGAGGACAAGATCATGAGAACCAAAGTTGTTGCCACTCTCGGCCCGGGATCAAGTAATGTTGAAACCATTACCAAGATGGTCCAGAACGGTGTCAGAATTCTCCGTTTGAACTTTTCCCATTCCGACGCTGAGAGCTTTAAGCCTGTCATTGCAATGATTCGTCAGGTTGAAAAGGAACTTTCTATTCCCCTTACTATCATGGGGGACCTTTGTGGGCCCAAGATCAGGGTGGGTGTTATTGAGGATGCTCCTCATGACATTGACTCCCGTGCTTATGTCTATCTGGGGCTTCCTGAATTCGCTGAAGAGGCCAAAGATCTGCCTTTTATTCCCCTTGATCAGCCCGAATTGTTGCAGGGACTCGAGGATGGAATGGAAGTTTCGCTTAGTGATGGAATGCTTCAGTTTTTCGTAACCGAAACTCTTGAGAAAGATAAGCTGTACAAGCTTCAGGCTCAGAATGCCGGTCTGCTTGCATCCAAAAAGGGTATCACTTTCCCCGGCAAGCATATCGCACTTCCTGCTTTTACTGAAAAAGATAAAGTTGATCTGGCAGGCTGTATCGAGATTGGTGTTGATGCAATTGCCATGTCTTTTGTCCAGACTGCGCAGGATGTTCAAGACGTTCTGGATGCGATGAATAAGCATGGTGTGGTTCTTCCCATTATCGCTAAGATTGAACGCCAGAATGCTGTTGAAAATATTGAATCCATTCTTGAGCTTGCCAGCGGCATCATGGTTGCCCGCGGTGACCTCGGTCTTGAGTGCAAGCTCTCTACTGTTCCCGTTATCCAGAAAAAGCTTATCCGCGCAGCACGTCATGCTCAGAAGCCGGTTATTGTTGCCACCCAGATGATGCTTTCCATGGTTAAGAACCCGATCCCCACCCGTGCGGAAGCTAACGACGTAGCCAACGCGATTATGGATGGTGCGGACTGCTGCATGCTTTCCGAAGAGACTGCAATCGGCGCATATCCTGCTGAAGCTGTCGGATATATTAAAGAGATCGCAGAAGGTACCGAGCCGTATTATCTTGAGCGAATTAAGGGACCCTACACGCCTGCCAATGAGCTTGTTTCAAACCCTGTTAAGTACTTGAGCTATTCCGCATGTCTGCTGGCTCAGGATATCGACAGTCCTGCTATCATTTGTCATTCCTCAAGCGGTTCTTCCGCAAGGATTATCTGCAGTCGTAGACCTGCGCAGCCTGTATATTGCCTGACTCCTGACAAAAGCGTTCCAGCATACCTCAACTTTTTCTGGGGTATTTCTCCTGTTGTCACTGAGTCCAAACTTACCGACCACAGGGATCGCCTTGTGGAGTTCCTTGAAGCCAACGATAAGTTTGAAAAAGGCGAGGGATACATTCTTGTTTCCGGTCAGCCTACTCCGGGACAGACTATGCCCAAGACCAACGAAGTTAAGCTTTACTACAAGTAAAATTAACTGACTGTATCAATTAAAAGCTCCCGATGCCGGAAGGTGCCGGGAGCTTTTTTATTCTTTTATTCTATCCTTGATCAGGCCGTAAAAGGAGCTTGTGTTTGATTGGAAACGCCAGCCAAGGTGTTCTCTGCATTTGGAGCATGAGCTTATCTGCCATGTGTACCCTGCAAACCAAGTGAATTCATTTGATGGAGGGCCGGATGTGGCACAGCCTGTAGCAGCAGAAAAGCATCTTATTTGAAAGACATAGCCATGAGGATTAAAAAATGAGTGTTCATGGTTGTCGTTGACTTTTGTTGAGAATGAGGTGTCAGTGATCCTGGCTCCGCATTCACGGCAGGTTATGGCTTTCTTTTCGGATTCGCGCAGTTCGTCCTTGTCCGCAACCTCTATGCCGGAATTTGTACCGGGAGGGGAGGACTTCAGGAAAGAACAGGGTAGAGGATTGTTGATTATTTGCATAATCTGATTGTAGCCTGTAGGGACGCTAAGAGCAAAGAAAAGAATATAATAGATAAAGAAAAAGGCTACTTTCTTTCGAAAGCAGCCTTTGAGCTATCTGGCTCCCCGGGAGGGACTTGAACCCCCAACCTAGTGATTAACAGTCACCCGCTCTGCCGATTGAGCCACCGAGGAATATTTTGTTGTTGCGGCGTTTTCCGCTGCAACGAAGATTGGTTCTACGGATTTGTCTTAAAGTTGTCAAACATTATCTTTAAATTAATTCAATTTTTTTAAAATTAGGTGGTTAAGCCTGTGTTTATGCGGGTTGAACATGGGGCGGATTTTCTGTTAGAGTCGTATTGTATCAGGTTGATTGAATTTTATTGGTGAGGGAGTTGCATGGAAATCAAAACAAAGATTGTCAGTTTAGCCTTCGGGATGGGGATGCTGTTTTGCGTTATTTTACCTGCTTTTGCCAGCGAAACTGTCAATGTTGCAACGGTATTGTATCCTCCCTTGGTTTTTGAGGAAGCAGAGCCTGAATTTGGTAAAGGCATGCTAAGGGATATTGTAACGGATGCTTTTGCTGTCGAAGACATTTCGGCTCAATATGATCTCTTGCCGATGTCCAGAAATGTCTGGTCGATTGTTAAACGTGTGCAGGACTGCTGTTTAGGGTCCATGGAATGGTTTAAGAGAAGAGGAATGGAAGATAAGGTAGAAGCTGTAGATATCATCCAGTTAAATTTTGTAGGCTTTTATCAAGCTAAACGATTTCCGGAAGGTGTTGTGTTTAACCGGCTTGAAGATTTGAATAGATATTCTTTTGGCAATGTGCGTGGCAGCAGTAGTCAGCGGGTCTTGGATGATGCTGGATTACAGACTGATTTGGCTTCCGATATCAGGATCAATTTTTTAAAATTGAATGCAGGGCGGTTTGATTTTGCCGTAGCTTTTCGTGTTACCGGGGAATACTTGATCTGGGAGCTGTTTCCGGAAAAAGCTCCAGAGTTCAGTTTTACCAGTAAGCCTATCCAGCAGATGAAGCTTTCAGTTATTTTTCAAAAACGAAACAGGCCGTTGAAGGAAAGGTTTATCAAAGGGTTGGGAAAAATAGCCCGCGACGGAACCTATTATTCAATCCTGAAAAGATATCATATGAACGGAGTTGTCCCTGAGGATGTTATTCCGGAGAACCTGAAGGGTATCGTGAAAAAGTAAAAGGCAATAAAAAGGGCTGCTTTCTTTTGAAAGCAGCCTTTGAGCTATCTGGCTCCCCGGGAGGGACTTGAACCCCCAACCTAGTGATTAACAGTCACCCGCTCTGCCGATTGAGCCACCGAGGAATATTTGTTGTTGAGGAGTTTTCCCCTTCAACGAAGATGGGTTCTACGGAGTTGTTGCGAGTATGTCAAATATTATCTTTAATTTAATTTAAATTTTCTTTAGACTTTCTTTCAGGGATTGATTTTGGTTGGAGAAGGTTGATGTTGTCAGCGTTGAGAAGGCTGTTTTCCAAAGGTCCATCTTTCGAAGTCCCGGTAGAGTCGATTTACGGGTATATATATTTAAATGTAGGGAAATGATTTTTAATGAACGAATGTGCAGGCGTGAAATTGGGCAGCTGAATGAAATGAAAAGAAAAAGGCTGCCTTCTTTCGAAAGCAGCCTTTGAGCTATCTGGCTCCCCGGGAGGGACTTGAACCCCCAACCTAGTGATTAACAGTCACCCGCTCTGCCGATTGAGCCACCGAGGAATATTTTGTTGTTGCAGCGTTTCCCGCTGCAACGAAGATGGGTTCTACGGATTTGCCGCGCACTTGTCAAACACTTTTTTTAAAAAATTTTTGTGCGCGAAAGTGAACTATTTAAAGATGTACTTTCTTGACGACAAAGGGTAATTAGCTTAGGCAATCAACGGATCTTGTATTTATCTAGAATTTATTCGGTTACGGAGAATTAATAACTTGAGCGGCAAGAAGAATAAGCAAATCAAGCTGGCAACCAAATCAGAGCATGTGCAGTCATTTATGCCCATGCTTGAGGCTCTGCAAGCTCAGAACGAACTCAATCAGGTTCTGAAGAATCGTGTGGAAAAAGCCTGTGGCCTTCTCGACGAAGGTGTTCCGCTTTACCCCAACAACTTCAGTAAAGATACAGAAGTCTCAGACATCTGGGATAATTATGACAATCTCGGAGGAGAAGAGCTGGAAGCTCTGGGCAAGAAATTCAAGCTTGCCGGTAGGGTTATCACTCACAGATCTTTCGGTAAGGTCGCATTCTTTCATCTTCAGGATCCTACCGGCAGGATTCAGGTATACGCAGCCAGGGATGATCTCGGCGCAGACCTGTACAAAATTTTTAAGAAATTCGATATCGGTGATATTGTCGGCGTTGAAGGAACACTCTTCAGAACCAAAACTGACGAGCTGACCGTTAAAGCTGATAGGGTAGATCTGATTACCAAATCCATGCGCCCGCTTCCTGAAAAGTACCACGGGCTCAAGGATGTGGAGACCAGATACCGCCAGCGTTATGTCGACCTCATCGTAACCCCACGCGCACGCGAAATTTTCCAGAAGCGTACCCTCATTGTCAGGGCTATTCGTAATTATCTGGATTCCAAGGGTTTCATGGAAGTGGAAACTCCCATGATGCACCCCATCGCAGGTGGTGCGGCAGCCCGTCCTTTTACCACCCATCACAATGCTCTTGATATGCAGCTTTATATGCGCATTGCGCCGGAGCTTTATCTCAAGCGTCTGTTGGTAGGTGGATTTGAGAAGGTTTACGAAATTAACCGTAACTTCCGTAACGAAGGTATTTCTGTAAGGCATAACCCTGAGTTCACCATGCTTGAATTCTACTGGGCGTATGCCAACTTCGAAAACCTTATGGATCTCACCGAAGAAATGATTTCTTCTGTTTGTAAGGAAGTTAACGGCGACACTGTCATTGAATATCAGGAAGAAAAGATTGATCTGACCCCTGGAGCGTGGCACCGCATGGCTTTCCACGAATCCCTTGAAAAGGTTGGCGGTGTTTCTCCTGAAGTCTACACTGACTATGATAAATGTAAGGAACTTGTTAAAAAGCTCGGTGAGAAAGCAGTTGAGGGCGAAAAGCTCGGTAAGCTGCAGGCCAAGCTTTTTGACGCACTGGTTGAGCCTAAGCTGATCCAGCCGCACTTCATTTATCACTATCCTACTGATATTTCTCCTCTTTCCAGAAGGAATGAGGAGAACCCGGATATTACTGACCGTTTTGAGCTGTTCATTTACGGTCGTGAACTGGCAAACGCCTTTTCCGAGCTCAACGATCCCGTTGACCAGCGCTGCCGTTTTATGGAGCAGGTTGCGGAGAAGGATGCCGGTGATGATGAAGCCCACAACATGGACGAGGACTATGTCCGCGCTCTTGAATACGGTATGCCTCCGGCTGCTGGACAGGGTATCGGGATTGACCGTCTGGTCATGCTTTTGACTGATAGTGCTTCCATCAGGGAAGTTATTCTGTTCCCGCTGCTCAGAACCGAAGGTGCTTCCGGTAATGGTGGCTCATGAAGTTTGAACTCTTCGTCGCACTGAGATACCTCTTTACACTGAGAAAGAATAATTTCATCTCAGTCATCTCTCTCTTTGCCGTGTGCGGCGTTGCTTTGGGCGTAGCAGCCCTGATTGTGGTGATAGGGGTTATGAACGGTTTTTCAACCGATCTCCGTGACAAAATTCTTGGAGTTAATGCCCACGTTATCGTGACCGCATATGACGGTACGCTTGAAAACTACCATCACATGACCGATAGAATTGAAAAGATTCCGGGCGTTACAGGTGTAACGCCCTTTATCTATTCTGAGGTTATGCTCTCCAGCAGCGGGGGAGTAAAAGGTGTTGTCCTTAGGGGTGTCGATGCTGATACCGCTAAAGGTGTATTGAGCCTTCCCGGAGATATGGTTTCTGGAAGTGTGGATAGTCTGTCAAAAGACAGCAAGATTCCGGAGATTGTTATAGGTAATCAGTTGGCGCGTCGCCTCGGACTTGTTATTGGCGATACTGTGAACTTGTTATCCCCGTCCGGTACTCGAACTGCCGCTGGATTTACCCCGAAAGTTAGGGTATTTAAGGTTGGTGGGATCTTTCGTACAGGAATGTATGAGTATGATTCTTCACTGGCTTACATCAGCAATACTGCAGCTCAGAAACTGCTAGGATTCAATCGGGATTTTGTTTCCGGCCTTGAAATTCGTCTCGCAGACGTATATGCAGTTGATAACATAGGTAAACTTCTGGACAAGGAGCTTGCCGGGTACCCGGTTCAAATCAGGAACTGGCAGGAAATGAATGCCAACCTGTTTGCCGCGCTCAAGCTTGAAAAGACCGCCATGTTCATCATTCTGGCAATGATCGTTATGGTCGGTTCATTCAGCATTATCACTACCTTGGTTATGCTGGTCATGCAGAAGACCAAGGATATTGCCGTGCTGATGTCCATGGGAGCGACTTCCGGGAGCATTAGAAGAATTTTTATGTTGCAGGGAACTTTGATCGGATTGATCGGAACAACCATCGGGTACTTGATCGGTATCCCGGTGGCTCTTTTGCTTAAAAAGTATCAGTTCATCAAGCTGCCTAGTAATGTCTATCCTGTGGACTATCTGCCCATCAGGATGGATTGGATGGATTTGACAATTATCGGTGTTGCGGCGTTTTTGCTCTGTTTTCTGGCTACTCTGTACCCTGCAAAACAGGCGGCTGCTTTGGAACCGGCACAGGCTTTAAGGTATGAGTAATTTGCTTTACGAACTTACTGATGTCGTAAAAGAATACGAAGGACCGACCGAGACTGTGCGGATTCTGGATCATGTCAATCTGACTGTTGATTCCGGCGAGTCCCTTGCCATTCTCGGGGCATCCGGGTCCGGCAAGACAACGTTGCTTCATATTCTCGGCACCTTGGATACCGCTTCCGGTGGAAATATCCATTTTGCGGGAATGAATATTAATGATATGACACCTGAAAAGCGGGCCGAAATTAGGAACAGGGGAATCGGTTTTGTTTTTCAGTTTCATCACCTTCTTCCGGAGTTTACCACTCTGGAAAATGTTGCTCTTCCTGCCATGATGGCAGGCATAGGTCAGGGGGATGCCTCTGATATGGCCCGTGAAGCCCTTGGGCTGGTAGGGTTGCAGAACAGGATTGATCACAGAGTGACGACTCTGTCAGGAGGAGAGAGGCAGCGTGCTGCCATAGCGCGTGCTATCCTCCTTAAACCAAAGGTCCTGCTTGCGGATGAGCCTACCGGTAACTTGGATGAGAAGACAGGGAAGATGGTCGGAGAAATGCTGGCTTCCCTTAATGAAGAGCTTGGAATGACGCTCATCGTGGTGACACACAACATGGATTTGGCCGGGGTTATGAAACGCCGGCTTGAGTTGCGTTCCGGAGAACTGTATGCCCAGAACTAGAATTCTGCTTTTACTGATTGCGGCAACTTTTGCTTTTCTGATTAATTTCGGAACAAGCAAGGCTCAGGCTGAAGATGCTTCAGGCATCATTATTGCCGTACTTCCTTTTGAAGTTAATGCTGACGCTGATACACAATACCTTAGAGACAGTTTACCTACTCTTCTTTCAGACAGATTGCGTGAAGCAGGATTCCGCGTAGTTGATCAGAAAAAGGTCGCGGGACTTGTCGATGAACAGGGTTATGAATTTTTGAATATTCAGGCTGCCAAGGATATGGCTCTCCTGTCCGGAGCGGGATATTCCATTTATGGTAGTTTCAGCCAGATCGGCGAAGATCTGAGCCTTGATGTTCGTCTTGTGGAAGCGTTCGGTATGAAACCGGCGGTTCCTCTTTTTGTTTCCCAAAAAGGGCTGATCAATCTTCTTCCGGCCGTAGATGAACTTGTTTCCAAGGTTAAGCTTGAATTGCTCAGTCAGGACAAGATTGCTGATATCGTAGTCCGTGGCTGCCGAGTCCTTGATAAAGATGTTATTCTGATGCGTACTAACATCAAGACCGGAGATATCTACACTCCTTCCAAGATTAACGCAGATCTCAAAAATATTTATGCTCTTGGCTACTTTGACGATGTTAAGGTCAAGGTTACCGATGTTCCCGGTGGTAAGCAGATCATCTTTGACGTCAAGGAAAGGCCCCGCATTCAGGCCATTTCAGTTAAGGGTGAAGACGCTATTGATTCTGAAGATATTTTGGCTGCTGTAAATACCAAGAAAGGCGCGGTAATGAACCCGAAGGTTCTCTCCGATGACTTGAACACCCTGCGTGAGATGTACCGCAAGGAAGGTTATTACAACGCCAAGATCGACTACAATATAGAAGGTGAAGGTGCGCAGGCACGATTGAATCTTAATATAGATGAAGGCAAGAAGCTTTATATCGAAGGTATTAAGATCGAAGGAGCTAAACAGCTTGATCCTGACGAGGTTAAGGCACAGCTGGCCTTGACTGAAAGGGGGTGGCTTTCCTGGTTCACCAAAACCGGTGTGCTTAAAGAAGAGCTGTTAGAACGTGATGCTGCTGCGATATTGGCTTATTACGGTAACCGCGGTTTTGTTGATGCCAAGGTCGGTGAGCCTGAGCTGGATATCAAGGAAGACGGAATTTTCGTTACCTTCAAAGTTAAAGAGGGTGATCGTTATAAAGTCGGTAAGGTCAGCTTTCAGGGAGACCTGATTGTTAAGAAATCCAGACTGCGTGAACTTGTTACTGCTGACGATATGTCTGACGGTGGCGAATATCTGGACCGTTCCCTCCTTCGTGAGGATATGAAGGCAATTTCTGATTTTTATTCCAACTATGGTTATGCCTATGCTGAAGCAAATATTCAGTTTGATCAGCATACAGATGATAAGTCCGTAGATATTACTTTCATCATCTCCAAGCGCCAGAAAGTTCATATCCGCAGAGTTATTATTGAAGGTAACGCCAAGACTAGGAACAACGTTATCCTGCGCGAAATGCGTCTTGCTGACGGTGACCAGTTCAGTGGTTCCAAGCTGCAACGTTCAATTGTTCGTCTGAACAAGCTGGACTACTTCAGTGAAGTTGATATCGAACCTCTGCCTACCGGTGACCCCGGTGAGATGGATCTCAAGGTCAAGGTTAAGGATAAAAACACCGGTATGGTCAGCGGCGGTATCGGTTACTCAACCTCCGACAGTGTCTTTGTCTCTGCAAAGATTACCGAACGCAACCTCTTCGGTCGCGGTATGGAATTCTCCCTTAACGGTGGTTGGAGCTCCAAGACTATCAGTTATGGTATGAGCTTCTACAACCCCCGCATCGACGATACTCTCTGGGGCGGCGGTTTTAACACCTACTGGCGTAATGATGACTTTACCGATTATGATAAACAGACCATCGGTGGCGTTGTCTCTGCCGGTTATCCTCTCGGCGAGTACACCAATTTCTATACCAACTACCGCTTGGACTTCTATACGATTTCAGAAGTTGGAACCAACGCGGCGCAGTCGATCAAGGATATTGAAGGTGACAACTGGTCAAGCGTAATTACCGCCGGTATTAAACGTGATACTACCAACAAGGCTTTCAACCCATCCACCGGTACTGTGAATAACCTTGTTGTCGAAATGGGTGGTGGTGTCCTCCTGGGTGATGACTCTTTCGTGAAATACACCTATGACTCCAACTTCTTTACCCCGGTGTTCTGGGATCTGGTTTTCCATTGGAAAGGTAGTGCCGGTTTTATCCATGACAACTTCGGTGGCGGCGAAATTCCAGTGTTCGAGCGTTTTTACCTCGGTGGTATCAACACCGTACGCGGTTATGACAGCCGTGAAATCTCACCCCGTGACGGAGACACAAATGACCGCATCGGTGGTAACAAGATGTTCTACATGAACTTTGAACTCTTGTTCCCCATCAATGAAGAGCTTGGTCTTGTCGGTGTCGGTTTCTTCGATATTGGTAACGCTTGGGATGATGGCCAGAGTTTCTTCCATGATACCAAACAGGCAGATGGATCAGAACTCTTCCTCGGTATGTACAAGAGTGTCGGTGCCGGAATTCGCTGGTTCTCCCCCATGGGACCGATCAGGGTAGAGTACGGTTACGGACTTGATAGGCTCGAAGACAGTTCAAGACATAAGATTGAATTCTCTATGGGACAGTTCTTCTAGCAGAATTTAACATATTAATGTAAACGAAGGGCATGCCGGTTTTCGGCATGCCTTTTCGCCTGATTATCAGATAGGAATTATAAGGAGTAAGTTTAAATGCGTAGAATTCTTTTTGCAGTATTGGTTCTGGTTTTTGCTTTTCAGACCCCGGCGATTGCCGCTCCTCAGAAGATAGCAGTTACTTCCATGGCTAAACTGATCAAAGATTCCGAAATCGGTCAGGAAGCTCAGCAGAAAATGGAAAAGAAATTTGCGTCTGCAAAGAAACAGCTTGAAGCCAAGCAGAAGGAACTGGAAACCCTGAAGCAGGACCTCCAGAAGCAGAGTCTCGTTCTTTCCCTCGAAGCAAAGCAGGACAAAGAGCTTGAGTTCAAGCGTAAGGTAAGGGACTTTCAGGATTTGACTCAGGCTACCCAGCGCAAGATGCAGATTGAACAGAAAAAGGTTGGAACTCCCGTTCTCGAACTTCTTCAGAAGGTTGTAAACGAATTCGGTAAAAAGAATGGTTATACCGCCATCTACGACAAGAAATCCTCCGGTTTTCTCTACGTTGATGAAACTATCGATGTTACCAATCAGCTTATGCTTGAAATGAACCGTGCTTACAGAGCCGGCAAGAAGTAGGACCGTATGCTTCTTTCTGAACTTGCAGGTCTTATCGGCCTAAAGATGGCTGGAAAGGATAAGGAAATTTCAGGTCTGAATACCTTGGAATTAGCCGGACCAACGGAGCTGTCTTTTCTGGCTAATGCTAAGTATGAATCTGCCCTTGCGGTTACTAAGGCCGGTGCGGTTGTACTTGAGGAAAAGTACGCCGATCAGGTTGAGTCCGCTCTGATCAGCGAGAATCCTTATATGGATTTGGCTAAGGCGATGCATGTATTTGCTCGTCCTCAGGGATGTCTGGAAGGAATCCATGAGTTAGCCTTTATCCATCCTGACGCGGATGTTGATGACAGCGCAACTGTTTATCCGTTCGCCTTCATAGGTAAAGGAGTAAAAATAGGCCCTAATTGCAAAATTTTTTCCGGTGTTTATATCGGCGAAGATGTTGTATTGGGACCGGGATGTATAATTTATCCCAATTGTTCAATCATGGCTGGTACAGTTATTGGTACTGGGGGCATTGTTCAGCCCGGAGCGGTTCTCGGTGGCGATGGTTTCGGATATGCTCAGGTTTCCGGAAAGCATGTGAAGATTCCCCAGATCGGGACGGTAGAGCTCCAGGATCAGGTTGAAATCGGAGCTAATGCCTGTGTTGACCGTGCTGCTTTGGACGTTACCAGAATCGGCGCCGGCTCCAAGATTGATAACCTTGTCCAGATTGCTCATAACGTAACAACCGGTGAAGATTGCCTTGTTATCTCGCAGTCCGGTGTTGCCGGCAGCACCAAGCTTGGCAAGGGCGTTATTCTTGCTGCACAGGCCGGTCTTGTTGATAACATCAAGATAGGCGATGGTGCTATTATCGGAGCTCAGGCCGGGGTTACCAATGATGTCCCGGCCGGATTCATGGGTGCCGGTTCTCCGCTGCTTGAGAAGGGCAATTTCTTGAGATCTTCTATTTACCATCGTAAACTGCCTGATATGGCTAAAAAAATGTCTGTGTTAGAAAAGCGCATAAAGGCATTGGAAGCAGAATTAAGCAAGGAAGATTAAAGTGAGTAAATCAACTCCTGATGTTATAGATATTAAAAAGATTATGGGGATGCTTCCCCACCGTTATCCTTTTTTGCTCGTTGACAGAGTGGAAGAGATCACCCCCGGTGAGTCCATTAGAGCATATAAGAACGTAACCATGAATGAGCCTTTTTTTCAGGGGCATTTTCCCGGTCTTCCGGTAATGCCCGGTGTGCTCATTGTGGAAGCTCTGGCTCAGGCTGGTGGAATCATTGTCCTCAGCACAGATGAAATTGATACCGAGGACAAGGTTTTCCTGTTCACCGGAATCAATAAGGTAAAATTCCGCAGGCCTGTTGTGCCCGGGGACAAACTTGTGCTCGAAATCAGCGATGTAAAACGCAAAATGCACATTTGGAAAATGAAATGTGTTGCAACTGTTGATGGTGAAGTCGCCGCTCAGGGTGAAGTTTCCGCAGCTATTGTAGACAAGGAGTCCATGTAGTGGCTACTGAAATTCATCCCACAGCCATCGTTGATTCTGGTGCGCAGCTGGGAGATAATGTTAAGATCGGTCCTTTCTGTATTATTGAAGGGAACACCATTATCGGTGATAACTGCACTCTTGACGCGAATGTTCAGATCAAGTCATTTTCCCGTATGGGAAATGGGAACACCCTTGACAGCGGTGTAGTTGTCGGCGGTCTGCCCCAACACCTCGGATTTAAAGGTGAGGATACATGGGTAGAAATAGGCGATAACAACATTTTTCGTGAATATGCTACAATCCACCGCGCAACCGGTGTTTCTATCGGCCGTGAAAGTACTGTCATCGGCAGTAACTGCATGCTTATGGCATATACCCACGTTGCCCATGACTGCGTACTGGGTGACCATGTAATCATGGCCAGTTCAGCTAACCTTGCCGGACACATTGATGTCGGTAACTACGTTACCATCGGTGGTATGTCCGGGGTTCATCAATTCGTTCGTATTGGTGATTATGCTTTCGTGGGTGCCATGTCCGGTTTTGGGCAGGATATTCCCCCGTACATGATTGCAACCGGCGTTCGCGGTGCCTTGCAAGGTCCGAACTCTATCGGACTGAGAAGAAACGGTTTCACTGCCAAGACTTGTAATGCTCTTAAAAAGGCATATAAGCTTATTTTCCGGTCGGAAATGCCCCGGAAGGATGCTTTGGTTGCTGCTGAAGAGCAGTTTGCTGATATTCCGGAAGTATTAAACCTCGTTGAATTTATTCGTGCCAGCAAAAGGGGAGTCACCTCCGCCGGGCACGGTTCTAAATAGTATGACAAATAATACTGAGACAATTGGTCTTATTGCCGGGGGGGGACAATTCCCCCTCTTGGTTGCAAAAGGAGCCGCAGCACAGGGAAATCGTGTTGTGGCTGTTTTTTTTAAAGGTCATTCAAATTTTGAAGTCAGTGAGTATACGGATGCCTCCGTTGAGCTTAAGCTTGGTCAACTTAACAAGTTGATTTCCTTCTTCAAGCAGAATGGAGTCAGCAAGGTGGTTATGGCCGGGACCATTAACAAGCCAAAGGCTCTTGATATCCGCCCTGACTTCCGAGCCGCCAAGCTGCTTTTCAAGCTTGCTACCAAAGGTGATGATGTTCTGCTCAGGGCCATTGCCGGTGAGTTCGAAACTGAAGGAATGGAAGTGGTCGGTCCTCATGAATATGCGCCTGATTTGCTTACTCCGGCTGGTTTTTTGACTAAGCGCAAGCCTAATGATGTTGAGCGTGGTGATCTTGTCTTTGGATGGAAGATTGCCCGAGAACTGGGCAGGCTTGATATCGGTCAGTGTGTTGTCGTTCGGGAAGGAATTGTGGCTGCTGTTGAAGCTATTGAAGGGACTGATGCCGCAGTTAAGCGTGGATGCGAGCTTGGCGGGAAAGGCTGCTGCATAGTCAAAGTTTTCAAGCCCGGTCAGGAAAAGCGGGTAGATATGCCCTCAATCGGCCTTAAAACCATTCAAGGGATGAAAGAGCTTGGAGCTACCTGTTTGGGAGTTGAAGCTGGTAAAAGTCTTTTTTTCGATCTCGAAGAATCCGTTAGGTTTGCCGAGAAGCATGGAATTACCATTGTAGGGTTGAATCAGGACTTGATTGATAAAGAATTATCTTAAGAATCATTGAACTCCTCTTTTTATCTATTATTATCTAAGGATAAGGTGGATATTGGGAGGAGTTTTTGGTTATGTTGTCTGATAAGCGTCTATCGATCATTATTTCATTGATTTTATATGTTTTGGGCCTTGCCGCAAAAGTTCAGGCCAAAAGCGATGTGTACTGGCCTTACTTTAATCTTCCTCCCCTTAGCATTTCTCATGAAGATGGGCATTTTACAGGAATAGGTCCGGAGCTTGGTGTCCTGTTGCAATCGCAGATGCCTGAATACGGACACCAGATAATTGCCGCTTCACCACTTAAAATTTTTCAGTCTGTTCGGGAAGGCCGCAACTGGATTCTCAGCGGAGTTCTTAAAACTCCATCACGCGAAGACAATCTTTATTACTCTAAGTTACCCTGCCGGATGACGTGGACTATATTGGCTGTTATCCGAAAAGGAGACAGCGAGTATCTCGACTCTAAAGGTCAATTCAGGGCTGAAGCTGCCTTAAGTGATTCCAAATACCGATTTGGTTATGTAAAAGGGATTGATTACGGTGATTTGGAGAGTCTGGTTTTCAATCATATTCACAGCCAAGGGCGGGCTTTTTCTTCAAATGATTTTGATAAATTGATGCAATTGCTGATTCTAGAGAGGATAGATTTCTTTTTTGCCGGACCTATGATTGCTGATTTTATTTTGCGGGATTCCAATCTCTCGGATCAGATAGACATTGTGCCTTGTCTGGAGATCCCGGTTAAACCAATTTATGGTTACTACGCCGTTCCCAAGACAGAGTGGGGGCGTAAGGTCATAGCTGAAATAGATTCTACTTTAGAGAGTGTTATCCGATCCGGTGAGCACAGAAAAATATTACAGCGATGGACTCCGAAGCAGTTCAATGCATTTTTCGACCGGGATTACAAGGCCGGGTTTGAAGATGCCCTGATTAATAAATAAAAAAGGCACCGTCGTTAACATAGACGGTGCCTTTTCTTATTAAGCTTTGCCGCAACAGGAGCCGGGAACGCATCCTTTAGAGGAAGGGTTGGCTCCGCAACATCCGGTCCCTGCTGAATCAGGTTTGTTCGGAGTATCCTTACCTGTCAGGGATGATGTTGACGACATAAGTTTTTCTCCGGTATCTTTCCCACAGGAAGGGCATGGGCCGGGAGTACTTCCTGCACTGGCAATCTCTTCGTAAACAGCACCGCATTCACGGCATTTGTATTCGTAAATAGGCATATTCTGGATTTATTCGGCGAAAATGTTTTCGGGAATGTAGGGATGTGTGCCTTCAATGACCTCACATCCTGCCTTTGATTTAATTTTTTTGAGTAGTACGTCCTTGTGAGGACAGTGCATGGTTATGCAAGGGGCAACAAAAACCTTGTTAGGGATTTCTCCCATAGGAGCATTCCATAGTTTTATGTTGGCCATTCTTGTCACAATTCCTGATCCCGGACAACCTCCACAGCCTACAATTGCAGTAAGCTCTGCATCATCTGCGCAATTGGCAAATTCTCCGGCACGTCGGTTAAAGCCCACCATACAACGTGAGCATCCAGTACAAACATCATCCATTGCCTGACTGCATCCAAGAATGAGGATCTTTTCCTTACCCATGCTTACTCTCCTTTAAAGGTTTGCTTCCATTTTATTCCAGATCGTTTCAATTTTTTTTCCCAAGCCGTCCGGATCATATTCAACTACAGATTGTCCAGCCAACTGGGCTTTTGAAAAAATTGTGTCGTAGGGCAGTTCGCCAGCCAGAAGAATTTCTTTTTCAGCGCAGAAGGATTTAATTTCATTCTCCTGATCGGCGTTGATTCCGCATTTATTGATGATAGCCATGGATGGAATTCTAAAATGCTCAGTCAACTTGTGAACCCTTTTCAGGTCATGCACTGCGGAAATGGTCGGTTCTGCCACAAATACGGCTAAATCTGCGTTGGTCAGAGAGGCGATTACCGGACAACCGACGCCGGGAGAACCGTCAACCAGCACCAGTTCGGCACCAAGTTCTTCACCTATTTCTGCGGAAGCATTGCGGACAGTGGTAACCAGCTTACCGGAATTTTCTTCACCTATGCCCAGCTCGGCATGGATCATCTGTCCGAAGCGGGTTTCAGAACGGAACCACTGACCGCAGAGTCTGGGAGAAGTTGAGACCGCTTCAACAGGACAGACATATGAACAGACTCCGCACCCTTCACATTTTTCAGACATTACGGTGAAGTCTGCGGATATGGCATCGAATTTACAATGTTCGGCACAGAGACCGCATTGAGTGCAGAGCTCGGGGTTTATCTCCGGGCGTTCGCCGCTGAAAAAGTCGTGTGTATCCCTGATCTCAGGGTGCAGGATCAGATGCAGGTCGGCTGCATCAACATCACAGTCCGCGAGGACTTTCTTGGGACCGAGTGAAGCAAGGCCGGATACTACGCTGGTTTTTCCGGTACCGCCTTTTCCGCTGATAACTACTAATTGTTTCATTCTATTGTGCTCCGCTCACTTGTTCTTGGATGGAAGACCAGATTTTTGCGAATTCATCTTTGAATCCGGGAATGTTTTCGTAGAGCAGATCGCCCTTTGAATAACTGGAAGCGGCTTCACGGCTGTGCGGCAGGGAGCCGAGCAGGGGGACTTTTTTTTCTGCAAGATATTTTTCCACCCGGTCATCACCCATTCCGGCACGGTTGATAACTACCCCGCAGGGCATGTTCAGGGTCTGCATCAGCTGCACTGCCAAATTAAGGTCATGCAGCCCGAATGGCGTGGGTTCAGTTACGAGCACTACAAAATCAGTGTCATCAATGGATTCCACCACCGGACAGGATGTTCCGGGGGGGCAATCCAGAATGTTCACCTCTGCCCGGGGGGATATTTTCTTAACTGCCTTGATCAGAGGAGGAGACATTGCTTCACCGATGCGCAGTAAGCCCCTTGTAAAATCGATATTACCGGCTTTGCCTGTGGAAGTTGTTCCGATGAGACGTTTGCCTTCACTGATGGCATCTGCTGGGCAGGCCAGTTCGCATAGTCCGCAGCCGTGGCATAGTTCAGAAAAGCTGAGTACGGAATTAACCATCCAGATGAGTGATTTAAAACGACAGAGTTCAATGCATTTCCTGCACGATTCTCCGATGCATTTATCTTCATCAATAGCCGGAACAGGCAGGAATTCATCTCTTTCGTCACTGAGATCCGGGTTCAGGAAAAAGTGGGCATTGGGTTCTTCAACATCGCAGTCGGTGAAACTTACACTTTTACCCATGGAGTCAAGGTAGGCGGCAAAATTGACGGCAACAGTGGTTTTACCTGTGCCGCCCTTGCCGCTGGCAATTGCTATCTTCATATCAGGTCCTTAAAAATGGTTCCAAGATCAAATCTTGGAACCATTAATTATTTATTCATTTCAGCTCTAAGTCTTTGGTTTTCGGCTTCAAGGTCGGCGATACGTCTTTCAAGATCGTTTGCATACCGGTCAGTCTCGAATTGCTGATTCTGCATTCGCCCGCAGGAACCGTCGCGGCGTCTTAAGCCGAGCCCCTGTCCGCGTCCGACACCCATGCCTTGTCCCATTCCGGGGCCCATGTTGTTGGCATTCTGCCTGAAGCCTGCGCCTCTTCCTCTGGACATTCCGGCTCCGCAAGGACCCTGGCCCCGACCGGCCCTTTGGGAGCTATTGTTATTTCTGTTGGTAAATGGCATTGTTTGCTCCTCTGTTTAAGTTGTTGTCACTTTGATATAAGCAACAGCCGTGCCTTGGTAGTAAGTATCATAAATTCAGTATCTTATTGCATGGCGTAAATGTTTTCATGTTGATGTACGGGCTAAAAACAGGCCCTTTTTTCTCGCTAGTGGAATCAAAATTAGCCCAGCTCTTTTAGGTTGGGAAAGGTATAGTATGAGAACTCATTTGGATTGCCTGCCATGCTTTTTGAAAATGGCTCTTGCGGGGATCAGGGAAACCTGTCCCGGTCGGGAAGATATTCATGAAAAAGTTGTAAAGCATTGGGCGGCCGGTTTTGCCTCTGCTGATTTGAGTGAATCTCCTCCCTCTCTGGCCGGGCGGCTTTTTCGGGAGGTTGCAGATTATGTTGGCGAGATTGATATTTTTAAAATCCAGAAGGAAGAAGCCAACAAGCGTGTTTTAGAGCTTTTGCCGGAAGTAAAGAATAAGGTTCAAGCCAGTGATGACCCGTTGCTGGCGGCTATGGGCGTGTCCATTATCGGCAACTACATGGATTGTGCAGTCATGGGTGAATATGACTGGGAAGCTGAGCTTGAAAACCTTGAGCATGGCCTCGATCATGATGCTTTCAGTAAGTTTGTCCATGAAGTACGCGAGCATAAATCGTTGCTGGTACTTGGTGATAATGCCGGGGAAATCGGGCTGGATACAATTTTGACTGGATTGTTGCGAGATGAAGGTGTTGACGTAACATATGCTGTGCGAGGTAAGAATATTCTCAATGATGCCACTGTGGTAGATGCAAAAGTTGTTGGCATGACTGATTTATGCGAAGTGGTTACTTCCGGTGTGGATACTCCCGGAACAGTGCTTAACCGTTGCAGTCCAGAATTCCTTGTCCGTCTTGATGAATCGCCTGTGGTGCTCAGTAAAGGGCAGGGTAATTTCGAATCCCTTTGGGGTGTCAGGCCGGATGTTTACTATGCTTTCAAAGTAAAGTGTCCGGTTGTGGCTGATGTGACCGGGCATCCCATGAAGACTTCATTGTTCTGTCAGGAAAAGTAATTTAGGCAGGGTAATCTGTTTCTCTGGAATTCCCTTACCTTTTCCCGGTTAATAACGTAATAGTTTGTGGGCGGGGTAATTTTTTATATACGGGTGCTGGCAGTGCTTTCGCGGGTAAAAAAACTTTTTTGGATTCTGTTTATCCTTTTTGACCTCAGTCTTCTGGCTGCGGTGGTTGGAGGTGTGTTTTATCTTGAGTCAGATGAACCGCGCATTGCTCTTGAAGATATTCTCAGCGAAAAGCTTGAACGGGAAGTCCGTTTCAATAAAAATTTAGATCTGATTTTTTATCCATGGCTGGGGGTGGATACCGGTCCGGTAACTGTTTCAGCTCCTGCAGATTCAGGCTATCCCCATCAGCTTACCGTTCAAGGTATCGACTTCAAAGTACGCTTGATTCCATTGCTTTGCGGGGAACTGGAGGTCGATACAATCATTGTGGATTCTCCCTCACTCCATGTGGACCGCCTCAAAGACGGTTCTTTAAATCTCCCCCTTCTCGGGTCTGATAACGGCGCGGAGAATGATAATTCCGGGATAAAATATTTCGAAAGCATCAGCGTCCGGGGGCTCAGCGTTTTAAATGCAACATGCTCGTACAGTGATAAAGAGATCGGTAATTCCTTCACGGTTTCAGGAGTGAATGTACGTACCGGTCTGCTGCGTAAGGGTACTCCGTTAGCATTTGATCTTAGTGCAATGCTTGATGCAGCTTTGTTCAATCTCAAAGCACAGGCAAATCTTAAGGGACTGATGGATTTCTCAGTGCAGGAGAAACAGATATCCCTTTCCGAGACTTCTCTGTCTGTGACGGTTGAGAGCGATGAGTTGCTTGGCAAAGATGAGGTTGTTGAAGGTATCGCTTCTCTCGATTTCAACCTTGTTGAGGGGATGATTGATGTTAAGGGGCTGGTGTTGCAAGGAGCCGGGGTACGTTTAAGCGGTTCTGCAAACTGCACTGATATTTATCATGCGCCTGATTTTAAAGGTTCTCTCAAATCGACCCGTTTTGATCCCAAGAAAGTTTTTTCCAGATTTACGCCTATTCCAATTCCGGCTGAGTTCAAAGATATTTTGAATGTTGCTTCCTTTGAAATGGATTTCCATTCTACATTGGAAAAGACCGAGCTTTCGCACATGGTTCTGGCGGTTGATAAGACGGTCATCAAAGGGGATTTTTCGCTTAAGGATTACCGCAGACCGTGGCTTGAATTTGATGTGCATGCTGATTACGTGAATTTTGATCCCTATGCGAAGCTTCTTGATCTGGAGAAAAAGATTAACGGCAACGGTACTGTCGGTAAATCTGAACCTGAGCCGATGAAAAATCCGTTGCGCGATATGGTAATTGCCGATCTGGTGAAGAAGATTCCCTGTAATGGTAAAGTGCAGCTGGACCGTTTTGTTTATGACGGAATCAACTTGGATAATGTGAAACTGGCAGTTTCTCCGGGACCGAAGGTCGCTAGTTTAAGTATTGGCAAAGGGGCTTATTTGGATGGTGATTTCGGCTTGTCCGTTGATTTGGGCTTTGATGAGCGCCGTGAAAAGGATGTGCTTTACTTGAGCGGACAAGGCGCAGTCTCTCCGTTCTCTTTGGTCCGTATTCCGCTTAAGGTAGACGGTTTAAAATTTCATGCCGGAAGGGCTGCTTTAAAGCTGAACTACCTGCGCTCCAATGGCCGCACTCCCGGAGAACTGGTCCGTAATCTCAAGCTTGATTCCAATTTTGAGGGTAATGGAGTTGTTGCTGATTTGGGCTTCAAGAACGTACCTGATAAGTTGAAAAAACTGCGGGTTAAACGAGCCGGATTATCGTTGAAATTTGCACCCTTGTCCGGGGATACGCCTCTGGGATTAGTCGGTCGTATGGTTGACCTGAAACTGTCCGGTTCTTTTCTGGAGCCGGAGGGGGCTTTTAAGGGCGGTTTCAACGGCGGTGTGTTGACCAGCAGGTTTGATCCGGCAAATGTTGAGATCAGAAATGGAAAGCTGGGCTTTTCCATTGGCGGCAAAGGTGTCCCGGTTCTCAAGAAAGATGTTTCTCTTGTTGTTTCCGGTAGTGGAGCAGTTAAGTCCGGTGATTTGAAGCTGGATAATTTTGCTTTGAAGAGCGGTAAGATTCATTTGTCCGGCTCTGTGGATGCCCGCAGGCTGGGCAGTGAGACAGCTTCCGCAAATGGGGTGCTTAAGCTTCCCAAGGTCTCCTGTTCGGAGTTTTTTGATCTTTTCGGGGTCGAAAAACCGGAAACTCAGGCTTCTGATGCATTTGAGTCTGTTTCGCTGGATTCCTCTTTTCAGCTTAATGGCGAGAACCTCACCTACCGGGTAAACAAGGTCAGCCTTGATGAAGCTGAGGCTGAAGCTACTTTTCAGGTTAGTGATTTCAAAAAACCGTTTCTGAACTTTGTAATTAAAGGCGACAGGGTGGATGTGGATCGTTTCCTGCCGCCTGATGTCTTTGGTTCTAATCATGAAGGGAAAACTAAGGAAAACGGGTTTAAGGAAGTTCAGAACTTTAAATTCCCGGAATGGCAGTTCCCGGATGAATTGCTCGGAGCTATCAATGCCAGCGGAAAGGTAGAGTGTAATTATTTCCGTATTTTTGATTTTGCGGGCAGCAGTCTCAGTGCTGACGTGGATATGAAGGATCAGGTTATCGGCATTAATAATATGCAAGGTAAGTTTCATGAAGGTAATCTGGCTGGCAAGCTCGATCTGGGTCTTAAGAACGGAACTGTTTCATTGGATACAGACATTGAGGTCCGTAAATTTCATGCCGGATTGTTTTTTGCTGATTACGTGGGCCGTGACTGCGTGAAGGGCACGACCGATGCTTCCCTCAAGTTGAGTGGGCATTCCACCGCCAATATTGACTTTGTGAATACCATGACCGGAGGGCTGGCCTTTAAGATTGTTGACGGTTCTTACCTTTTTGTTGCTACAGCTGAAGAAGACATGAAGCAAAAGAAATCCCCCAGCCCAACCCGTTTTTCCATTATGTCCGGTGTTGTTAACGGCAAGGACGGCCGGTTCAAGGTTGGTAATTATCTTTTAAAAACTGACTACCTGACCGCTACGGCTAAGGGAGGATTCAGCTTTCCTGAAGATTCCATCGATGTGCAGGTCAATGCGGATATTATCAAGCTGCCGAATCTTTACCTGAAGCTCGTAAATGCTTTTCTTGACGCTATGACCGGAGTCAACGTGGCTGTTACAGGAAAGCTCAGTGATCCCAAGGTTGAGGTTAAGGGCCTTGAACGGTGGAGTGATGTGCTCAATGATGTGCTTGGCCTTCCGGAGCAGTCTTTTATGTTTTTCAGGAAGCTTATATTCTGATATGGTTCAACAAAATTGATATTTGTGTAGTGATGCTTTCAGTTACATATTCATAATCCAGCAGGGGGACGCGATGACCGGTGGAAAAGTTGGAAAACGGATTTCCGAGTTTTTCCTGAATGATATTTGGGACTGGAGTTCTTCCCATGTCAGCGGCCCTTTAAAAATCATGCATACCATGGCCCGGGTGGGCTATCTTGTCACTATCGGATTCCTGAAGGATCAATGCATCATTCGTGCGTCCGCCCTTACATTTACTACAATGCTATCCATTGTCCCGTTTCTTGCGGTGGCTTTTTCTTTGATGAAGGGAATGGGCTTTCAGGACTCAAGTTATATCCAAGAGATGCTGCTTAAAGTTTCCGCCGGAAGGGAAGAGGTGGTCGGGAAGATTCTTGAGTATGTGGACAATACCAATGTTCAGACTCTCGGTTGGATCGGGGTTGCAACTCTGCTTTTCACCGTACTTTCCACTGTGGGAACAGTTGAGAAAGCTTTCAACATAATCTGGAAGGTCAGTCACGGGCGTACTTTCTGGCGCAAATTTACAGATTTTTTCTCGGTAATTTTCATTTGTCCGGTGGCGGTTATCGTTGCCACAAGTGTCAGTGTTTCCATTAAGAAGCAGGCCATTTTGCAACAGTTTGAAGGTCTCTACGGAATCACGGAGCTGGAAAGTTTTTTGATTAGCCTGACTCCCTTGGTGCTTATCTGGCTGTCTTTTACTTTTATATATGCTTTTATGCCTAATACCAGAGTGAGGATAACCAGTGCTCTGGCTGGCGGGATTGTGGCTGGAACGGTCTGGCAGATGGCTCAGTGGGCCTACATTAACTGGCAGATCGGGGTAACCAAGTATAACGCTATTTACGGAAGTTTTGCCCAGCTGCCACTCTTTTTGGTTTGGCTTTATGCCAGTTGGGTGATAGTCCTGCTCGGCTCGGAGATAAGTTACGCTGTACAGAATGTGATGCTTTACAGGCAGCAGAAGTTTATGCCTGATGCCGGGGTGGAGGATATGCAGAAGTTTTCCTTGCTGGCACTCAGTTTGATGACTTTGCGTTTTGAGAACTCCCAACATCCCTATGATTTAGAGGAACTTGCCGAAGAGATTGGCGTTCCTGTCCGGTTCATCTCGCCGCTGTTGGATAAATTTGTGGGAAGTGGGGTTCTGGTTAAAGGGGAAGAAGATGGTAAAGAGCTATACTCTTTTGCCGTTTCCCCCCGTAACCTGACTATGTTGCAGGTTATGGGTATTCTTTCAGGTTCAGGCAAGGGGGCCAGTTCTGTGGTTGAAAATCCGGGAATGCTTTTTGTCTCTAAGATGATCGATGATGTTAAAACTGTTATTCGTGAAAGCGGATGCGATGTGTCTCTTTCTGATTGTGCTGAAAACATGGATAAATTTTTGAAAAAACTTCCTGCCGCTCCCGAGGACGGTTAAGCATGAAATTTTCCGGCATCAATCTTCTGGATGAACTTGAACGTGCTGAATTTGAAGATATCCGTAGTGTTTTTGGTGAGCGCAGGTTTAAGAAAGGGGCGGTTATTTTTGCTCCTGATACTGAGGATGATCTTGTATTCATTGTCGCAAAAGGCCGGGTGCGCATTTATCTTGCTTACGAATCCAAGGAATTTACTCTCGGGATACTCGGTCCCGGTGATCTTTATTCGACCCATGCCGGATGTTTTGTTCAGGCTTATGAGGACGGCATGCTGCTGACCACCGGTGTCCAGTCGGTAAAACGCTGCATGGCTGACATACCTCTTTTCAACCGCACTATGGTCCGCGTTTTGGGTAAGATTCTGCAGAATTCTTTTTCCGTAATTGACGGATTGGTTTTCAAAGATATCAATTCCCGGTTTTGCGCTTATCTGTACAAGGAAGCCGCTCAATACGGTAAATCAGTTGACGGCGGTATAGAGATCAATCTCAACCTGACTACCGAGCAACTCTCCACTCTGCTTGGCGCCACCCGCCAGACCGTATCTACCTTGCTGAACAATCTTATACGCGAAGGAATCCTTGTCCGTATTGACCGGTCCTATTGGCTTGTTTCTGATCTTGAGCAACTGAAGTCAGCCGCTGAAAGTTAATGTGACTAAATGTTAAATAACCATGTGATTTTTAGTGCTGTTTGCTGATCACGGGTTGTAAAGCGTATCAAATATCAAAAAATATACTTCTTTTGTCGGCTACCCGACAAACATATTGTGTCCGACTTGTTACGTTAGATTAATAGGAATGAGTCGGAAGTTTTTTCATGCTTCCGGCTAAAACAGGGAGGATAGGTTAATGGCGAAAGACCCCCGTCCGGCTGAAGAACTGACAATTTGGGAAGATGCCCGTGCGATGATTAACAAAGCGCGTGCCGAGGGCATTGAAACTGTGCATGAGAGGTTGCAAAAGCAGACTCCGCATTGCAAATTTTGCGAGCTTGGTACCAGCTGCCGTATCTGTACCATGGGGCCGTGCAAAATTACCCCCAAATCTCCGCGCGGTGTATGCGGCGCTGATGCGGACGTAGTGGTGGCAAGGAATTTTGGACGTTTTGTTACTGGTGGAGCAGCAGGGCATTCTGATCATGGTCGTGATCTGATTGAGGTGTTGGAAGCGATCGTTGAGGGTGAAACCAAGGACTACAAAATTACCGATGAGGAAAAACTGCGCCATATTTCCGCAGAAATCGGAATTGAAACCGAAGGACGTGACATCATGGACATTGCCCGTGATGCCATGGAATGCTTTTTTGGTGATTTCGGCAGCCGCAAGAAACAGGTCTCCTTCCTGTCCCGCGTACCTCAGAAGCGCAAGGACATCTGGGCTAAGCTGGGTGTTACCCCGCGCGGTGTTGACCGCGAAATAGCCGAGATGATGCACCGTACCCATATGGGCTGTGATAACGACGCACCTAATACCCTTCTACATGCGGCTCGGACTTCACTTGCTGACGGCTGGGGCGGTTCCATGATCGGTACTGAGCTTTCAGACGTTATTTTTGGAACCCCGACTCCGTCCATGTCGCAGGCCAACCTCGGCGTAATCAAGGAAGATAAAGTTAATATCCTTGTGCACGGACATAATCCCGTTGTATCTGAAATGATTCTGGCTGCTTCCCGCGATCCTGAGATTGTTGCTGAAGCAAAGGCCGCCGGAGCAGCAGGCATCAACATCGCAGGTCTCTGTTGTACCGGTAACGAATTGCTTATGCGTAAAGGCATACCGATGGCCGGGAACCACCTTATGACCGAGCTGGCAATTCTGACCGGAGCGGTTGAGGCCGTGGTTGTTGATTATCAGTGTATCATGCCCAGTCTTGTGCAGATTTCCGGCTGCTACCATACCAGATTTATCGATACCGCAGCCAAGGCCCGTTTCACCGGGGCAACCCATTTTGATATTCACCCGCACAACGCTTACGAACAGGCCACAGAGATAGTGCGTCTGGCTGTTAAAGCATATTCCGAGCGTGATGCTTCCCGTGTGGACATCCCCTGTGAGCCTGTGGAAATCATGACCGGATTCTCCAACGAGGCCGTCATCTCCGCACTGGGCGGCTCTCTTGATCCGCTGGTAGAGGCCATTGCCGCCGGGGATATCCGTGGCGCTGTTGGAATTGTCGGCTGTAACAACCCGAAGTTCCAGCAGGATTCCATGAATGTGGGGCTTGCCAAGGAATTGATCAAGAAAGATATTCTCGTTTTGGTTACCGGATGCGTAACCACTGCGGCAGGTAAAGCCGGGCTGCTGGTTCCAGGTGCCATTGAAATGGCCGGCCCCGGACTCAAGAAGGTCTGTGGGGCTTTGGGAATCCCGCCGGTTCTGCATTACGGCTCCTGCGTGGATAATGCCCGCATTCTGCAGCTTTGTGCCGCGCTGGCTGATGCCTTGAATGTAGACATCAGTGATCTGCCGGTTGGAGCATCTTCCCCTGAGTGGTATTCGGAAAAAGCTGCAGCAATCGGTCTTTATGCCGTAGCCAGTGGAATTTATACCCATCTCGGACATCCGCCGAATATTCTTGGTTCCGAGACCGTGACCAATATTGCTGTATCCGGCCTTGAAGATCTGGTCGGTGCTTCGTTTGTCATTGAGTCTGATCCGGTCAAGGCTGCAGAGCTCTTCGATGAAAGGATCAAGGCCAAACGTAAAGGTCTTGGTTTAAGCGAGTAGGGGAGTTGAGTATGAAGCTGGCATTTGCAGGCAAGGGTGGCGTAGGTAAAACTTCCATTACTTCGTGGATGGCAGATTGGATGGCCCGGAGCGGACAGAATGTCTGGATGATTGATGCAGACACGGCTTTGTCGCTGGGGCAGGCCTCCGGTCTAGAGGCTGATTCGCTTCCAGTTCCTGTTTCTTCAAGAACCGATCTGGTCAGGGAACGGATACATGAGGAAGGTTTTCTCAATCTAAATCCTGACGTAGGTGACCTGCCGGAAGAGCTTGCGGTGGAACTTCCGC
This sequence comes from Maridesulfovibrio sp., assembly GCF_963666665.1. Classification (NCBI taxonomy): domain Bacteria; kingdom Pseudomonadati; phylum Thermodesulfobacteriota; class Desulfovibrionia; order Desulfovibrionales; family Desulfovibrionaceae; genus Maridesulfovibrio; species Maridesulfovibrio sp. The sequence continues at coordinate 723,692 of NZ_OY762999.1, forward strand.
TTCATGAAGAGCCTTTTCCCGGTGTCGAACCGGGTAAGAAAAGGCTGCTGGTAATGGGCGGGCTTTCCAATGCGGGTGGCGGTTGCGCCTGTGATGCCAATGCCTTGCTTAAAGCTCTGCTGGCTCATATTGTGATGGACAGTGATGATTGCGTTCTGGTTGATCTTGAAGCCGGGGTAGAGCATCTCGGAAGGGGTACAGCAATGCACGTTGACGGATTAGTGATTGTCAGTGAACCTTCCATGCGCAGCTTCCAGACTGCTTCTGAAGTGGGGCGCATGGCCTCGGAGCTGGGACTGGATAATCAGGTGCTGGTTATCAATCGCTATTTGGGTGGCGAGCCACCCAAGCTGGAGTATTTGCCGGATAAGCGGTTCACCATGCCGCAGCTGTCCGGCTTGGTTGAACGCCAGATGTCAGACGGTAGTGTCCTCAATCTGCCGGAGTCTGTGGAGATTGATGTGATAATGGAAAAGATAGTCAGCACATTGCAAAAAATGACTAAAGCATAAAACAAAAGACCTTCTGGTAATTCAGAAGGTCTTTTTCTTTTAATTGCTGACTGGTTCCGAGCTGGTGAAAGCTCCGCCAAACTCGTAATAGAATGTTTTGGCTACTTCCAGAACCACAAATGGTGCAGCCCTGAAATTGGTCCACCATTTATCCGGAGTGACTTCGTACGGAGTTCCAACCACTATTATCTTTACGTCCGGCGGCAGAATTTCTCGAAAAATGATTCCGGCACGGCGAGTGTGCATTGGCGAGGTTACAAGGATTACCGACTTGATTTGCGGAGTTAATTTTTCTTTGAGATTTTTCGCTTCATCAAGGGTGCTGATGTTGGCCTTGCCGAAAAATTCGATTTTCTCAGCAGGTACACCTTTTTTCAGCAGTACATCCCGAAATACTTCCCATTGGTAAGGGAAATGTATACCCAGATCACGCACAGCTTCGATTTCCGGTGTAATTACCGGCTTGCTGGCTAAAATCCGTGGTGCGTAGCCTTCATTGTAGAGATCGGCAGCGTAGAGCGGGCGGTAATAGTGACCACCAAGAACCACAATGGCTTCTGCTTTTTCAAGCTTATCCTCCTGCTGAAGAAGGACCGGGGCAAAGAAAAAAAGCACTGCCGCCGCCAGCATTCCGGCAACGGTCAGTGCTCCAATCAGCGTTAATAATGGTCTGAAAATTTTCATTATTCGACCGGAGATTCGTAAACTGCTTCGTATCTTTTGCGCAGGTTCGAGAAAGTGCCTTTTTCAATGGCGTCCCGGGCTTCTTCGGTCAGCTTGAGGAAGAAACGCAGGTTGTGGATCGAATTCAGCTGGTAGGAAAGCAGTTCCTTGGCTGTGTATAGGTGGCGCAGGTAGGCCTTGCTGAATGTGCGGCAGGTGTAACAGTCGCAGTTGGGGTCCAGCGGGGAATCATCTTCGCGATACTGGGCGCGTTTGATGTTGACCTTACCGAGGCTTGTGTACAGGGTCCCGTTACGTGCGTTCCTTGTGGGCAGTACGCAGTCGAACATATCCACACCATTGGCGATACCTTCAAGGATATCCAGCGGGGTTCCCACGCCCATGAGGTAGCGGGGTTTTTCTTCAGGCAGCTTGGGACCGATGTGCTGCAGGATGTCGTACATATCCGGGATGGGCTCACCTACGCTCAGGCCGCCGATGGCGAAACCTTCAAAGGGAATTTCGCGGAGCTGCTCAAGGGAGACTTCACGCAAATCTTTGTGGAATCCGCCCTGAACAATACCGAACATGAGTTGGTCACCGGAACCTACGGGGTAGGCGTCACGGCAGCGTTTGGCCCAGCGGGTGGTCATTTCAAGGGATTTGGCTGTGTAGTCGCGGTCATGTCCGTAACCAACACATTCATCCAGCACCATCATGATATCGGAACCGATATTGTTCTGGATGGAAATGACTTTTTCCGGGGAAAAGAAATGTTTTGATCCGTCAATGTAGGAACGGAATTCTACGCCCTGTTCGGTGATTTTGCGGATGGATTCGAGGCTGAAGACCTGAAATCCGCCGCTGTCGGTGAGAATTGGCTTGTCCCAGTTGGCGAATTTGTGCAGACCGCCACGGCGTGCCACGAGGTCGTCGCCGGGACGCAGGTAGAGGTGGTAGGTGTTGCCGAGGATAATCTGGGAGTTGATTTCCTTCAGATCACGCGGGGACACAGCCTTTACAGCCCCTTGAGTGCCAACGGGCATGTAGACCGGGGTCTGGATTTCACCGTGTGCGGTGACAAGGGTTCCGCGGCGTGCGTGGCCGTCGGTAGCATGTACGGTAAAGGTACCGGGTTTCTTTTTCTCTTCGCTCATTATTTTTTCTCAATTCCGTTTTGCGGACAGATATCGTTAAGTTCACAGATGTCACATTTAGGGCTTCTGGCCGAGCAAATTTCGCGACCATAAAGGACGAGAACATGGTTGGCATCGCCCCAGTTCTCGCGTTTGAAAAGCGGCATCAGGTCTTTTTCAATTACATTGGGGTTGGTGCTTTCGGTTAAGCCCATCCTGAATGAAAGCCTTTTTACATGGGTATCCACAGCCACCCCTTCGTGAACGTCCATAGCGTTGGACAACACGATGTTGGCGGTCTTGCGGGCCACTCCTGGAAGTTTGATCATATCTTTCATGGTCCGGGGCATTTCACCTCCGAATTCATTCATTACAACTTCCGCAGCACCTTTCAGGTTTTTGGCCTTATTGCGGAAAAGTCCGGTGGAGCGGATCACTTCTTCAATGTCCGCTATATCCGCCTTGCTCATTTCGGCAGGACCGGGCCAGCGTTTGAAAAGTTCCGGGGTAACCTTGTTGACCCTTACATCAGTACACTGAGCGGCCAGAGCCGTGGCGACCATCAGTTCCCATGCATTGTGCCAATCCAATTCCGGTTCCGGGTTCGGATACCTTTTAATCAGACGGTCATAGATTATGGTTGCTCTTTGCAGAGTTTTTTTATCTGGGCTTTTCATTTTCATAATATCTGCTGTGGGCTATCATTTCTTTTTATAACTTACAATCATCTATAAAAACATAAAAAATACAGACTGTTCAAAAATAGTAAGATGCTAGACGCGAAAAAAGTTCAAGGCCGAAGTGTACTTAAGGTACGTGAGGATTTGAACTTTTTGAAGCAACAACGCAGATTGCTGTTTTTCAACAGCCTGATAAATGTTGCCGTTCATGTCAAATCATGTATCATTTAACACAAATCCAAAGTGGAGGAATTGAATATGAAAATAGCATTAAGTTTGATAGTTGCAGCTCTTTTTACCCTCTCCGGTTTAGGGCTTTCCACTTCCGGTGCTGAAGATGGATCCGGACTTGTCCTTGCCAAGTGTACCGCATGCCACAGTCTGAAACGTGTCTGCCGCGGATTGGGTAAAAAAGATCTGGCTGCGTGGGAAAAAACCAACCAGCGTATGGCTGAAATGGGTATGACCATTACTGCTGATGAACTGGATGCAATCAGTAACTATCTTGCAAACGCCAAGCCCGGTGAAGGACCTGTCTGCAAGTAGGGGGGCTGTATGTCCATAATGATGGTTTATATTACCACTGGGGACGTGGAAGAGGCGCGGGAGATCGGCGGAGAGCTGGTTATGCGTCATCTCGCCGCATGTGTGAATATATTCGAGAAGATGGAGTCCATGTATTGGTGGGAGGGGAAGCTTGAGCATTCCGAGGAAACTGTGCTTCTCGCCAAGACAACGCCTGAACTGGTTGATAAGTTGATCCAGACGGTAAAGAATATTCATAGCTATGATTGTCCTGCAATTGTTGCCATTGAGTCAAAGCAGGGTAATGAAGAGTTTTTTGAATGGGTGAAAATCCATACCGGCTAGCCTGTTTATTGACTTTACCAGTAAAGAAAGCATACTCTCATCCGCGCAAACCGGGTGGGAGTATGCTTATTTTATTTCTTGCTCGAATCATATTTAAGGAGTTCAAACAAATGCAGATATTGGTTTCCGGTTCTTTGGCCTATGACAGAATTATGAGTTTTCCCGGTAGTTTTGCCGATCATATCCTGCCCGATAAAATTCACATGCTTAACGTGTGCTTCCTTGTGGACGGCCTTGATGAACGTTTCGGCGGTACAGCCGGAAACATTGCTTACGCTCTTTCCATGCTCGATGAGAAACCTGTAATTCTCGGTACAGGCGGTAAGGATTTCGACGGCTATGAAAAATGGTTGGATGAGAACAAAATTACCCGTGAAGGCATCAAGCGCATAGAGAGTGAATTCACTGCCGGTGCATACATCACTACCGATAAGTCCGATAACCAGATTACCGGTTTCAACCCCGGTGCCATGAAATACGGTTGCGATTACGATTTTTCTACAGTGAATCCTGCAGATACATTGGCGATAGTTTCCCCCGGCAACCTTGATGACATGCAGAATTTCCCCAAGGTATACCGTGAAAAGGGAGTTCCTTTCATCTACGATCCGGGCCAGAATATCCCCGCATTCAGCGGTGAACAGCTGCTGGAAATGATCAGCGGCTGCAAGATTCTTGTTTCCAACGACTACGAACTGGAAATGATCATGAAGTCTACAGGCAAGACTCGTGACCAACTTATGGAAATCTGTGATTCCATCATCGTAACTCTTGGCGATCAGGGTTGTCTTGTTGTTGAAAAAGACGGTGAAACCAAAGTCCCCGCTGCCAAGGCTGAAGCTGTTGAAGACCCCACCGGAGCTGGCGATGCTTTTCGCGCAGGTCTTATCAAAGGTCTCGCCATGGGCAAAACCCTTGCTGAAGCTGCCCATGTGGGTGCTGTCAGCGCGGTTTACTGTGTTGAGAAACTCGGTACTCAGGAGCATTCCTATACTGAAGAAGAGTTCTGGGCACGTTATGAAGCAAACTTCGGTAAACTTTAAAATTAACAGTTTACTCAATCTGCTTTTATGCCGGAATCCTGCTCGCAGGGTTCCGGTTTTTTTATTCTAAGTGCTTTGAACTCTTTTTTGCCAAAAATAGTTGTAAGTGAGTTGTCTGTTCCTGTATCCTAGGAATTAAAATCCCGGAGGGAGCATCATGATTGAAATAACCGCTGCCATGCTTGAAGGTTACTTGAGAGAAGCTTTTGGCCCCGGCACGGTCCTTGTGGATTATGGGGATATCGGTTCGCTTGATAAGCAGGGGATGAAGAAGTTCGGCTACGGTAAACCGTTGCTGGTGCTTTTCACTGTGGACGGCGAGGAGCGTGAAACCGTTATTTCGGTCATGAAAGGGGATAATTACGGGCATCAGTTTTATTGGGACCGGGCGGCGGTGCTCATGTTTCAGTATGAAACTTCGGCACGGCTTCCGCGACATGTAAAACCAATGGGTATCGGCTATATCAGCCGTAGTGGCGAGATGCTTCCGCTTAATGAACCGCAGGAATTCTTTATTCTTAATGAGAAGTTACAGGGATATGATTACTTTCACGATCTTGACCGCATCCGTAGCGGCGACTTCTCGGATCAGGACGTTCAGAGCGCTGCAGACCTTGCCGGGTGGCTGGCGGAAATCCATTCGGTTAAGAAGGATGATCCCCATCTGTATATGCGCCGCATCCGCGATCTGATCGGTTCCAGTGAATGCATTATGGGATTGATTGATGAGGCTTTTAAACATCCTTGCGATTTTTTTTCTCAGAGCCGGTTTATGAATCTTGAGAAGAAGCTGATCGATTGGCGCTGGAAGATGTTTCATTACACCCACCGCCTATGTGCTGTTCACGGAGATTTTCATCCATGGAATGTACTCATGAACGGGCCGGAAGATTTCAGCGTGCTTGACCGCAGCCGTGGTGAATGGGGTGAACCAGCCGGGGACCTTTGCTGCATGGCAACCAATTATATCCTTTTCGGGCTTTATTCGGACGGTAGATTTTCCAACAAGATGCGTAATCTATACATGACCTACATGGAAACCTATCTTGAAAAGACCGGTGATACGGAAGTGCTGCAGGTAATGGCCCCATTTTTCGTGTTCAGGGGGTTGGTCATTAGCTCTCCTGTATGGTATCCAGATCATCCGCAGGAAGTGCGGGATGCGTTGATGCGGTTTATTGAAAATGTCCTTGAGGATGAGGTTTTCGATTATGTCCAATTCGAAAGGTATATGCGTTAACAAAAACTGGGCTATCTGGATTACCGGTTTACCTGCGTGCGGCAAGAGCACCATAGCCAGAAAATTGTATGCCCAATTATGTTCAGAGGGAGTTAAGGTTGTCCTGCTTAGCATGGATGAGCGGCGGAAAATTTATATCCCTAATCCTGAATATACTTGTGATGAAAGACAGCGGGCATATAATCTTTTTGTGGAAGATGCTATCTCAATCATGCAGTCCGGTCGATGCGTGATTCTGGACGGTTCTGCTCATGAGCTTTGCTGGCGCAATAATGCCCGTGAGAAGATAGAATTTTTTGCTGAAGTATATCTGCGCTGCCCTGTGAATATGGCTATGAAACGGGAAATCGGGCGGCAGCAGGGATTGGTCATGGCCGGATTGTATGAAAAGGCTCTTGAGCGGCAGTGTACCGGAAAGGAATTCAAAAATCTCGGTGAAGTTATCGGGGTGGATGTGAAATTTCAGGAAGATAATAATGCCGAGTGCATTGTGGATACAGCCGGTAAAACGCCTGACGAAACTTTTGAGGAGGTGCAAGATTGCCTGCAAAAGTGGCGTAGGATGAACGGGATTTGCTGATTTTTATTTCATTTTGTTTTAAAGGAAATGAAGTTGCATAAAATAAACGTATCATAAGGTGCTTGTTGTGAAGAAAATTTTACTCTCAATGTTGATGTTGATGGTTGTTTTTTGTGCTGCTGTCTCCGCCGGAGCTTCTGCTGAAGACGGGGTCCGCGATCAAATCAAGGATGTACTTTTTGATTATAAGGATTCATATAATATCAGGGATTTTGCTGCTATCCGCGCCTTGTATGCTGATAATGCGGTTGTAATGTCTTTTCCTTGCAAGTCGACGGAAGAACTTATGTTTGCAGATTTCAGTGAAAGTCTGCCTCGTTGTTCTTCATATTGGCTGGACAGCTCCTTCAAATTGCGTTTGTTCAAAATTACCTCATTTGAGGTTAACGGTAATACATGCAACGTGAGGGTACAGTGGGATTACCGGAGCAACGATGGACGCGGTAAGTTTAATCCTTCTTTCGAATTGCTGCGTAAAGACGGGAAGTGGTTGATTGTGAAGGAATTATACGGGCGTAAGGGCGAGTAAATTAAATATGTTTCATAGGAGGGGAAAACTATTTTGCTGGATAGTTTTCCCTTTTTTATTTGTCCTGTGAAATCCCACACGGAAAGATTATGATAAAACAGAAAGGTAAAAGCCGTCAGGTTGCATTAGCCTTGGGGGCATTGGGAGTGGTTTTCGGTGATATCGGAACCAGCCCGCTTTATGCCATGAAAGCCTGTTTCAGCGGGCATCATGCCATTACACTAAACCCGGTTAACGTGCTGGGAGTGCTCTCGCTGATCATCTGGTCTCTTTTGATTGTGATCTGCCTAAAATACGTAACTTTTGTCATGGCTGCAGATAATGAGGGCGAGGGCGGTATTTTTGCGCTTTATGAACTGGTCAGCCATGAAAGTCAGCGCAGGTCTGCTTCGTTCATGCTTTTTGCTGCTATGGTCGGCGGGGCATTGCTTTATGGAGACGGGGTTATCACACCGGCAATTTCCGTGCTTTCCGCTATCGAAGGCCTTGATATTGCTACAACGGCCGCGCACCAATACACTCCGCATATCGCCTGCACAATTCTGCTGGCACTGTTTGCTTTTCAGAGCAGCGGAACAGACAAAATCGGCAGTTTGTTCGGTCCGGTCATGCTGGTCTGGTTTACTGTGATCGGTATTTTCGGCTTGTCCTCTGCCGCAGGAAATCCGGTAGTGCTGCAGGCATTCAGCCCATATTATGCATTGAATTTTTTTGCTGAAAACGGTCTGGCCGGCACTATGGTCCTTGGCGCGGTCGTTCTTTGTGTAACCGGTGGCGAGGCTCTTTTCGCCGATATGGGGCATTTCGGACGCAGGCCGATTACCCTTGCGTGGTATTTTGTCGCCCTGCCCAGTCTTGTCCTTAATTATCTGGGGCAGGGGGCTATACTGATCGAGAATCCAGAATCGATCATTAACCCGTTTTTCAGTCTTTTTCCCAAATTTTTGATGCTGCCCATGGTTGCTTTGGCAACATTTGCGGCAATCATTGCTTCCCAAGCCATTATTTCCGGTGCATTTTCGCTGACAGCGCAGGCTGTTCATCTTGGTTTTATTCCACGTATCCGTATTCTACAGACTTCGGAAGAAAATCCGGGTCAGGTATTCGTACCCTCAGTAAATTGGGTTATGGCCGGGTTGTGTATTCTTCTGGTGCTTATTTTTGAGGCTTCGGAGCATCTTGCCGGGGCTTACGGGATTGCCATAACAGGAACTATGGTCATCACTACTTATCTGTTCTGGTTTTATCTGCGTAAAATCCGCAATTGCCCATGGATGCTTGCAGCAATACTTACCGGTTTCTTTGCCCTGTTCGATCTTGGTTTTTTTATCGTCAACTTCACCAAGATTGCGGGGGGCGGCTGGTTCCCCATACTGCTGGCCGGTTTGATTGCTTATGGAATGTATGTCTGGATCTGGGGCAGGGCTAAGCTTCGGGAGCAGTTGCAGGCGCGCGGCCTTGAGGTGTCCGATCTTGAATCCGAGATCGAAAAGTATATGCTGGCAAAGGTTCCGGGGGAGGCTGTTTTTCTTTCAGCTTCCGAATTCATTCCACATGCTTTTTTGCAACACCTGCGCAATAACCGGGTGGTTCATGAGAAACTTGTTTTCCTGCGGGTGAACACCTCCAGTGAGCCTTACTTAGACTCGCATAAACGTATTTCTCTGAAGACTGTTGAAAAAAATATATACTGGATGACAGTGAATTACGGTTTCATGGAAAAACCGAATTTATCACTGATTTTGGTGCAGTCATGGAATCAGCTGGGACTTAGCAGCACGGATAGTTATTTTTATATCGGGCGGATGTTGTTGCGTTTCAACAAGGACAACAGAGAACACCTGCTAAGGCGTAAAATTTTTATCATGCTTAACTCAGTGTCTGAAGATCCCTTGGACTATTTACGGATTCCTGCTGACAAGGTGGTTACAATTGGAACTGCTATTAAAATATAAAAAGACCGGGGAAATATTTCCCCGGTCTTTTTATGAAATATTCAGCGTAAGCTTTTTGGGTTATTGGATGAAATCGCTCATGAAATCGTAAACAAGTTTCATCTCATCTTCCAGAGTATGCAGGTTTTGTTCAGAGAGTTCCTTGTCACCGTCACGAGCACTGTATTCCAGTCGCAGGCAGGCTTCACGAACCCTGTCTGCTCCCATGGTGGCAGCTGCGCCTTTTAGGGAGTGGGCAAGGTATTTAAGTTCATCCATCTGTCCGCCTTCAAAAGCTTCCCTTATTTTGATTACCCGGGCGGGTTCATCTCGCAGGAAAACGGCAAAAAGCTTGGTCAGGAATTCCTTTTTTGTGGAGGCCATGGAAGCCAGCCAATCCTTGTTAATTACTTCAATATTTTCCATTAGAGTAACTTAGTCCAAATCAAAATCTATTTCCACAATTTTTAGCCTTTTATACATAAAAGAGGACGTAGACGGGCAACCTTTTCTGCTATTCCGGCAGCTTGAGTTGATTCGATAATCATGTCCACGTCCTTGTAGGCAAGGGGAGCTTCTTCAGCAATGCCCTTGAATGATCCGGTACGGATGATGATCCCGTGCCTGCCAAGCTCTTTCTGGATTGTGTTGCCCTTGAAAGTCCTGCGTGCTTTTGCCCGGCTCATAATCCGTCCGGCACCGTGGCAGCAGGATGAAAAAGATATCTCTGCCGATTCGGTTGTTCCTGAAAGGATGTAAGAAGCTGTCCCCATGCTTCCGCCGATTATTACCGGTTGTCCGTGTTTTTTGAACTCACTCGGTAGCTCTGGGTGTCCCGGTCCCAGTGCACGAGTTGCGCCTTTGCGGTGCACCCAGATATTTTTCTTTTTGCCATTAATTTTGAATTCTTCACGCTGACAGGTGTTATGGCTTACATCGTAAAGCAGCCGCAAATCAGCCTGTGGCAGGATTTCCGCAAAACATTCCCGCACAAGGTGGGTGATGGCCTGACGGTTGGCAAGAGCGCAGTTAATGCCTGCTCCCATGGCTCCAAGGTAATCCTGTCCGAGTTCGGAATTAAGCGGCGCACAGGCAATATCCTTGTGGGGAAGTTTGATGCCGAATTCGGGAGCGGCCTTGGCCATCATAGGCAGGTAGTCCTTGGCAATCTGGTGCCCTAGTCCTCGTGATCCGCAATGGATGCTGACCACCACTTCTTCAATTCCGATGCCGAAGGCCGCAGCTTTGGCTTTATCGTATATTTCTTCTACATACTGCACTTCCAGATAATGGTTGCCGGAACCAAGCGATCCCATCTGGTTGCGCATGCGTTCTTTGGCTTTTAGAGGGACTTTGTCCGGATCAGCAAAGCTATTTCTGCCGTTGCCCTCAATCCTGCCGAGGTCCTCCGGTTTTCCGAGTCCTTGCCCAATAGCCCATGAAGCACCGCCGAGCAGCATCTCATCAAGCTGATCGCCTTCTAGGATAATATCGCCTCCAACCCCAGCGCCGGACGGAATTCGCTTGAAAAGTAAATCTGCAAGCTTGGCATCACAAGTGATCAAATCCTGTTTCTTCAATCCGGTAGTGAGGGTGCGTACGCCACAGGAAATATCAAATCCAACTCCACCAGCAGAAATAACCCCGCGCTTCTCATCAAAAGCTCCAACGCCGCCGATTGGGAATCCATAACCGGAATGGGCATCCGGCATGGCGCAGACCGGACCGACCACACCCGTAAGCGAGGCCACATCGCGGACCTGCGAGACAGTGGTGTCATCCAGTTCAAGGATGATGTCCTTGTTTCCAAAGAATAGGGCATCCACACGCATGGGGCCGTATTTTTTCATGCGCCATATGCAGGGAGCTTCTTGTTTGAGTAGTTTGATATTCATTTTCCAATCATAAATGAAAAGGGAGATTTTAACTATTTCAAGTTAAAATCTCCCTTAAATGTTTTAGCGTAATAAACTATTACAGCTTACACAGCTCTTCGCTGGGGATCATCTTGATGTTCTTGGACCCGAGCAGTTCTATAGCCTGATCGGTGCGGTCGAAGCGGAAGATGATTACGGCGTTGGAGCCGGACTGATGTACGAAAGCGTACATGTATTCCACGTTAATGCCGGAGCCGCGCAGCATTTCGAGCAGATTGTGCAGACCGCCGGGCTGGTCGTCTACAACTACAGCTACGACAGAAGTTTTGCCTACAGTGAAGCCTGCGTCTTTGAGCACTCTCTGCGCTGTTTCGAAGTCGGACACGATGAGTCGCAGGATGCCGAAATCAGAAGTGTCGGCAAGTGAGAGCGCGCGGATATTGACTTTGTTCTCGGTAAGCAGACGGGTTACCTCGGCGAGTCTTCCGGCACGGTTCTCAAGGAATATGGATAGCTGGTCACATTTCATGGTGTTTCCTCGCATTTGAATTAGGTTCTATTGCTGGTCCTGATTACGCAGGTCGAGAATTCTCTGGGCTTTACCTACGGAACGTTCAATGGATTTGGGTTCCACAAGTTTAACCCGGGCGGTTACGCCAAGGAATTCCTTAATAGTTTTTTGTATCTTTCTTTCGAGACGCTGTAAATTTTTAATTTCATCGGAGAAGGCTGCGCCGGAAATTTCGACTTTCACGGTCAGGATGTCGAGATTGCCGTCGCGTTCAACCACCAGCTGATAGTGCGGGGAGAGGCCTTCGGTTTCGATGAGGATGGACTCGATCTGAGACGGGAATACGTTCACGCCGCGGATGATGAGCATGTCGTCACTGCGACCCATTATGCGATGCATGCGGGCGAAGGTGCGTCCGCAGCGGCAGGCGGTGTAGTTCAGGCGGGTCAGGTCACGGGTGCGGTAGCGGATGAGCGGGATACCTTCCTTGGTCAGGGTGGTTATTACCAGCTCTCCGGTTTCGCCCGGCTTTACGTGCTCGCCTGTTTCGGGGTTAATGATTTCGGGCAGGAAGTGGTCTTCCATGATGTGCAGGCCGTTCTGTTCTTCGGCACATTCCATGGCAACACCGGGACCCATGATTTCGGAAAGACCGTAGATGTCGAGGGCCTTAATGTGCAGTTTCTGTTCGATGTCACGGCGCATGGACTCGGTCCATGGTTCGGCACCGAAAATACCTATACGCAGGGGCAGTTTCTTGAAGTCGATGCCCATTTCCTTACCTGTTTCGTGCAGGAACAGGGCGTAGGAAGGGGTACAGCAGATCACATCGGCGCCGAAATCTTTGAGCAGCATGATTTGGCGTCTGGTACCGCCGCCGGATACCGGGATGATGGTTGCGCCCAGTGCTTCCGCACCGTAGTGGGCGCCGAGACCACCGGTGAACAGGCCGTAACCGTATGCGTTGTGGATGCTGTCTTCAGGAGTTGCTCCGGCAATGGCGAATGAACGGGCCATGAGATCCGCCCAGTTCTTGATGTCGCGCTTGGTGTAGCCGACAACTGTTGCCTTTCCGGTGGTGCCGGAAGAGGAATGGATGCGGACGATGTTCTCGCGGGAAACAGCAAAAAGGCCGAAGGGGTAGTGGTTGCGCAGGTCCTGCTTTTCGGTAAACGGGAGTTTGGTCAGGTCGGATAGGGAATTGATATCCTTGGGTTCAATACCCAGTTCCTTAAACTTGTTGGTGTAAAAAGGAACGTTGGCATAAACTCGCTCGCAAAGTTGTTTAAGACGTCTGAGCTGTAATTCTTCCAGCTCTTCCCTCGGCATTGTTTCCTTGTCTACGTCGAAGATCATCTCTTGCCTCCTGATATGGCTGATCCCGGTACAGGGTTTAAGTTACAAAATAAAAAAGGCCACGGGGTTTGCGCCCGTGGCCCGGTAAACTATCAGAAAGTGTATTTTTCCATAACCACGGGATGACTATATTTCAGTCCTAAAAAAGAAAAAAAAGAAAAAGGAAAAAAGGTCGTGGTTAAGCATGTCGTGTATAATGCATAAGTGTTTGCTCGCCGTCAAGCCGGATGGTTTATAAAAACGTATATACACAAGTAAATTCTCAGCTAATCACGAAGCTTATGAAAGTGATTCTGCTTCATGGTATTTTGGCTATATTGAGAGTCTCGATTTTTGCATGGTTTTGTTTTCGGAATCGAAAATAATTTTCGTAATTGAAAATGATTTAAAAGTCCGCTATAGATGGATTGCGTAGTGGGCGTAAATTCTCTATATAATCATATTGTACTTTGGACGAAATGTGAGAACTGCGTCTGGCCGGGAGTAACGGACCTCCGGCACGCAGGGGTGTTAAGCCCTTTATTCCTGCTGTTTGTGCTCCGAATTCAAGCGCGTTTTCCGAAAGGGGAAAACGCCGGTTAATTAAACCAAAAGAATGAAAACTAAAGAAAAGAAATTTAAACAGATCGATACTAAGGATAAAGTTCAGCTTGTTGCTGAATGGTTGGATGAAAAACAAGCCAGTGATGTTTCCGCTGTAGACGTACAGGGAATCTGCCCCATTGCCGAAGTTGTAATGGTTGCAGGAGCAAAGGGTGTGCGCCACGCACAGGCTCTGGCTGATTTCGTTCTGGAGCAGCTTTCCAAGGAAAATATCGAATACCTCGGTATGGAAGGCTACAAAACCGGAGACTGGATCCTTCTCGATCTGAACGATATTATCGTACACATTTTTCAGGAAGATAACCGCGCTTTTTACAACGTGGAAGGTCTCTGGTCCGAAGGCACCAGAATGGAATTAAATCTCAAGCCGCAGGATTAAATCTGCGCAAGGAATAGAAACATGTCGCAACAAACCGGTGCTCCTTCCGTTCTTCTTATTCTGGACGGTTGGGGAATTGCCCCTGAAGGTAAAGGCAATGCAGTAAAACTTGCCAACACTCCCGTTCTGGACGGGCTGATGGAAAGCTGTCCTCGGACCCAGCTCAAATGTGCTGGCCGTGCGGTTGGGCTTCCTGACGGATTCATGGGGAACTCCGAGGTCGGTCACACCAACATCGGAGCAGGCCGGGTTGTTTATCAGGACATGACCCGCATTGACATTGCCATTGAGAAGCAAGAGCTGGCAGCCAATGCAGCTATCAGCAGTCTCATGGATAATGTCAAAGCTGCGGACGGTCGCCTGCATTTCATGGGGCTCCTTTCCGACGGCGGTGTGCATTCTCACATCAATCATCTTTTTTCATTGATTGAAGTGGCAAAGGATGCCGGTATCAAGGAAATCTTCGTCCATGCTTTTATGGATGGCCGTGATACCTCTCCCACGAGCGGTAAGGTTTACATGCAGCAGTTGGTGGATAAAATGACTGAAATCGGGGCCGGTAAAGTGGCCTCTATTTCCGGTCGTTATTATTCCATGGACCGTGATAAGCATTACGAGCGCAATGAGCTTTCCTACAAGGCTCTGGTTCTCGGCGAAGGGCAGGAAGTTTCTGACCCTGTTAAAGGTGTTGAGGACGCATACGCTGCCGGAGAGACTGATGAATTTATCAAGCCGCGCCTTGTTTCCGGTGTAGACGGAACCTTGAAAGACGGCGACGGTGTGTTCTTTTTCAACTTCCGCGCCGACCGTGCCCGCCAGCTTTGCCGGGTGCTTGCACTGAAAGATTTCAGCGAATTCGATCGTCCCAAAGCTCCGGTGTTCTGCGGTTTTGTGACTATGACTCAGTATGAGTCGGATTTTGCTTTCCCCAATGCCTTTCCTCCGCTGAACATTAGCAACCCCATCGGGGAAGTTGTTGCGGATAACGGGCTCAAGCAGCTACGCATTGCCGAAACCGAGAAATATGCCCACGTAACTTATTTCATGAACGGCGGGCGCGAAGAACCTTTCGAAGGCGAGGACCGTATTCTTGTCCCTTCCCCGCGTGAAGTTGCAACTTACGACCTTAAGCCGCAGATGAGCGCCGAGGAAGTGACTGAAAAGTTGATTGAAGCATTACCGAAATATTCGCTGTGCATCTGCAACCTTGCCAATCTCGACATGGTCGGCCATTCCGGCATCATCCCGGCGGCGATCAAAGCCTGCGAGACTGTTGACGCCTGTGTCGGCAGGATCGTAGAAGCTGTGAAAGCGCAGGGTGGAGTCATTATGCTGACTGCCGACCACGGTAATGCCGAGGAAATGATTGATGCAAATGGCGGCCCGCAGACTGCGCACAGCCTGAACAACGTACCGCTGGTATTTATCGGTGAAGCGTTTGAAGGCGTGACTCCTGCAGAAGGAGCGCTTTGTGACATCGCACCCACAATTTTGAATCACATGGGCATTTCCGTTCCCGAAGAAATGACCGGTAAAGATCTTTTAAAAGGATAATTGATGTCTGAATCCCGTAAACCTTTATCTCCGGTCAAGCCTAGCGGGATGGAGATAATTTTTATGTTTCCCTGTCCGTTCTGCGGCCGGGAAGTGCCTTACATCGCACCGACTCAGCCTGCCATGGCAACTTGCGATGCCTGCCGCCGGAATTTTCCGATAGTTCCGGTGGATGAAAAGATCATCAGGTTTTACAAGACCATGCTTGAAAACGGCAAGGCTGCTGTCGATCCTGATTTCTTTTAGGCTGTAGTAAATATAATTTTAAAAAGAGCTTTCTGCGCGAGCAGGGAGCTCTTTTTTTATGCCTGTTGCGGTCCGGGATGGGCGGTAAATTAAAAGTGTGAGGGATAATAGTCGCTTTGAATCATAGTGATTCAGGGCTGATCCTGAAACTTTTAATTTGGAGGGACAAAATGTCATTAAACAATTCTCAAAAGGAGATTAGGACACGCACACCCCAGACCGGAACTGGTGTAAATTTATTTGATGAATTTGAGCGCGACAATGTTGCGCTTAATAGCGGGGGTGCTGTTCGTGTAACGTCGTTCTCAGTTCCGGGAACATCAGAGCCGTTTTCGATGCTCAGAACTGAGTGTGATGGGAATGGGCGCATTGTCGAGCGACAGATTGCATTTGGAAATTTCAATCAGGACCTTAAATACGAATACGACGAAGGAGGCAGGCTGCATAAAGTCTGGAGTGATGAAAGGCTGATTGAAGAATATTTGTATGGTGAATTCGGTGAGCGTTATTTCGGTGCCACAGCGCGCATGCCGCACCGCACTTTTCGCTACGGTCCGGGGTTGCGATTGGAACAGGCCGGGAATGTGAAATATTTCTATGATGAATATGGTTGTCTGATTAAGAAGCAGCATGGCGCGGAAGTAACCGAATTCAGCTATCATCATTCCGGGCAGTTGGAGCAGGTTAAACTGCCCGATGGTAGAAGCATAAGCTACGCCATTGATCCGGAAGGCATGCGTATCGCAAAATCTATCAATGGTGCGGTGGTGGAAAGTTATCTCTGGTACGATTTCATTTCCCTCGCCGCTGTGACTGATAATTATGGCAACCGCAAAGAGTTCGAGTATGACGAAGACGGCGATCCTGCTGCCATGCGCTTCAACGAGAATGTTTATTATTTTGCTACCGATCAGGTTGGAACTATTAATATAGTTGCTAACGCAGAGGGAAATGAGGTAAAGCGAATTATCCGTGATTCGTTTGGAAATCTGATTGTCGATACCAATAAGAGAATGGACATCTCACTCGGTTTTGCCGCTGGATTGTACGATAAGGATACTGGGCTGGTTCACTTCGGATTTCGTGAATATGATCCCTCCATTGGGCGGTTCATAACGCCTGATCCGCTGGGATTGGCTGGCGGAGATGTTGATGTCTATGGGTATTGTGCTGATGATCCGGTTAATTTTATTGATCGGATCGGGTTGCAGGATGAGAGTGAAGATGGAGATGACGGGGCAGAAAGTAGCAATTCTCCCGGAGGCGGGGAAAGTGCTAAATCTGAAACCCTTGGAGGAGCGTCTTCAAGTTCCGGTAGTTCGTCGCTATCGGAACTTGGTGGCTATAATGGACAGACAGGTTACGCTGGGCCGAGTTTTAGTGATTATGTTGGATCTAGTGTTGATCTCGACGGCTCGAGTTTCGCAGGTAGTCTTTGGGGTGGGGGTACTCCCGGAGGAAAAGGAGGGAATGTAAATTCCAGAAATGGTGGGCAAAATGCTAAAAACAACGCGACCTTTGAGAAAGGTGCTCAGCAATCTTTAGATTACCTGAATCAATCAAGCGTGCAAACCGCTAGGGAAATGGAAAAAGCCTATAAGGAATTGGTGGATAAGCAGCAGGCTGAAGAAAAGGCTAGAATGGAACGCAAGGCCCGTTCTGACCAAGAGATGCGGGATAATTGGCGTCGTGCGGGGCTGAAAGCCAAAAAAGATGGTTTTGGGCTTTGGGATTTAGGTAAAGGAATGGCGGCAGGGGCTCTTGGCGGAGCAGTTGCTTTTGATAAGTATGGGAAGGTATTAGGACCAGGCGGAAGACTTGCAGCGACTGTCGCAGGAGGTGTTTACGGTGCGTCTATAGGAGCTTTTAATGCAGTTGGATATAAAGGGCTTGCTGACATGACAGGAATCGATAAAGAAGATTTAGAAGATTTTTTTGGTATATTTGACACTACTCCTAAAACAAATAAGAAGGATTTCAAGTAATGAACTTCGTGATCTTTATTATAGCTTTAGCCTGCTACGCGGCTTTACTGCTCAAGATTACATCTCGTTCGCAGAAAGAAATAATCTGCTCAAATTGTGGGTATAAATATATTGTAACTCCCAGCAAAGTAGATGGGTATACAAATTTAATGTATGTTGTAGGTTTAGTTGTAGGGTTTCTTGTTTTAAATGATGTTTATTGTCTTACATTCGGACTTTTTTTTGTTGTTTCAGGTTTTTATTACCTGCTCAAAGAAGAAGGATATAAGTGCTACAATTGTAAGACGATCAACCAACTACCAAAATAAATTTCGCAGCCCCCGGACTTCGGTTCGGGGGCTATTTTTATCCCCAAACTCGCCACTCAAACCCACCTTCCCAAGCTTTACCATCATATTTATATAGCGTATGAGCCGGGTATGAAATTTACAGTACTAACATTCGGATGTCAGATGAACGTTCACGATTCAGACTGGCTGATCCGGGCCATGGAGAGCCGTGGCTGGACAGCTGTCGAAGAATCTGAAGCAGATATATTTATTATTAACACCTGTTCTGTGCGGGATAAACCGGAACAGAAAGTCTACAGCGTGCTGGGTCGACTGGCTCCGCTGTGTAAGAACCCGGGCAGCTTTGTTGCTGTGGGCGGTTGCGTTGCCCAGCAGATCGGTGACGGCTTCCTTGAGAAGTTTCCGCACGTGCGTCTTGTTTTTGGCAGCGACGGTATTGCTCAGGCTCCGGACGCGCTGGAAGATCTTGCAGCCAATCATGAAAAGCGTCTTGTCCTTACCGACTTCCTTGGGGACTATCCTGAACGCGAGGGCGGTGAAGTGCAGCCTAACGCGGACCTGATTCCTCCGGGCATCGGGACCATTCCCGGTCAGGCTTTCGTGAATATCATGCAGGGTTGCGATAACTTCTGCGCCTACTGCATCGTGCCTTACACTCGTGGCCGTCAGAAATCCCGTTCTTCGGAAGCTGTGATCAAGGAATGCGAATATCTGGTTAAGTCCGGTGTCCGCGAGATTACCCTGCTGGGCCAGAACGTGAACAGCTTCGGCATAGACAAGAAGGGCGAGGATATTTCCTTTGCGCAGTTGCTCTACAAGATTTCTGCCATTGAAGGACTGGAGCGTATTCGTTTCACCACTTCCCACCCTAAGGACATTGCACCTGAAGTGATCAAGGCTTTTGGTGAGCTGCCAAATCTTTGCCCCAGCCTGCACCTGCCTGTGCAGTCCGGTTCAGACCGCATTTTGAAGAAAATGGGTCGCAAATATGACCGCGAACGTTATCTGGGAATCGTGGAGGGGTTAAAAGAAGCCTGTCCTAATATTTCCCTGACCACTGATTTGATCGTTGGGTTCCCCGGCGAGACAGACGAAGACTTTGAGCAGACCATGGATATGCTGGAAAGGGTGCGCTATGAAAGCAGTTTTTCCTTTAAATATTCCGACCGTCCGGGCGTTGCGGCAGTTAAGATGAAGCCGAAAGTTCCCGAGGATGTGGCCCAAGCTCGCCTTGCCCGCTTGCAGGAAAGACAAAAGCGTATTACTAGAGAAAGTCTAGAAGCTTTAGAAGACCATGAAACCGTGGTTCTTCTGGAACGCCTGAGCAAGAGACAGGAAGAAGGCGGAATGACATGGCGCGGTAAAGATCCGGGAGGCCGGGTAGTCAATGTTCACTTTGCAGGTTATGATGAAGGGCAGAAGCTCGGAGGCAAGCTGGTTAAGGTGAAGATTATCGAAGCCAAGAATCATTCCCTTGTTGGGGCGAAGGTGGGAGAGCCATGGTAGAAATGCAGGTTTACGGTCTGGCGGTGGAAAATGATACCGAGAGCCCGGTTTTGGTCTTGAAAAGTGAGGAACTGGGCATGGTCCTGCCTATTTGGATAGGGGCCATGGAGGCTATGGCAATTTCCATGGTACTTAATGAAGTTTCTTTTCCCAGACCTATGACCCATGATCTGCTTTTATCCACCATCGTCACTTTTGGCGGTGAACTCGTGTCCGTTGATATTGTTGATATCGAGAAGGGAACTTTTTATGCTGAAATCATGGTCCGTAAGGATGGTGAGATGGTGGCTATTGATTCCCGCCCTTCGGACGCAGTGGCCCTTGCTGTTCGTGCCGACTGTCCGGTGCGTGTAAGCCAAAAGGTTCTTGATGTAGCCGGAACGAGAGATATTGAAGAAAAAGTTGAGGAAAAGTCCGGCTGGGAAGAAGATCTCGAAGGACTTTCCCCTGATGACTTTAAATATAAAATGTAGGGCAATTCGATGATAGATTTTCATACTCATACTGTTTTCAGTGATGGGGAGCTTATCCCTGCGGAATTGGCAAGGCGGGCTAAAGTTGCGGGGTACCGCGCATTGGCTATGACCGATCATGCCGATTCCAGTAATATTGATATTATTCTTGAAAATATTCGCAGATTTGCAAAGAAACACGGTCACTATTTTGATATTGATGTCTTTGCCGGAGTTGAGCTTACTCATGTCCCTGCGGGGCTGATTGGCGAAATGGCTGAGCATGCCCGTAAGTCCGGTGCCCAGATTGTGGTTGTGCATGGTGAAACCATTGTGGAGCCTGTCGCCGAAGGGACAAACCTCGCTGCAATTGAGGCCAAGGTAGATGTGCTGGCTCATCCCGGCTTGATTACCGACGTGGAAGTAAAGCTGGCTGCTGAGTATGGAGTCTGTCTGGAAATTACCACCCGCAAGGGACACAGCCTGACCAACGGGCATGTGGCTGCTCTGGCGCGCAAGCACGGGGCCAAGCTGGTTATCAATAACGATGCCCACGCTCCCGGCGATCTGGTTGGGCTTGAAATGCGTCGAAAGATTGCCCTTGGCGCGGGGCTCAGCCTTGAAGAATACGCTCAGGCCGAGGAAAATTCCCGTGAGCTGGTTCAGAAAATAATGAAACGTTCATAGGGCGGCAGCATGGGCAACCTTAAACCCGGGATAGAGCAGGCAGCTAAGCTGATTAGAAAAGCACGTTGCGCCATTGCCTTGACCGGGGCTGGGATGTCCGTTGCCAGCGGAATTCCTGATTTTCGCAGTCCGGGCGGTTTGTGGTCAAAGCATGATCCTGAAAAGGTTGCTTCAATCCGGGCCTTGCAGGCCGATCCGGCAACAGTCTGGAAATTTTTGCTAGAAGCGGATGCCATGTTGAAAAGTGCCGAACCCAATGCAGGACATACGGGGCTGGCACAGCTTGAGAAAGAAGGGTACCTGCAAGGTGTGATTACCCAGAACATTGACGGTCTGCATCAGCGTTCCGGATCGGTGAATGTTGTTGAATTTCACGGTAATTGCAGCGATTTTTATTGCATGGAGTGTTTTGCTCCATTTCCTGCCGAACGGATTAAGTCCGGGATTGAACTTCCGGTCCGCTGTCTGCAATGTCCTGGGGTAGTAAGGCCGGATTTGGTTTTCTTTGGGGAACAGATTCCGTCCGAAGCCTATAAGGCTGCCTTTGAGCTTGCCGACCAGTCCGATCTGGTCATTGTTGCCGGAACTTCCGGCGGAGTTGTTCCCGCCAGCCTGATCCCGCCGAGGATACAGGAGGCCGGGGGCTTAATTATTGAGATAAACAAGGCTCCGTCCGCCTACTCGTCGTTAAGCGACGTGTTTATTCAAGGCGCGGCGGAAGATGTTCTGCCTGCAATTGTGCAGAATTTAAGCTGAACAAATTATATTAAAAGGTGCGGTGAAGTATGGATTTCTTACCTCAGGGCGGAATTTTTGCGATGCTTGATCAGGCCACAATTGTGGTCAAATGTGTTCTTGGATTGCTTGCAGCCATGTCCCTCTGGAGCTGGACAATCATCTTCTGGAAGCTGATCTCCCTTGGCAGGGCAAGAACCTTGATCCTTAAGGGCAACAAGATCATGGAAGAGGCTGATTCTCTTTCCTCCGGTCTGACTGAAATCAGCAAGACTGAAGGCTCCCCGTTGAACCGTATCGGAACCGCAGCGGTGAAGGAATACCGTGTGCTGGAAAAATCCGCGGTCAGTGCCAGCCACAAGCGCCGCCTGATCAAGGATACCTTGCGCAGAATCCTGCGACGCAAGGTCAGCTCTGAATTGAAAAAGCTGACATCCTCACTCTCTTTTCTGGCAACCTGTGCGAACGGCGCTCCATTTATCGGCCTGTTCGGTACTGTCTGGGGGATTATGAATTCCTTCCATGCTATCGGTTCCGCCAAATCTGCTGCACTGGCAGCTGTTGCTCCAGGTATTTCTGAAGCTTTGGTGGCAACTGCCATCGGTCTGGGTGTCGCAATTCCCGCAACTATCTTCTACAACTTTTTTCTGGGCGTGCTGAATGGCATTGAGACAGAGTTGGTCAACTTTGCAGGTACTTTCCTCAACCGTGTGGAACGTGAAGTTTCATGGGTTGAGCCTTCCGGGAAAAGTTCTGCCTCAGAGGAGTAGGGTATGGGAATTTCTACAAATAACCGGGGTATGCTTGCTGAGATCAACGTGACTCCTTTTGTGGATGTCATGCTGGTACTACTGATCATATTTATGGTTACAGCTCCGTTGATGACGCAAGGGGTTGAAGTTGATTTGCCTCAGACCCGTAACGTGCGTTCCTTACCGCAGGATAATGAGCATCTAGTGCTTTCAATCAGCGATAAGGGCGAGATCTTCCTTGATGAATACAAGGTTGGTTTTGACGAATTGCAGTCCCATCTCGAAAAGCTGGTTAAGAAGCAGAACAAGATGCTTTTTCTCCGTGCGGATAAGAATGTTGCCTACGGCGAGGTTGTTAAAGTCATGGGTGAGATCAAGGCTGCCGGGATCGACAGGCTTGGCGTAGTAGCAGAACCTGTTGAAAAGAAAAAGAAATAGCTAAGCTACAGGCGAATTTATTGATGAAAATCATCGGCCTTTTCATATCTTTACTGCTCCATGCCGGTCTGATATTTTTAGCCCTGACGTGGTCAATCTCACCACCGGTGAAGATTTCACTTGATATGCCCGTATACAAGGTTGATCTGGTCAGCCTTGCCCCTCTGCCTGCTGCTCCGGTTGTTAAGAAAGCACCTGCTCCGAAAGCTTCTGCTAAACTTTCAAAACCTGATGCCGTTGCAATTCCTGATGCAAAACCGAAAGTTGTACCCAAAGCAAAACTAGAGACAGTAAAAGCTCCGGCTCCTAAACCGGTACCCAAGCCAAAACCTAAACCAATAGCGAAGCCCAAGCCGGATACAACGAAAATTTCACCCAAAAAAGTAAAGACAACAACTACGAAAAAAACGGTAAAAGAAGCAGAAAAACCGGTCGAAAAGAAAGCTCCGCCTGAAAAGAAGGTGGCTGAAAAGACACCGCCTAAGCAGGTAGAGAAGAAAGTCGAAAAGAAACCTGAGATTTCGGCGGAAGATTCCCTCGCAGCTGATCTTGCTTCATTGGCTAAGATCTTGGAAAAACAGGAAAAGGCCGAGCGTCAGGCTGTGGCCAGCGATCTGGCCTCGCTCACTGAGAGTGCCAAGGCCACAGCTGTAACCGGTACTGCCGATGGCACCGCCGGAGCATCCGGACTGGTTCAGGTTTACGCTTCAATCGTAAAAGAAGCGGTACGCAAGAATTGGAGATATCCGGTTTTCGGGCAAAAGCAGAATCTTATGGCCCGGGTACAAATAGAATTGAAATCCAGCGGAGAAATCAGCAATATCAAGTTGCTCGATTCATCGGGCAATGTTGATTTTGATGACTCGGTACTTACTGCTCTGCGTGATACCGAGGTGCTGCCCAAGCCTCCGGGAACATCTATCAGAAACATCATTGTAAACTTTAACCTGCATGATCTCGATCAGTAGGGCAGGTTCATAATTATGAAAGAAAATAAGTTCAGTATAAAAAAATCCGCTTTTGGATTGCTGGTGGTTATGTTGCTTGCGCTTCTGGCTGCCGGGAATCTTTTTGCTGCGGATACTCTTAGCGTGGATATCTACGGTCCCGGTCAGCGCAAGGTGAATATCATCCTGCTGCCGCCCAAGACCGTTCCTGCAGGAAAATATGAAGGTTCCAAGGAGAAGGATCTGCCTCTGCCTGCGGAGGCCGGTTCTTTTGGTAAGGACCTTGCCAAGGATCTGGCTTTCCTCCCTTTTTTGAATATCGTACCTGTTACTGATATTCTGGGTGGCGATCCTTCTCGCGGAGTACGCCCCGGTGATATTGATATCAAGCCGCTCAGGCTTTCCAAGGTAGACCTTGCCGTGACCACAGGTTGGGAAATCAGACCAAACGGAGAGAAGAATCTGCTCATTCGTTGTATAGGTACATTCAACGGGCGTACGATTTTGGGTAAAAAGTACTCCATGGTTACCGAAGAAATGCTGCCCCGGATTGCCGACCGTTTCTGCTCGCACCTGATGCGTATTCTAACCGGTCGGGACGGATTCTTTGAATCTTCCATCGCTTTTGTGCGTAAGACAGGTAAGGACAAGGAAATTTATACTGTCAGTCCGCAGGGCCGCAATCTTAGGCAGATCAGTTCTCTTGGCGGCATTAATCTCAGTCCCAACTGGTCCCCTGATGGAAATCGGTTGGTATTTACCCGCCTTGGCTCTCGTCAGCATCTGCTGTGTGTCTGGGATCGTGCTACCGGAAAGATTGATCAGAAAAGTTTTCCCGGTAATACCGTAATCGGACCGGAATTTCTTCCCGACGGCAATATGGCGGCAACACTGACCATGAACGGAAATTCCGATATTTTCCTGATCAACGGTAATTACAAGCCCAAAAAGGCTCTTGCTAAAAGCTGGGCTATTGAGGTTTCACCGGATTTTGACCGGACCGGAGAGAAGATGGTTTTCACTTCTGCAAGGTTCGGTAATCCCCATATTTTTCTGCTGGATATGAAAAGCGGTGTTGTCACCAGAATTACAACAGAAGGCAAATATAACACTAATCCGACCATAAGCCCTGACGGCCGTTTTGTGGCCTTTTCACGTCAGACCCCTTTGGGACATCGCATCTTTGTGCATGACTTGAAGACAAGGCAGGAAAGGCAGCTGACGTTTGGTCCAGGTAATGATGAAGAGCCGGCATTCGGTCCGGATGGCTATTTTATAGCTTTCTCTTCCAGCAGAAACGGTAAGTACAAGATTTATCTGACTACACGGCATGGCGATCCGGCCATGTTGGTACCTACCGGAAGCGGTGTTGCAAAGGCCCCGGCATGGGGCAAGGCCCATAAATCGTAAATTGAGGAGTGATTTAACCGTTTTGTTGCAGGCATGACTTGATTTTTTTACAAAACACTTTAGTGTCGTTATATTGTAAGTCTAAGTTAATGTATTGTATCTTGGCGTGTGGACAAACTCCTGTCCCTAAAAGTTCCTTATTCAGGAGGGCAAATGAGAGCTAGAGCGATAATATTATGTGTTGTATTCATGTTGATTGCCGGTCTTGGTGCCGGTTGTTCCAAGAAGCAAGTTGAATCTTCCCCGGCCAGCCCTGCTGTAGAGGAAAGAATGGCTCAGCAGCAGGGAAATGAACAGCTTAAGAATGAAGAACAAGCCCGTTTGGAAAGAGAGAGAGCTCTTCAGGAGCAGGCTCTTGAAGACGAGCGTCAGGCTGCTGCCGCTAAAAAGGATTTTAATGATGCTGTCGTAGAGCTTGGAAATATGATCCATTTTGATTTCGATTCTTTTGAAATCAAGCAGGAATATCGTCCTCTGCTGCAGCAGAAGGCTGAAATTCTTAAGAAGTATGATAACGTTACCATGGTTATCGAAGGTTACTGCGATGATCGTGGAACCGAAGAGTACAACCTTGCTCTTGGTGAGCGTCGTGCCCGTGCAGCATATGAGTTTCTCATCCTGCTCGGTGTGGCTCCAGAAAGGTTGAGTATTGTAAGTTTCGGCGAAGAGGATCCCATTGATCCCGGTCACAATGAAACCGCATGGGCTAAGAACAGAAGAGCCCAGTTCCGCCTGACTTACTAGTTTAATCAAAAAGCACACAAAATCCCCGGCTTCCTTTGGAAACCGGGGATTTTGCTTTTGAGCGGGCAAATCCTGATGAGGGCTTTGAACGCTTCTAAAATAATTTTAAAGATATTTTTTTAGGTAAGGTAGCGGAGCAGACCGAGAACAAGCATGGCGTAAACTCCTGCAAAGGCATCATCGATCATCACTCCCCAGCCGTCTTTGAGCCATTTTTCGGACTGCTTGATGGGAAACGGTTTGAGGATGTCAAAGATTCGGAAAAGAATGAAACCTGCAATCAGGTGCCATGTTACGACAGCAGGGAAAGGCAGAAATACCAGCCACTGTCCCAGCAGTTCATCAATGACGACACAGCCGGGGTCTTTCTTTCCAAATTGTTTTTCGGCTACAGAACAGGCTTTAGCTCCGAAGTAAAAAATCAACCCCAGAATAAGTATTCTGATCGGGAGTTGAAATGGCAGAAACAAAAACGGTGCGGTAATAAGAGCTGCGGCTGATCCCCATGTCCCCGGAGCCTTCGGCAGGTGTCCTACAGGGCCGAGAGTCGCCACATGCGTTAGGTTTATGCTTATTTTTTTCATGGCGGCAGTATCGGTGGAAAGTTGTTAAAAGTCCAGAAATGAAGAAGCCGGATTCGTTATGAATCCGACTTCTTCTTATAAATATACTGCTGTTGTTAGCTTAATTTACACGCGGTTTGAGGGTATATCCGATGGACTCGGCAATAAACTCAAGAGGTTTGGTCTCCTGTGTTGTCCTAAGGATATCCATCAAGGTGGTGGCTCCGAGCTTAGCGTTGTTGTCAAAAGGATTGATTTCCCGCAGCAGTGTGGAGTAGGGCTTTCCAATGGACTGGGCCACTTCTTTGGCCGGCTTGGTTCCTTCAAGAACAATATCCTGAGTCACTTTTGTGATTGTTTCATAGCTCATATTAATCCTCCTTTGATGCAGGGCTGTTTAATCGCTGCCCTCATTCTTCAACTACATTATGTGTCTGGGAGGATTCTCTGTAAACGGGCTAAACTCCGTATTTTGGGTAATTAGAACTGTATTTGAGGGTAGGGTTTTTGAGTAGGGTGGAGGGTTTTTGCGGTAGGGTGGTATGGGTTTTTAATTTTTCGTGATTGTATTGTAACCCTCCAGATATACATACATCTTTGTTAGTAAATCGCAATGGCTCTTACCGGTGATCCGTCAGCGCTCACGAACTTGAGCGGCAGGGAGGAGAATAAAAAACCATCTTTCGGCAATAGGTGAAGGTTGTTCAGGTTTTCAATGATGATCGTACCCTGCTCCAAAAGAATATTGTGCACCGCATAACCACTGATCTCTGCAGAATCGATCGAAATAACATCCACTCCTACTCCTTTCAGGTTGAAATCAACCAACCAACTGGCAGCGGCTTCATTTAAGGCCGGATAGCGTGTGAAATACTTGTTAGTACCCCAGTGTTTGTTCCAGCCGGTGTTCAGCAGGACAAAGTCGCATTCACTTATCTCCGTCTCGTAGGGAGTAAGGTCGTCAATACTAATCTCGGGCGATTCCGGAGTCTTGTGGGTGCAATCAATGCATATCCCCGGTCCTATAAATCGGCTGACGTCCATTTCATCCAGGGTTTCGCCCTCAGGAAGCATATGGTTTGGGGCGTCTATGTGAGTTCCTATGTGTGAAAATATGTTGAGCCTATGTTCACGAAAACCATGCACTTCATGCGAAAACACTTCTTCAATGGTCGGGGCTTCCGTACCGGGAAAAACGGGCATGCCGTTTTTGATTGTATGAGAAATGTCGATTACAGGCATTGAGTCCTCTTTATTTTATAATATCGCCGAAACCTTGTGATTCCCGCAGTTTGTATAAAGTTGCATCATCTGGATTGTTGCCTTTCTGGTGTTTTTCATAATCAACTTCTACCATCAGGCAGCCGGGGTTGTAGATAAGCTTATTCTGATGAATGGCTATGGCTGTAAGTTCGGTGTCCCCGAAATGGCTGTTATAGCCGGGGAAAAATAAGTATTTATGGTAAAGGCTGGCAAGCCAGCTTCGGCGAGCCAGACCGAACACTGCAAGGGTGCCGTGGAAGCGTCCGTCGTTGAATGCCAGAAGTGATGCACCACTTTGGTCCAGAGTTTGAATTGATGATCGCAACCAGCCGTCACCGGGAAAGGCATCCTGTGCAAGGTATCCGAAGTAGCGGGATGATGAATGGGAGCATACGTAATTAGCAATTTTCATGAAACCCAAACGTTCATCGTCATCAACAAGAACCAGCAGTCCGGGGTGCAATGCCCTGCGGATAAGAACTTCGACCAAGCGGTTTGTCAGCTCTTTATCTATGAAGGGCAAGACAAAAACAGCATCCTCATGTTCAACAGTCCCTAGTTCATGCAGGGTGGAAGATGAAGTGAATAATGCTTTGAGCATTTTTTCTCCTGAAGTGAATTGTCGTGTTACTCTCTAATAATGCTACATCAACGTAGGTTAAAGTCCTATTGTTTTGAAGCTGATTTTAAGGTATATAGCTTTTTTTATTTTATAAAGAGGGGATTTTAGGGAGGGGTAGCTAAAAATGAAGCAGGTGGCGATTGTTTTTGTCTTATTATCTTTAGTGATCGGTGTTGTCCCCGTCGATGATAGTTTTGCGGACAATTTGCGTGTTATGGTGCACGAGGGGGCCTTGCCTCCGTATTATTATAAAGATGGTGACTCTAAAACCGGTATTGTAAAAGATGTTTTCAATGCCTTTGTAAAGGAAACCGGAGATACAATTGAGTTTGTACGGTGCCCGTTTAATAGATCTCAACGCAAATTTGATCGTGGTGAAATAGATATTGAACCCATGTCTAACCCCGCATGGCGGCAGTCTGCTAAAGTTTTGGGCGTTTTCAGTAAACCGTTTGCCGTGTCTCATTCAATTGTTCTGTTCAGGGCTGAGACGTTTATTCCCGATGTCACCCCTCAAGACTTGCTTGGGAAAAGTATAGGAGTCGTGCGTGGGTATCATTATCCGGTGTACAGTGCATATTTTGCAGACGGGAGAATCAATACCCATATTTTAGAAAACGAGGATAAATTATTGCAATTGCTCCTTGCAGGTCGTTTAGATCAGGCACTTATAAATAAAGATACAGCGCTGTACCAGATCAGGGAGCTTGGTATTGGGGATAAGCTTGTGGTCGGTAAGTCCTATGATTCTCTCGATATGATGATTCGTTTTCACCCCAGTAAGCAATATGCTCTTCCGAGGTTTAACAAAGCGATAGACAAGCTCCTGAATGACGGAATTATTGCGAAAATCTATGATAAATACCGTTAAGATATACGGTTACTTCTATTGCTCTGCTGCTGCCAATTTCAGCCCCAAAGCGGCAAAGATGACTGCAAACGATCTTTGCATCCAGCGAATAATCTTGGGTGAAGATATTACCTGATGGCGTACACCTGTTGCACAAAGGCCGTATGCAATGAATACGACAAAAGTCATAGCCATGAAAACAGCGCTTAAGGTAATCATATAAAGGGTCGGAGAGCTTGCTTCTTGCGGAACGAAAAGAGGCAGGAAAGCAAGAAAGAATATAGATAATTTCGGGTTGAGGATGTTTATGAGAAATCCTCGCTTAGCAATATGCCATAACTGGGTATTTTTTTCTTCGCCGGGTTTGTTGAAACTTAAGCCGCCCGTGTCTTTCCATGTAATCCATGCAAGGTAGAGCAGGTAAGCCGCTCCTGCAAATTTCATAAATTGGAATGCCAGTGCACTCATGTGCAGTATCGCTGATAATCCCAGAGTGGATGCTGCCAGGTGGGGGATTATTCCGGCAGTACATCCGGCTGCTGCAGCAAGGCTGGCTTTTTTCCCAAGGAATAACCCGTTAGAGACAGTGTAAATTACTCCTGTTCCCGGTATGAGTACCACAACTAGCGCTGTAATTAAAAATTCATAGCTGATCATATTTTGCTCCATTAGATTGGGTTGTCTCCATAATAATCATGAAATGTTGAGAGGCAAGGGATTAACTTTTTAAAGTCTCCCTTTGTTCCTGTATAAGTATACTTGTTTAGATTCTTTCACCTTCTCTGTTACTCAAACTATTCCCAAAAAATGTGAGTTTATGCTATTTTTTATCAGTTAAGATGTTTCTGATTCTGTTTTTCGTATAATTTTGCAAAGGGGGATTCAGTGAAGAAGAGCCAGATAGTACTTACTCAGTATAGCCCGTTTTTGTCTGTGGATACTCCATTGATAGCACCTGATGGTAGTTCTATCGAGATTCCGCGTGTCTGTTCCTTGTCCGCTGTGGAGAATCTAAATATAAGCCCATGTGCGACGGCAGCCATTCAGCAGCAGGTTTTGCAGGATCTAGAAAAAAATTCGAGAAGATGGAACCGGAGCACTATGTAGGTAAAGAAATAACAATTGTTTATGATTGTTATCTTTGTATGGGGGATGGGGCCTGCGGTGAGCTTGAATCCGTATTCGGTACTCATGACAAACCGAAGTATGACCCTGATGGTGCGCCGGTAGAAGAAATTATCGCAACTATTGAAAAATGTCCGTCAGGGGCATTAAGTTACATTCTTGATGGAGTGCATGTCAGATCCTATTTTGATAAACCGCGAGTAGTTGTCTATAAAAACGGCCCCTTGCATGTTCAGGGAGAGGTTGATCTGATTGATGACCAGAATTCGGATGAACTGTTGCCTGTGGTTGATCATTATACCCTTTGTCGCTGTGGCGGGTCGGGGAAGAAGCCGTTGTGCGATGGCTCACACAAGGAAAACGGTTTTAAAGGATGATTACTTTTTTTTTAAATATTAAAGCCGCCCGTCGTATGTAACGGGCGGCTTTATTAATAATATGAACTACGCACTTCTTAAAACCTGACTCCGAATGTCTTAGCCATCTTTTTTAGATGTGGAGAATCAGGAGCATATTTAAGTCCTTCCTCTATCAAAGATCGTCCAAAGTTTCGAGGTCTCATGCCGTTTATATCATCCCTGCAATAATAAACGCAAATAGCTAGGTTGTAACAAGCTTCTACTATCGCATCCATTTCTGCATGATCTTCTTTCGAGGTTAATTCCCATACCCTGAGGCGGTAATCCAGATTATTCCGATACCAGTTCTGTGCGTTTTTGGGATCATCAAGATCCTTGATTTTAGCAACCTTGGTCGCACAATGCTTGGCTTCATCAAGATTGCATTCTTTGGGATCGTAGCGCAGCTGCAGATAATGCCACCATCCTTTGATAGATTCTTTTTCTTCGAATATAGGTATTACTTGGTCTAAAAATTTGAATTTGTTTTTAGGGTTATTTTCAATCAGGCGGTCGGCTTTGCTTTTAGCGGCAGCGACATTCCCTTTTTCCAGTTCTCGGGATATTGCTGTCAGTTCTACTTTTAGTTTTTTTTCATTCTCTAAAGTTTTTCTTTTCTTAGCTTCTTTTTCTACTCTTTTTATGTCTTTATTGAGTTCTTGCAGTCTAGTGAAGATCTGTTTCAGACCTTTAGTTTCGAAGGTGGTAAGCAAGGAAGCCTCACCGCTGGTTGCTTCCTTTACAGTGGGCATGAGGTCAATTCTGCCCAAAATTTTTCCGATGTTATCATTGAAAGCATTCTTTTCCGGCTTGGTAAGGTCTTTGATTTTGAGGAGTCCGAATATTGAAAGAGTTAGATAGTGTATACTTAAAAGGGCGTCCTGCCCTCTGGCCAATGAAATGGCCTCGCGGAGGCATGTCTTTATGTCTTCCCGATTCGGAGTTGTAGTTATTCTTTTTTGGATTTCTTCTATTCTGGTCATATCTATCCCCAAGGAATATATTCTTAAAATTTCCCTCTCGTTTTAGTGGGGTATTTTAAGGCTCTTTCGCACCTTAAATTTATCATGATAGCCCGGATTGAGCCAAGGAATCTTTATGCTGCCATGACGTTTTTTGGGGTGAGTTGGGAATAATTAATATGGACCGCAACTATAATAGTTACGGAGCATATTGTTTCCAAATGGGCAGTATAAAAATTGAGTAAGAGTGGATAAAGGTAAGTAATGAAGAAAGATATGACCTAAACTGATTTCTATCTTGTGCGGGAGTTGTTTTTTGGATGTTACAAATCAAGGCTCATGAAAGTACTATTTGCATTCTTCTTATAGTCAGCAAAAGGTCCGCAATAGGTGAATCCGAATTTTTCGTATAGTTTGCGTGCAGGTTCAAAAGCTTCATATGACCCTGTTTCCAAGTTCAGCTGCTTGTAGTCTCGACGTCTTGCTTCGTTAATAATGAACCGGAGAAGATAGGACGCAACACCTTTCCCTTGATGAATGGTAGCTGTTCGCATGGACTTGATTTCAGCGTGATACTGATCAAGTTCTTTCAGCGCTACGCAGCCAAGCAATTCTTCCTTATACCAGACACTCCAGAAAGTTATCTCCGGTCTGCGCAAGGCTTCCAGATCAAGAGCATGCACACAACCCGGAGGAGTTATGTTGATCATATGCCGGAGGTGTTCTTCCAGAAGGGCAATTATCTGGGGATTCGTTAGGTTGTCATGGATTATTCGCACAAAGTATTCCCTTTTTGTTTTTAAGTATGACCGACATTACCGTATATTATACATGGGGTAGATCTGAGTTGGCACACTCTTACAATTACAGTCTTTCCAAAAATATTATCAAAGCCGTAATATTTGACAAAATGATGGGGTGGGCTTGGATTATCCTAGCTCGAATGTTGTGACGCCGAAAATTCTATTCACATCCAAATCCGGTGCCGGTCCAGCATACATACGCGCTGTACCAAAAACTTTTTTCATGCCGTAGCGCTCAGCCAATGATAATCCTTGAGCGTTTATCTCTGGAACATCAAGGTATATTAAGGACTCTGCGTCAACACTTGCACAAAGGTTCTGGAATAAAAGTTCTGCGATTTCTCCGTTGTCGGCAAAAAGGGGGCCGATCTTGCTCCCGGAACGGCATTTACGTATCACGCCATATCCGTTGAGGAGGCCTTCCGAGCGAGAGACTAGAGCGACAGAGTCTGGTAAGCTCAGCCATTTGGATAAAAACGTTTCCCTTGCGTAGGGAAACAGCTTGGATTCATAAGAGACAACTTCTTCAAGCATAGTAGGGGCAGTCTTGATCAGTCCTGCAGGTAATTGTGTTGTTGCGGTATGCAATGTGTTGCGGAATTCAAATCGAATATTGCTGTACTGAAAGTCAAATCCGCTGTTGCGATAGTTTTCCTGTTGCTCGAAGACGCCGTCAAGACCAACGACATGTCCTTGCATCTTTTCCATGGCTGCCCGCCAGAGTTTCATGCCGTAACCTTTGCCCCGATGGGGCTGGGCAACAATATAGAACCCGATGAATCCGAAGGTCCCGCCATAGCTTACAGCAGAGATGCATCCGATAGGAGAGTCGTTCAGCAGTCCGATAAGAAAGCCGTTTGGATCTTGAGCATAAAATGCCTCCGCATCATTCAAGCCCGGATTCCAACCTTCGTTGGCAGCCATATCCACTGCCCAGTTCAGTTCGTCCCTAGTCATGGTATGAATAGTGAAATTTTCCATTGAATGTCACCAATTTAATTATTGCTCCGGAACAACCTCATCTTAACTTCTCTGGCTCATAATCATTTAGGAAGGAACAGAGCGATTGTATGATTAAAATGGTAAAACGCGAAGCCTCAAGCGTCAATGGACTTATGTTTCAGTCTTCAAGCGTAGTAGAATGGCACATTTCAAATCTTGTCGCGATTATTCAAGACTAAAACGCGGACTAGTAGTAGGTTTGTAAAAAATCAAAAAGGAGCCTTCAATGAAATTAAAATATACCATCCTCTACGTTGAGGAAGTGACCAGCAGTATTGAGTTTTATGAGCAGGCTTTTGGGCTGCAGCGCATCATGATTCATGAATCCGGAGATTATGGAGAACTGAATACCGGGGCAACGACATTGTCTTTTTCATCGCGCCGCCTTATGACTGAACTTGGTAAATCTCCCGGCATCCCCGATCCATCTTCTCCGGTTTTTGAAATTGCTTTTGAAACGGAAGATGTGGCTGCCGCCCTTGAGAAAGCCAGGTCTGCCGGAGCTACTGTGGTGCAAGAGGTACGTGATGAAGCGTGGGGCCAGACCACAGCCTACGTTGTCGACAACAACGGCTATCTGATTGAAATCTGCTCGCCGCTCTCCGGGGCATCATAGCCAATATGGCAGATGCCCCACGAGGGATGGTTGCGGTCATGCCGGCTGGCGGCTATCTCGCCGGGAGTCATGGCGAACCAGCACTTTAACTCCCGTGTCATGTGTGCTTGGTCTGAATAATGGCAAGCTTGGGCAGCTTCATGCAAAAGGACTCCGGACAAGATATAGCGGGCAGCCTTGCGTGCCCGGGCCAGTCTGCGCCAAAAGTCGGGAGTCTGCCCTGTTACTTTCATGGTGTGGCGCTGCAAAGTTCGCAGGCTAACGCCCAAGTCGCTGGCAGCAGTGGCAGGTGTCGTAGCCAGAGCCAAGCAGCGCATCATATCTGAGACATCTCCAGACATAGAAGCGGCATCATATGCTAATTCGGTCAGTCCTTGTATGGAATCCGGCAGGGGATGATCGTTGAGTATATGAGCCGCAATTGACGCACCGGGCTTGAGCCGAATCCCGATAAATGCAGTGCCTTTTTGAGCAAAAATCTTCTGGGGAGTGGACATGAGCGGCGAGATAAATAAGTGCGTCGGGCAGCCCGGATTTTGTTTAATGATCAAGTCGCGGCAACCATCGGGCATAACGGGAAATACTTTAGAGCTCTCAGCTATAGAAGACCAAGTTGCTAGAATTGGGTTTTCATGAATCATGTTAATATCTTTGTAAAACTCACTTCACATATTTTTTTATAATTTGATCTCTGAGACCTGTTGCTAAAACTTCTTCTAAGGATTTTTGTATTTTTTTTAAAAGGCTCGCCGGAGTCTTTTTATTTGCTACCATATAGTAACCGCCTTCCTCAGATAGCAGGTATGCAATTTCAAGTTCTGAATACTTGTATCCCAGCGTATTCATTTGATAGGCCAAATCTAGCGGATCTCCCGGAATAAGGTCTATGCGCTTTTTAAAGAGCATTTTTAATAATTGTTCAGAGTTGCTGACTAAACAGTAGTTTTCATCCCGGAACCCATTGGAGTTAAAGAATTGTTCAATAGAGCCTCCCGAAAGAACGCCTGTATAATATTTTTTAATATCATCTACTCCACCAATCTGTATGTCGGTACGATTTTTTAATTTAAAAAAGTATACTCTTCTGGGGTGTAGGGGGCCAATCCAGGAAAATAGATCCTCGCGTTGCGGAATGCGTGCCACTGTAAAGAGCATAGTGTCCGGCTTCTTTTGAACAGTAAGTAAAGCCCGTTTAAAAGGGCGTGTTTGAATTTTATATTTAATTTTAGATTTTTGTAGTGCTGCTTCTATCAGTTCTGTGCTGATTCCAACAATCTTGTTATTCTTTTTGAAGTTATATGGAGGCCAGTTGTCTGCAAAGATAGTAAGTTCATAAGCTTGTGCATTTCGAACTGCACCAAGCAATAGAATTATTATTAGAAGTTTGAATAAGTTTATTTTCCATTGATAGTACATATTTTATCCCTGTAATTAAACTTTACTTTAGCATGACATTTTTTTTGCAGCAATTAAATGCTTGAAATGCCCGCCCCAAAAGACCCTATGGTTGGTCCTTGGGGCGGGGTGATAAGTCTGCGATGTGCCTGTTTCGGGATGGTCTATTTGGGTGCTAAATTGGCTTGTAACTTGTCGATTGAATAAGTTCTATCGTTTTTGGTTTTCTTCCATGTCTATGTAGAGATAGCGTTTTATCTTTTGAGTGGGAGTTTTTTCAAACGGCTCGCTTTGTTCGATTACCTTGGAGATTTTCGCAAAACTGGAGACCTTGCCGTTGACGGTCTTCTTGATGGAATCGAGATGATTATGCACGGCTTCGCGGGCTTTTGACTCAATCATTTTACCGGTACCGAGTTCTTCATCAAATTTGACATAATCGAGATGAACGCGGGCAACAAGCTTGCCCTCGGCGCGATAGACAATTGATTCCAATACGTAGTCGCATTCGCCGATAATGGATTCGACTTCTTCGGGATAAATATTTTCGCCGCTGGGACCGATGATCACATTCTTCAGGCGACCCCGCAGAAAAATGTATCCGTCTTTATCAATGTAACCGAGATCGCCAGTGCGGAGAAAGCCGTTTCCTATGAGTACTTCTTCCGTGACTTTAGGTGCCTTGTAGTAGCCCTGCATAACGTTTGGGCCTTTGACCAGAATCTCACCTTCGCCGGTCTCGGGGTCGGGATTATCTATTTTTATTTCCATGCCCTTAAGAAGGCGTCCGACAGAACGGAAACGGGTGGAACTGGCTGGTTCACCGGTGCAGAGCGGACTGGTCTCGGTCATGCCGTAGCCAACGGTATAGGGCAGACCTGAATGTACAAGAAATTCTTCGACTTCCGGTGCCAGGAATGCTCCGCCGATAGGCATGCAGCGAAGCTTTCCGCCAAAGGCTTCCATGAGCTTTTTACCGGCAACAGCATAGAGCTTTTTGCGGGCAGCACCGAGCTTCATGACACTGCGCATGATGCCGGACCCCTTGAGCTTGGGCTGGACGCGGTTCTTGAAAATTTTTTCAATAATCAACGGCACGATGAGCAGCATGGTCGGTTTAACCTTGGCCATGGCCGGGAGCAGGGTTTTGGGAGTTGGCGGCTTACGCAGGTAATGAATGGAAGCTCCATGAATGAGCGGCAGGACCATGCCCAGAGTGCATTCAAAGGTGTGCGCCAGCGGCAGGACCGAAACAAGACGGTCCTCGGTATTCACGTCAACGATATTGGCACTTGCAATGGCGTTGAACACAATGTTGCGGTGTGTGAGAATGACGCCTTTAGAGCTTCCTGTGGTGCCGGAGGTGTATAGGATCGCGGCAATGTCATCAACGTCGATTTCAGTTGATGGGCGAACGAATTCTTTGCCCATATCTGTGTATTTTTCCAGTTCCTTGCTGATTCGTTCTTTGACCTGTTCCTTGACGTGTTCAAAGGATTTACGTGCTTGGACCATGCCTTCCTTAAAAGTCTGGCGCAGTCCCTCGTTTGTGGAAAGCGAAAAGTCATTGATAGTGATAACTGTGTGGAGATCATCGGATTCGTATTCATCCACTTTGTGCTGCAGACGTTCGGAAACAAAGATGGCTTTGGATTCGGAATGGCGGAGAATGTGATGAACTGCACCTTCGTGAAATTCGGTGAGTATCGGAATGGCAATGGCCCCCATGCAGGTGATGGCAAGATAGGCGGCACCCCAGTTGGGCATGTTCTCGCTCAAGATGGCGACTTTGTCGCCTTTGGTGATGCTGCGGCTGTGGAGCAGCAAGGAGACGTCGTCCACCAGCTTTTTGAACTCACCGTAGGTCATGGGTGTTTCGCCCACAAAGCAGACAGCGGGGCGGTCTGTATATTTCTCGGCACTAAGTGCTAGCGCATTTTTCAGGGTCGGGGTGTCTTGCAGATTCACGATCAAGTCTCCTCATATCCTTATATATAAATTGGTTCGCCAGTGTGATCGTTAAATTGTGTTGGGTCAAGAGTAACCACAGCAGTAAAGCATCATGAATGTATGTTTTACCCCTATCCCGCAAGAACCACACCCCAATCCATCAAACTTTCAATGACACGCGTCAGTGGCCGTCTAACTATGTTTATAGCTGCGTTTTTTAAATTTATTTAAAACTGTGTGGTGGGCATGTGGGACTGCATCCGCCTGATCCTGTGTATCGGTCCTGTTTATTGTTGGTGGGGAGTTGTGTGGGATATTGTTATGTGTCCGTATATATTTGAATTTGATTTTTTCCATTGTTTTTTCCTATGTATAGAGAATGATCGGCATGCTTAATAAGCAAATTAGGTGAGGTTGATCTTTCTGGAATGATTGTGGCGATACCAATACTTAAGGTTATAGTGTTAGCTACAGTTGAGGCTTTATGGGGGATTGCAGCATGTTTTAAACCTTTTTGGATGGTCTCAGCTACATTTTGGGCACCTTTGGTTTCCGTGTTCGGTAGAAGAACAACAAATTCCTCGCCTCCATATCTCGCAGTTATGTCTGAAGATCGGCCCACGGACATATTCAATACAGATGCAACTTGTGTAAGGCATTGATCTCCTGCTAAGTGTCCGTAGGTATCATTGTATAGTTTAAAGCAGTCAATATCTAGCATCAGCAGAGATAAGGGTGTTGAGGTCCTTTGGTGTCTAGTAAATTCTTGAACTAGTTTTTTGTTAAAAAATCTTCTGTTATAAATTTTGCACAAATCATCAATATTGACGAGTCCTTCAATTCTGTCTCTGGCTTTTTTTAGGTCGTTTTCCATTCGATAAGAGTTCAATATAAGAATAGAGCAAGCGCATGCTGTTACGCTTAATATAATTAAAAGTAGGGCTGTTGATTGTAGAATGTTTGTGTTGTTTATAAATTTTACATTGCCTATACTTAATATAGTTATTGTCGCCCGAAAGGCAGAAGATATGGTAGATATACCCAGTGTTGCAACAAACAACCATTCCTGTTTGCCTAATGTTGATGGGATGTATTTTATTGAGATGTAAAATGATTGTGCGAAAAGTAAAGCCATTAGAATGCTTATGCATATTATTCTAAAGTGTACGCTTGGGCTGATATATGTCCACCATAAGAAGGCTGAAACAAATAACGCTATGGCTATTGTGTTGAGTTTTGTTTGTCTTTGCTCAAGGCTTAAAAAGACTTCCAGGCCATACAGGAGTAAGGCAGGCATCATGATAATGAGAAAATTACCTAAAATAATCGAAATAAAAGCCGGAAGTAAATTTCGCATAGAAACTAAAACTGCTCCTATGCCCACGCATACAAATCCAGCTGTCCAGTGTTGAAATCCCTGATATGTTTTTCGAGCAAAAAAATAGTAAGTCATAACCAGTGCTAAAGTAAGGCATACCATTGCGCCGACTTGCAGCATTGTTCGCATGTCTATCAGGGCCAGCATTTATTCTTGTCCGGTGTGGTTATCAAAATGTTATTTGTCTGCGACTAAGCAGACGGTCTTCTGGAAAATACTATCATATGCGAATTGGATAAAAAGATCATTATTTATATGTATAAAAGGTGTGCACTCATCCCTATCCCGCAACAATCACTCCCCAATCCATCAAACTTTCAATGACACGCGCAAGGGGCAGTCCCACTACGTTGGTGTATGATCCGCTGATACCTTTGACCAGAAACGCTCCTTGGCCTTGAATGGCGTATGCTCCGGCTTTGTCGTCCGGTTCTCCGGTGGCGGCGTAGGCTCGTACTGCTGCTTCGTTGAAATCTATGAACTCAACTTCGGTGGAGACTGCGTAGCTCATTTTTTTGCCTTCAGGGGAAATAAGCGCGCAGCCGCTGATTACCTTATGTTTTCTTCCGCAAAGGGATTTTACCATCTGGTAGGCTTCTTCACGGTCTACGGGTTTACCGAGGATGTCGCGGTCACGGACTACTATGGTGTCGGAACCGAGTACGTATGTTCCGGGATTGTTTTCAGCAACGTTTATGGCTTTGAGTTCGGCCATTTTTGTTGCGTAGTCTTCCGGATCCTGACCGGGAGTCGGGGTTGGTTCTTCACATGTTGCGGGTTTGATTTCAAATTCCAGTCCGGCTGAGTGCAGCAGGTCCTTGCGGCGCGGGGAGCCTGATCCGAGAATCAGCGGTTTTACTGTTCTATATATGCTCATGATAATTCCTTTTTGGTGATTGGTACTGTTGGTTGATAGTTTGAAAATGATCAAATGTGAATGGCTCTGGTAGGAATTATGTTATTTTTTATACGCTTTTGTTGCTCTTTTGTGCTTCTGGATGTAATAATTAATAAATTTCTGAACAGGAGTAATTAATGAAGGTATGCATCTGGGGAGCACGAGGTTCCCTGTCTGCCACATTCAATGCCGAAAGAGCCAGAGCCAAGGTCAAGGCCGCACTTGAGATCGCAGTTGAAAAGGGAATCGACTCAACTACGGATCTTGACCAGTTTAT
This sequence comes from Maridesulfovibrio sp., assembly GCF_963666665.1. Classification (NCBI taxonomy): domain Bacteria; kingdom Pseudomonadati; phylum Thermodesulfobacteriota; class Desulfovibrionia; order Desulfovibrionales; family Desulfovibrionaceae; genus Maridesulfovibrio; species Maridesulfovibrio sp. Next base: position 763,453 of record NZ_OY762999.1, read on the forward strand.
TGACAATGAGCTCCCTTTCCCTGTTCGTGGTTCCTATGGAACCAATACTCCCTGTATTCAGGTTGAAGGGCAGGGGGATGAATATATCATTTGCGATTGCGGCACCGGACTGCGAGATCTGGGTAACAAGATTATGGCTGACCGTCATGGTGCTCCGGGAGCGCATTTTCATATCCTCATGTCCCACCTGCATTGGGATCATGTGCAGGGTTTCCCTTTTTTCGTTCCCGCATACATTCCCGGTAATAAAATAACATTCTACGGTGGGCATCCCAATATTGAAAAGGTTCTGCGTAATCAGCAGAGTGAGCCATGCTTTCCGGTTCATTTTGATAATCTGGCTGCAGAATTTGATTTTGTTCGGTTGAAGAACGGGCAGAAATTTCAAGTTGCCGGAGTCGATATTGAGATCAAGGCCCAATACCATCCGGGTGGTTCTTTCGGATACCGTTTTGAAAAAGACGGCAAGTCTGCTGTGTATTCAACGGATTGTGAGCACAAAAGTGCTACAGCCCTTGCGGATAAGGGCTTTGTTGAATTTTTTAAGGAAGCGGACCTTTTGATCATGGATGCCCAGTATTCTTTTGCCGAGGCTAATTCCATCAAGGAAGATTGGGGGCATTCCAATAATATCATTGCGGTTGAGCTTTCAGGTATGGCTAAGGTCAAAACCCTTTGCCTATTCCATCAGGAACCTGTGATGAATGATTTTCAGCTCCAGAAGTTTCTGGATGATACCATTGAATTTTCGCAGCTTGCCGAGTTCCGGCCGGATAAGATTATTATGGCTCAGGACGGGCTGTGTATCGACCTGTAGTATTGTTCCAGCTTAGCAGATCAATTGAATGACGCTTGCCGATTCCGGTGAGCGTCTTTTTTTTCAGATCATCCGTTTATGTCCTGTTTTTGACTTTTTCAATTTTTATCCTTTCCTTAACTAAAAATAGTCTTTCTTAGCCCCTGTAATATACACTGTTATGGTGATTGGCATTACCCTTGCTTTAAGAATCGAAAGAGAACCTCGGGTTATCCCGTACTCAGCAGATGATGGAGCATGGTATGAAATTCGATGAAATTAAATGTGAACTTGACCTTATGGAATTTAATTCAGGAGACACGGATACTTCCGGCATGAACGGCTGGGCAGTTCCGTGGTCAGACCTGATGATGGTTATGTTCGTTCTTTTTGTTGTGCTGTTTATCTACAGCCAATCGAAGGAGAATATAAAAGTCATTTTCGAGGGTAATGCCCAGTCAGAGGTTGCAATGAATCCTGCTGACGGCTTGATCGAAATGATTTCATTTCATCGTGACGCCATGTCAAGTTCTGCCAGAGTGATCATGACTCCCGAAGATGTGCTTTATCGCAGCAATGACGGTGCCGTGAGTATGAAGGAAGAGGATGGGGAACTTAAGATTGTCATGCGTGGCAGTGCCTTTTTCACTCCCGGACAGACTGTATTTGGTGCCAAGACCAGCAAGTATCTCGCTGAAGTTGCTGAAGTGCTCAAAACCAGCAAGCACGCCATTCATATTATCGGCCATACTGATGCTTCTGACGCTGACAAAGTGGGCACGCAGAACGCTTTTGAACTTTCCGCAAGACGCGCCGCCAAGGTTGCAGAATATCTGATCAATACAAAATCAATCGATCCGGTCCGTATTATAGTCAGCGGACGCGGCGGAGTTGCTCCGGAACTGCCCGATGACATGGGCAAGGTGGAAGGCAACAACCGCAGGGTCGAGATCGTAGTCATTAATACCGACGTCAATGCCCAGTAAGGAGGTCTGTAATGAATAAAAAGAATTTAATCGGTGTCATAGTCGCCTCATCCATCTTTGCCGGAAGCTTTTGGCTCAGCGGTGGAATTGCCCTTTACTGGAACGCTGCGGCCCTTGCCATTGTTCTCTCCGGTCTGGCTGTTGCGGTTCTGCTCAGCTATCCGGTGGAGCAGCTTCGTGAAGCTTTTCGGGTGGTGCAGGACACTTATTCCAGCCGCCTTGCTACACATGAGGAGATTGTTGAGACCCTGCTTGACTTGAGTGTCCGGTCCAAGATGGACGGCATGCTTTCCCTTGAAAAAGCGGGCGAAAAAACAACGATCTCTTTTTTGCGCCATGCACTCATGCTGCTGGTGGATAATTTTGAGGAAGATGAAATTAAGGATTGCCTGAAGACTGAAATGTCATTTTTCAATATGCGCCGCGGAGAATCCGAGCGTGTATTTCAGTCCATGGCCCGTTTTGCCCCAGCTTTCGGTGTTGCAGGTTCAGTAATAGGTTTGATCGGCCTGCTTATGGGGATTGATAACCCGGCAATGATCCTTAAACATATTCCGGTAGCCTTTATTTCAACTCTCTATGGTGTAATCTTCAGTAATATGATCTTCGCGCCCATGGCTGAAACAGTTCGTTGCCGGACCCGCAATGAGCTGATTAACCAGAAGATGATTCTTGATGGTGTACTTGCCATTAAAAATGAACAGAATCCTTACAAACTGGAAAGAAAACTTGCAGCTTTTCTTGTTGTGGATGACCGCGAAGAGAAAGCTGAAGCACTCAGGAATATTACCCGCAAGTATATCAAGATGCGCCGGGAGGAGAAGAATTCCAAGGACAAGATTCTGCATGAAGTCCCTTTAGTGAAGGCTAAGGCGTCTTAGGCAGATAGAACAGATCTCCAAACATAATTGAATCATATGCCCGGTGCGGCATCCCGAGAAGGGATAGTCCGTGCCGGGTTTTTCTGTGTCCGGTTTTTGACAAGGCAGGAAGCATTGAATCAATCTCATTTATTTATTTCTATGAATGTATTAGAATTTCGGTCAGTTTATCGGGAAAAGAAAATTAATTTTCAGAGCAGGGGATTGCTATAATGGGACTTGTTCTTGCCGTAGATATTGGGGGCACAAACAGCAGGTTTGCCGCATTTGAATCCGGCCCGGGCCATAAGCTGGTTATGAAGGAAACTGTCTGGCTTTCCAGTGTTGAAGCTCGCAGTTTTGATCATCTTATGGAAATGTTGGCCGCAAGTGATTTTCCGTACTCGCCGTCGGATTTTGATGTCACGGTTATAGCTGTGGCCGGTCCGGTAATTGGCGGTGTTTACTGCAATGTTACCAACGTTGATTGGGATGTTGATTTTCGGGGCGGTTATAAAAAATACGGCTTCAACGCTGCCGTGCTGATTAACGATTTTGCGGCTCAGGCCTATGCCTGCCGTACTCCGGCGGTAGAGGGCTGCCGGATCATCCATGATGCTGAAATTTCACCTACAGGTACGGTGGGAGTGATCGGTGCCGGAACCGGATTGGGCCATTGTGCATTGGTCCCTGTTCCTGTCTCCGAACTGGGGTATGTTCCTGTGCCGTCCGAGGGCGGGCATATCAGCTTCCCCTGCCAGACAGTAGATGAGTTGGATTTTTGTAACTTCGTTATGGATAAGCGCAAAATTTCTTATTGCTGCGGTGATGAAGTGCTCACCGGACGCGGCTTGAATATGCTGCACCTATATCTTACCGGAGAAGACCTTGAACCGAAACTGGTCGCTGAAAAGATGAAGCAGGGCGGTAAGACCCTGGAATGGTATTCGCGATTCACTGCCCGTTGCTGCCGCAATTATGCCATAACTGTTTGCGCCACCGGAGGGTTGTACATTGCCGGAGGTATTGTGGCTAAAAATCCCTTCGTGGTTGAGCAGCCTGTGTTCATTGAAGAATTTCTCGATTCCAGTTCCATGGGTGATCTTTTGAAGCAGATACCTGTATTTTTAAATGACAATCAGGAGAGCGGGCTCTACGGAGCTGCCTTGCGTGGTGTGCTGCATATTTAAAGTGGAGATGGGATGGCTCGATATGATTATGACCTCGGCGTTATCGGTGGTGGAGCTGCAGGGCTGACTATTGCGGCCGGGGCCGCACAACTTGGCGTAAAGGTCCTTCTGATTGATAAAGAAGAGAAGCTGGGCGGGGATTGCCTGCACTATGGCTGCGTGCCCAGCAAGACCTTGATCCGTAGCGCCAGAGTGCGTCATCTTATGGGCCGTGCAGGTGATTTCGGCCTACCCGAAGTTGAGCTTCCTCCGGTGGATTTCGTTCAGGTTTCCAAGCGGATCAGGGATGTTATTGATACTATCCAGATTCACGATTCCGTGGAGCGGTTCAACTCGTTGGGAGTTGAGGTTCGTTTCGGGGAAGCCCGTTTTGTTGATTCTTACTCGGTTTTCTTAAACGGAAGTAATGTCTCGGCCCGTTCGTGGGTGGTTGCCACGGGTTCTTCTCCCTCTGTACCGCCTATCAAAGGTCTTGATGAAGTATCGTACCTTACCAATGTAGATATATTTACCTTGCAGGAACTCCCTGAATCATTGGTTGTGCTCGGCGGTGGTCCCATAGCTGTGGAAATGGCCCAGTCGTTCCAGCGGTTTGGCAGCAGAGTCACGGTCATTCAGCGCAGCAATCAGATTCTCAGCCGTGAAGATGAGGATATGGCCGGTTATGTCATGGATGGTATGGCTGCGGATGGGGTGCGTTTTATCCTTGGGGCAAAGGTTCATGAGGTCAGGAACTGCAATGAGGGTGTTGAAGTTCAGCTGGAATCCGGTGGGGAAAAATTGATAGTTACCGGTTCGCAATTATTGGTCGCCATGGGGCGCAGATCCAATACTTCCGGTATGGGGCTTGAGAATATAGGTGTTGAGATTGAGCATGGCTCTATTGTGGTGGATGCCCGTATGCGCACCTTAGTTCCGCATATTTATGCTGCTGGAGATGTGACCGGTAAGCATCTTTTTACCCATGCCGCAGGATATGAAGGCGGAATCGTCGTTTCCAATGCGGTTTTTAAAATTCCGCGTAAGGCTGATTACACTTGGTTGCCTTGGTGTACTTATACTGATCCTGAACTAGCCAGTGTTGGTATGAATGAAAAAGCAGCGCAGAAGACAGGTATTAAATTTAAAACGGTAATTGAAGAGTTTTCCTCCAGTGATCGCGCCCTTGCAGAAGGCGAGGGACGAGGCCGGATCAAGTTGCTGCTCAATGAAAAGGATAAGCCCATCGGGTGCCAGATTGCAGCGGTACATGCCGGAGAGTTGCTTTCAGAGTGGGTGGCTGCAGTGAACGGTAAGGTGGGGCTAGCAACTCTTGCTGGGGCTATCCATCCTTATCCCACACTTGCGGAGATGAATAAGAAAGTTGCCGGAAAATTACTTGGTGAGAAAATTTTTTCTGATCGGGTGCGCAGTGTTTTGAAGTTGTTGTTTTCGTATCGCGGCTAGCTGGTTGTGTGAGTTTTGTGCATATATTGTATCGGGAATCGGTTTAAGGTAATATTGATATATGTCTCCTAAAATACTAAAAAATACAGCACTATTATCAGCCTTGTTTGTTTGCATGTTACTTGTAAGCCTGACAGGATGGGCGGAAGGGTATTCTTTGGTTTCCTTGGAATATGAGCCGTATTCGTATTCACAGAATGGTACATTTAAAGGCTATGACATAGAAGTCATAGAAGAATGTTTCCGCCGTATGGGAGAAGATTTGGAAATTGAGCTTATCCCGTGGTCACGAGCATTGAGAATGGGAATGGCCGGAGAAACCGATGGCGTCTTCGGTATATTCAGGCGTCCTGAGCGGGTTGAGAAGATGTTTTTCAGTGAACCTGTTCGTGCTGAGAAGATATCTTTTTTTGTACGCAAAGATTCCCCTCTTGTTTTTAACGGTGATTTAACTCAACTTAAGAACTGTTCATTCGGAGTGGTTGGCGGTTACAGCTATGGGAAGGAAGTAGATTCCTTTTTCAAGAATGAAGTTCCGGAATCACGTGTTGAAATAGGCGTTTCTCCGGAAATGAATATTACCAAGCTTCTTAGAGGACGATTTGATATTTATGTAGGCGATACTTTTTCCTCATTAAATACCATGCATAAAATGGGCGTCGCGGGACAGATTCGAAGGCTGGGCCCTCCGGTTAATATAAGTGCTGTCCATGTTGCTTTTTCCAGAAAGCGTAAATTGGGGCGTTTGCGTGATAGATTTGACGCAGCCCTTGAGGCAATGCGTTTAGATGGAACTCTGGATCGGATAAAGAAAAAATATTTTGATGAGTAGTCAAAGGATAGAGTTTAAATGAAGTGGAATAAGTTATTAAGCAAGCAGAGAATAGGAAAAGAAAAATCAGACTACGCAGATAAGGACCGCAGTGAGTTTCAGCGCGATTTTGACCGCATAATTTTCTCATCAGCTTTCAGGAGGTTGCAGGACAAGACACAGGTGTTTCCGCTTTCACGCAGTGATTATGTGCGAACCCGGTTGACCCACAGTCTTGAGACTTCCTCTGTAGGACGTTCTCTCGGCAATATGGTCGGCAGTCGGCTGGTGGAAAAATATCCTGATCTTGATCTGATTCCCTCTGAACCGGGAACAGTGGTGGCAACAGCCTGCCTTGCTCATGATATCGGCAACCCTCCTTTCGGTCACTCCGGTGAAGATGTCATCCGGGACTGGTTTCAAACGTCAGAAATTGGCTCAGAGCTTTGCCCGATGGTTGATGAAAAGCATCGTAACGATTTCATATGGTTTGAGGGTAATGCGCAGGGATTGCGCAATATCCTCGCTTTGCAGCGACCATACAGCAAAGGCGGCATGCAGCTGACTTGTGCTGCCTTGGCCGCTTTTACTAAGTATCCATATGTCTCCGGGCACATCAAGGATAAGAAGAAGTTCGGTGTTTTTGCCAGTGAAGCTGAGATTTACGCCGAAGTTGCCGAACATCTCGGATTGATTGAACTGGAAGAGAAAAAATGGGTGCGCCATCCTTTTGCTTATCTTGTCGAAGCTGCGGATGACATTTGCTACCACGTTATTGATATTGAAGACGGACACCGTCTTGATTTGATTTCTTTTGATGAATTGCGCAGTATTTTCTTGGATATTCTAGATAATAAAACGGATATCATTGAACGCGTAGACCGCATTCCCGGCAAGAAAGAACAGGTGGAATATTTGCGGGCCTGCACCATTAACGCGTTGGTGGAAAGTTCCTGTGGTGTCTTTTTCGATCATGAGCAGGATATTCTTGCCGGAGAATTTAATTCCAGCCTGACCGAGGAAATCGGCAAGGCCAAGGAGTTCAGCAAGCTTAAGAAAATTGCAATTGAGAAGGTCTACAATTCCACAGAAGTTATCGAAACCGAGGCCGCTGCTTATGAAGTACTGTGGAAGATTCTGGATTTTCTGGGACGTATAGTCATTGAGATGCATACTAAAGGTAAGCTGGGTGCGAAATGCAAGAAATCAGTCAAGCTATTGCCGGAACTTTATGCTCCATCTGCTGAGGCTACTGTGTACCAGAATACCCAGAAGATTGTGGATTACGTTTCCGGTATGACCGATACCTTTGCAGTACGGACTTTCAACAAGATTTCCGGGATATCTCTATTGCGGCGCTAGGTGTTACTGGGATGGGTATTTACTCCGAATAATTCTAATTTCGTCAATATGTTCAAAAAATAAATCTACAAGACTTGGATCAAAAATTTTTCCTTTTTCTGTTTTGATATACTTAAAAACCTTCTCTTCGGGCCATGCGTTTTTGTAGCACCGGTCCGAGGAGATTGCGTCATATATATCTGCAAGTGTGGTTATCCGCGCATAGATATGAATGTTTTTTCCCCGTAAACCATAGGGGTAACCCGTTCCATCCCAGCGTTCATGGTGCTGCGATGCAATTATACGTGCTGTGTTCAGTAGTTCGCGTTTGGATTTGTTCAGTATGTCATTTCCAATGTTAGTATGTTGCTTGATTATTTCATATTCTTTGTCTGTCAGTCTCCCTTTTTTGTGGAGGATTGTTTCAGGAATTCCTATTTTACCTACATCGTGCATTGGTGAAGCAGCTTCGAGCAGTTTTAGTTCTGTTGCTTCCAATCCAAGCTTTTCTCCTAGCAGGCGCGAAATACTTGCTACTCTTTTTACATGATTTCCTGTTTCCTTTGATCTGACTTCTATAACTTCGCCAAGGGTTGTGACCAATTCGCGTTGGGTCTCAATTATTTCGTTGTCCAATTCCATCATCTTCAGGTTATTCTGGTTGAGCAGTTTTTGTTTTTTCAGGTTCATTGCCAGCAATGCCATTATGCAGAGCAGGATAGAGAATGCACCTGAGGCCGGAATCAGCACTGAAGAATGTTTTTCCAGAAAATTTATCGGTTTGTTTATAATGATGGCATTATTCGGAAGGCTGCTTTCCGGGATATTGAAACGTTGCATTGTAATGTAATCATATATGTTCTGCTGTGTTGTCGCGATTTTTTGAAATGGTGGGACCGCATTACCCTGCAGAATCTCTGCTAGAGTGAGTGCGGCTTGTTTTCCGAACTCATTGGGTTGCAGGGTGTTTCCTCCCAATGTGCCGGTGTTGAGTTGATATGCCCATGATACCACTATTGGTACGGATGAAATTCCGGAAAGCTCTTTTTCCGCATCTCCTTGAGGAAGAATTCTTCCATCTGCTGATCTGAAAAAAGGAAGCAGATAAAGGAAGTCGTTTTTTCTGCGGGTGGAGGCAAAATGCTTTAATTCATCAAAACTCATTCCGGTTATGAATTCGACCGGAATGGCGGTTCCGTTTGTTGCAGCAATAGTGCGTATTTCTTCGGCAATACTGATTCCGGTTGGCGTGGAATCATAAATTACAAATATTTTCTGGGCGTCAGGTCTGATCAGATATGCCTGTCGGATAGTTTCAGCATGGTCTGCCTGTTCAACTATAACGCTTTTGATTTGTGAATTTGGATCCGGTGGAACTGCCTTATTAATTCCACAGGCAACCACTGGAACTCCGGGGAAAAGTTCTTTGCCGTGTTTCTCTATAAAACTTAGGGCGTTGTTGTCGCTGACGATGATTCCGTCGGGTTGAGATTTTGCATATTTTTGTTTGTAAATAGTGAACAGTGATTCGATGTATGTCTTGTTGTATATATTTTTAGTGTCCATAAACTCCACTCTGAAAAGAGTCGGGCGGTTCAGTTCTTTGAATCCGTCAATTATCCCTTGGTTTAGACCGTTGGTCCATTGGAAGTCATTTGAATATGAGTGGAGTACCAGAATTGTTTCCGGCTGGTGTGGATGAGTTTTTTGGGAGTAAGCTATGTCGACTAAGGGGAATAGAAGTATATAGTTTAAAGTAACACAGACTATTGCCAGTTTGTTGGCCCAAAAGATTCGCTCTCTTTTCATTGCTGTTTCTCCCAATATGCACGTAACACAGATTCAGTCAGTGTAAGGCCATTTTATTTTTTTATTAGTAGAGTTTAGTTCAGTATACATCATGAGGTTGTTCTGGGGCAAGGATATGCTGGATTAAAAGGTGTTAGTAAAAAAAGGCTGAAAGCAGTCCGTTTCAGAGGATGCTTTCAGCCATATGGTTTTGAGAGGTGTTGTTTTGCTTATTGCAGCAGGTGTTTGTCCAAGAATTTTTCCATGGCTTCATAAAAATCAAAGCGGTTTTCCTGATTGTGGAATCCGTGACCTTCGTCGTCTTTAACCATGTATTCTACCGCTACTCCTCGGTCCCGAAGAGCTTTGACTATCTGGTCGGATTCGGCCTGTTTCACGCGCGGGTCATTGGCTCCTTGAGCTACGAAGAGCGGTGCCTTGATTTTGTCAGCATGAAATACCGGGGAGATTTTACGTAGAAGTTTGTAGTCACGTACCGGATCACCTACCTTGATGTAGAATTCTTCTTTTTCTGTTTCCCAGTACGGCGGCAGTGTTTCCAGCAGAGTGAACAGGTTGGACGGTCCGACGTAGTCGATACCGCAGGCATACAGGTCCGGTGTGAAGGTCAGTCCTGCAAGAGTGGCGTATCCACCATATGATGCGCCGTATATGGCTACCCGTTTAGGATCGGCAATGCCTTGCTCTATCAGCCAGTTGACGGCATCAGTTATGTCGTTCTGCATGTTGAGGCCCCATTGCTTGAATCCTTTTTCCCAGAATTCGCGGCCATATCCCACGGAGCCCCGGAAATTGACCTGCATTACCGCAATACCGCGGTTGGTCAGGAATTGTACTTCGGGATTAAATCCCCAGTAGTCTCTGGCCCAAGGTCCGCCATGAGGGTTGATAAGCACTGGCAGATTTTTAGCCTCTTTTCCTTTCGGCAGGCTTAAATAACCGTGGATGGTCAGCCCGTCACGGGAAGTGAAGGAGACAGGTTTCATCTCAGTCATCTTTGTCTGATCAAACCATGGGCTGACTTCCGCAATTTTTTCGAGCTGCTTGCTTTCGATATCGTAGAGGTATCCGGAGCCTAGGCTGCGGTCAGAATATGTACGGACAATGCATCTGGATTCATCTTTGTCAGCATCAGTGATGACAACCTCATATCCGGACAGCATGGCGTCTAGATCGTTTTGAACTTCTTCGCGCTTATCATCAAAAAATACGTAATGATGCTTGTCCGTATAAAATCCTGCACCAGTTATTACTTTGCGTGTTTTCGAGTACAGAAGCTGTGTTACGTCTACTTCAGGATGTTCGAAAACGAGATGTTCCAGCTTGAGGGTATCCGGGTTGAAAAGATAGATAGCCTGTTTATCTCGATCGATGTCCGTGCTGACGTAGAATTTTTCATTTTGGAAATCAAAAAGCAGGGGAGTGAATGATGTCCTGAAATCCAAGCTCATGATCGGCCTGAATAAATCATTTGCATTTTTCCGGTAGAGAATGACGTTCTGGCCGTTGCGGCTGGCAATGGCAAGGCGAACTGTTCCGTTATGATCGGTCATCCAGCCACCAACGTCACCGGGATTGCGTGCTTCCAGTTTGAGTTCTCCGGTGACAACGTTGAGTTTGTATACATCAAAGAGTCTGGGGTCGTCTTTATTAATGGTGATCAGGATGTGGTCGGCATCATTTTCAAGCTCGTCCAGCAGGTTGGTGCGGGTGTTTGCATATGGGGTCAGGTCTTTTTCCCCGCTTCCGTCGATGGCGGCTGAAAAGGTGTGGACGTTTTCATCTCCACCCGAGTCCTGCCCGAAAACAATACGTTCGTTTCCGGCCCAGAAGTATCCGTAAATATCCCTCTTCGTTGCGCTGGTTACTCTGGTGATTTTATTGCTGGAAAGGTCTTTGACAAAAATATTGAGTCTGTTTTTCCAAGGAGCCTGCCAAGCAATTTTATTGCCGTCCGGGGAGATAGTAAAACCTTCCGCTGCCGGGTTCTTAAAGAAATCACGTAGAGGGATCTGTCCTGCTTTATGTCCGGCGTCATGCTTTGCCGGGGCAGGGACAGTTTTGTGGGTGGAACAGGCTGCAAGCCCCAGAAATAGGGCGACAGCAAAGACAGTTACAATAATAAATTTTGGTGTTCTCATTTTGTTACTCAGTAGGTTTTGCAGATTCGGGGTGGGTGTAAACGGTCCCGGGGCCATATTTTTTGGATTCATTCAAAGCCAGATCAACCTTTTTGAGCAGGGACTCTCCTGAATCTTCATGTCCGCACATGGCGATTCCGGTATTCATCATGAAAGGGACTGGCTTCAGGATTTTTGCGGTCGAAATCAGCTTGTTGATTTTTTCAGTAAGATTCTTGGCGTTGGTAACATTTGTGTGCGGGGCAAGGATGATGAATTTGTCTCCACCAACCCTGAAAAAGCTGTCCGGACGCCTTAAGTTCTTACGCACTACACGTGCAAACCCTGCCAGAATCTTGTCCCCGACCTTCTGGCCGTGTATCTGGTTGATGGTTTTGAAGTCGTGAATATCCATTTTTATGAGTGCGAGGTCTGAGCCGTATCTCGTGGCGGTGGATACGGCTTTTTCCGCTTCTTCGTAAAATTTCATCCTGCCGGGAAGGTTGGTCAGGGTATCCCGTTCGGCAAGTTTTTTGATTGTTGATTTGCTGACTTCCTTTTCCCGGGCGCAACGGATTAATTCTTCACGCATGGGAGAGTCCACAAGGAAGTGGTGCAGTGCCGCAAGGATGCAGATCAGAAAGAGAATTCCATATTCATACTTAACCATATTCACATGAAAGTTGTCTGAGATCTTGTTGATATCAACTGTGACCATTCCTATGGAGGAGTCCAGTTCACGCATAGCTACTGTTAAAGCTTTGCTATTACCCGATGCTGCGGCTTTTAGGAAATTTTCTGCCGAGAAAAAAAGTTTTGAGTCTTCGTTATCCAACAGATTGGCCAAGCGGATGTCCGCAGGGTAGCTTTGCAATTCTTCAAGAATGGATTTGAAGATTTTCAGAGTTGATTCATGTGTTGTTTCGGCAGGAGCAGTCAGGATTTCAACGGCTGTTGTGCGTAACCCACTGAGCAGATTCTGGGTGTCCAGAAGGTTCTTGCGTTCAATAAGTATTGTGTGAAAAAGGTAAAGTGCAGCCAAAGTCAGCACAAGAATAATGGGAATGGTTATTTTGTAACGCAGTCGGGCGGCATCCTGAAATCTCATAAGTCATAACCTTTAATTTTGGGGTGATTGTGTTTCTCTGCTACAATTATTCTTTTATCCTTGCCTGTGTTTTATGTAAAATTAAAAATAAATAATGACTCAGGAGAGATTTTATCAATGACCGCTCAGGGTAGACGGAATGAGTTCTCTATTGTTAAAAGATTGGCTGCTGTTTAAGGTGATGTTTTACGGTAATTGAGGTCGATCTGACCTGATGGAAAAGAGCCCTGAATTTTCATAAATGTGGAATTGCGTTTATTTTTATGTTGCTCTTGTCCATTCCTTGGGCTAGGGAAACCGCGTGCATGCATGGAAATTAAGGAGAAGATAAATTGTCCAAGGCAGACAGATATAATAGAATGTACCCCATTTCATGGGAACAGCTGCACCGAGATTGCAGGGCTTTATCCTGGCGGCTGCTTGAAAAAGGTCCTTTTGAAGGAATCCTTGCCATTACCCGCGGCGGACTTGTTCCTGCGGCGATTCTGGCTCGCGAGCTCGATATAAGACTTATCGACACCGTCTGCATTTCAACTTATGATTGGAAAGTTCAGGAAAAGAGAGCCACTGTACTTAAAGATTTCAAAGGCGAAGGAGAAGGCTGGCTTCTGGTTGACGATCTTGTTGATACCGGAGGCACCGCCAGATTGGTCCGGGAAATGGTTCCCAAGGCCCATTTCGCCACGGTTTACGCCAAACCGGAAGGGCGTCCTTTAGTGGACACCTTCATCACAGAAGTAAGTCAGGATACTTGGATTCTCTTCCCGTGGGATAGCGAAACACAGTTCGCCCAGCCCATCGTGAAGGTTTCTCAGGAAAAATAATAGTTAAAGTCTTTTAGGGCTTTAATTCGGTTCAGGTTTTCAGACATTTGCATTTCCAGCTGCCGGACGAAGGGAGTCCGGGGGCTGGTTGTGTATTTGTTTTTTGTTTTCACAATCATGGGAAGGTTCGTTGTTACGGAACTTCAACAGGGTTTACTAACCAATTCTCAAGGAGTGGATGATGCGTAAAGTTCTGCTTATGGCTATTGTTGCAGCCATGTCCGTGATGCTGGCATCCGTTGCGTTTGCCGGAGCTAAGAAGGACAAAGTTAAAGTCGGTTTTGTTTACATTTCTCCCGTGGGTGACGAAGGTTACTCCTATGCACAGGATCAGGGTCGTAAAGCTATCGACGCTCTTCCTTGGGTTGAGACTTCCTTTGTTGAATCCGTTGCTGAAGGTCCGGACTCCGAGCGCGTAGTACTGAACTTCGCACGTAAAGGTTACGATATGGTTATCGGTACCAGCTTCGGTTACATGGATCCCATGGTTAAAGTTTCCAAAAAATTTCCCAAGACCGCATTCATGCATTGCTCCGGTTTCAAAACCACCCCTAACATGAGCAACTACTTTGGCCGCATGTATCAGGCCCGTTACCTGACCGGTATCGTTGCAGGTATGATGACCAAGTCCAACGTAATCGGTTACGTTGCCGCTTTTCCCATTCCTGAAGTTATCCGCGGCATCAACGCCTTCACCCTCGGTGTACGTTCCGTTAATCCCGAAGCTACCGTTCGTGTAGTATGGACCAAGACCTGG